>DASXIE010000092.1:0-15875 GCA_036498165.1 Caulobacteraceae bacterium
CCGACGGCGTCGCTGGCCACCACATAGCCGGCGGTCAGCGGGCTGAGGCCATTGACCACCTGCAGTATGGCCGCGCCATAGACCCCGAACACCGTCGAGGCGGCCGACATGAAAAAGATCATGGCGTAGCCGGCCCCCGAGATCGTGCGCGGGCGCATGGCGTTGGGCGGCAGGAGGCGCTCGCCGGGACGGGCGTTGACGAGGCCGGCGAAGGCCAGGAGGGCGAGGCCGGCGAGGAGGAGAAGGCTGGCCTCGCCGACCCGCTCGGTGATGTCGGCCACGGCGATGGCCAGGATGGCGATCGAGAGCACGCCCAGGGTGCGCCAGGCCAGCGGGCGGCGATCGCTTTCCTGACGCTTCGCGCCCCCGGCCAGGAGCAGGGGCGCGGCGAGGGCCAGGACAAGGCCCTGGGCGGCGAACATCCAGAAGGCCCCGCGCCAGAAATGGGCGGCGGCGAAGGCCCCGCCGAGAAGGGGACCTAAGAAACTGGCGATCCCCCACACTCCGGCCCCGGCCCCGAACATCCGCGCCCACAGGCGCTCGGCGAACATCTGGGTGATGGCGATGTAGCAGAAGCCGACCACCCAGCCTCCGCCCAGGCCCTGGGCCAGGCGGCCGAGCATGAAGGGGGCGATGCCGCCGGCGGCGGCGCTCAGGGCGCAGCCGCCGGCGTAGACGAGGGAGGCGAGAACGAGGGCGCGGGTGAGCCCCAGGCGGGCGGCGAGCTGGCCGGCGCTGGCGCTGGCGAGAATCGAGCCCAGGAGATAGATCGCCACCGCCCAGCCGAACCAGGCGTAGCCGCCCAGGTCGCGGGCCACCGAAGGCATGATGGTGGCGGTGACCAGGCCATCGGCGGCGTTGAGCCAGATCCCCAGGAGCACCAGGGCGGTGCGCGGGGCCAGGCGCGGGCCGATCAGCTCGCCCCAGCCGGCCGGGCCGCCCGGCGCCGGGGCTGCTACTCCGGCCGGCGGATCCTCGCCCAAGCGCTCACCGGCCTTTGTGGTCGAAGCGAAGCTTCAGGACGAGGATGCCGGCGGCCATGACCAGGCAGACGGCGTTGGAGGACACCAGGGGCCAGCGGCCGATGAGGACGCCGTAGGCGATCCACAAGGCGAAGCCGGTCACGGTGACCAGATACATGCGCAGCGACACCGAGGAGGCGTCGCGCTCGCGCCAGATCTTGTAGGCCTGGGGGGCGAAGCTGGTCATCGAGCAGATCGCGGCGGCGACGCCGACCGCGTCGATGGGGGTGAAGGGGAGGGCCGCGGCCGACCCCTAGAAAATCGAGCGGCCGGCGACGCGCAGGTCGAAACGCTGCTCGCCGGAGCGGAAGTCGGCGTCGCCCTCGAGGGCGAGATAGGAGAATTGCGAGCCGGTCTTGAGCGAAAAGCCGACCGTCATCCAGCCGCCCTTGTCGGGATCGCCGGTGACCACGAAGGGCGTGCCGTTGGCGAAGTTGGCGGTGATATCGCCGACCGTGCCGGAGAACACCTCGCGGTAGCCGCCGCGCAGCTCGGCGCGCAGCCAGTTGGCCTTGCCCCACTGCCGGCCGAGGACCATGACCGCCTGGCCCGAGAACTGGGTGTCGGTCTGGGACGCGACGGTGAGATTGAAGCCGGGATTGAGCCCGTTCTCGGCGTAGCCGCTCTGATGCAGGGTCAGGTAGTCGAGGGAGACTTCCGGGCGGGCGTAGTAGGGGCCGAAGATCTTGACCTCGTAGCCGGCCCCGAAGTGGGCGTCGATGAACGACCCGGTCCAGCTGGCCTGGGCGCGGTCGAATTCCGTGCCCGAGGCGAAGCGGCGGTCCTCGGAGAACCAGCCGTAGCCGCCGGCCCCGCGGGCCGAGACGGTGAGGTGGCCGATGGAGCGGCGGTAATAGAGGCCAGCCTCGACCAGGGAGCCGACGTCGTGGGCCCCCAGAGCCGAAAACTCGTCGCTCTCCTGGACGTTGAAATAGGCCAGCGACAGGCCCAGCGCCCCGCCGGCCACGCCCATCCGCTCATAGCCGCCCACCAGGCCCAGCAGCTTGGACGAGGAGCCGACCGAATCCAGGCCCGAGCGGTCGATGCGCTCATTGACTTCCTGCAGCCAAAGGCTGGAGCCGCCGATGTGGGTTCCGACGTCCGGCGGGCCGCCGGTGAAGGTGGAGATCTTCTGGGCCGCCGCGTCGAGGGCGTGGAAGATGCCCTGGCCCTGATTGGGGAGGAGCTGGTCGTAGACCGACTTCAGGCCCGCCTCGGTGGTCTGGGCGAGGAGCTGGGCCTGGATGCCGGCGTCGCTGGTCACCGGCAGGGCGGCGAGCACGGCGTTGAGGGCCCCCGCCTCGCCGGCGTTGAAGCCGAGCTGGGCCGCGGTCTTGCGCTCGACGGTGAGCTGGACCTCCTCCTTGCCGGTGGCCGGGTCGTCGGCAACCAGGGCGGAGGTGGCGGTGTAGAGGAACGGCGTGTTGCCGATCGCGGTGGGGCCGAGGTTCGGGGCGGTGATCGAGCCGAGCGCGCCCTCGATGACCGTATAGGTCTGGCTGGGGGCGGCCTGGAGGCTGAGGAGGGTGAGGCCGATCTGGCCGTCGGCGGCGATCTTGGTGAGGCCGGTATTGATGAAGTCGGTGTTGCGCGAACCTCCCGGGGCGCCAGGATCGGCGGCGACGACCAGCACCCCGCCCGAGCCGATATTGATGCTGGAGGCGGCGACGGCGTTGGGATTGGTGTCGCGAAGGGTCGCCATGCCGACGCTGAGCGCGAAGGAGCCCCCGGCCCGCTCGCTGAGGTAGCCGGAGACGATGGGGCTGTTGGGCGCGCCATTGGGGCCGGCGGCCGAGCCCTGGACATTGACGGTGTTGAGCCCGGCCCCCATGGCGATGGTCGTCGAGGCGACGATGCCGGCGGTGACGTTGAGGGTCGAGGGGCCGGAGCCGAAATAGATATCGCCGCCGATGGTCGGCGTCACGGCCCCGATCTGGCTCCAGTCGGTGGGCGCCGAGACCGGATCGGCGCCCGGTCCCACCGCCACCAGGCTCTTGTAGATATTGCCGTTGAACGAGACGACCGCGCCGATCGCGTAGCTCTGGGTGGCGACATAGGGCGTGGCGGCGGCCACGACGGCGGAGAAGCCCTGGGTGATGGTCTGGGCGGCCGTCCCGGCGCTGATGTCGATGGCGACGGTGTTGCTGGTCCCGTCGGCGCCGACCAGCGGCAGGGGCGTGGTGGCCAGGGTATTGTTGAGCACGGCGTCGATCGAGCCGGTGTTGGTGATGTTCACCAGGCTTCCGGACTTGTCGATGATGGCGGTGACCTTTCCGCCGACCCCCCCGGTGCCGGTGAGTTCGGCAAGGATGCCGCTGTTGTTGACGATCGAGGAAACGTTGGAGTCCTTCTCGATCAGCACCGCGGTGACGTTGACCGGCAGGGGGGCCGGAGTCGGCGGCAGATTGCCGCCGTTGATGGTCTGGGTGGTGGCCGAATTGACCTGAACGGAATTGGCCGTGATCTGGCCGTCGTTGTAGATGGTCGGCAGGGTGACCAGGGCGCAGGGATTGCAGTGGCCGCTCAAGGGGTCGGCGCCGATGTGGATTGCGGTGGCGTCGGCCTGGTAGGCCTGGGCGGAGATGTTGCCGCTGTTGTAGAGGCCGCCGGCGATGGTGACCGCGCCGGCCGCGGCCCACACGGCCGGGGTCGTCGAAACAAAGACGTTGCTGCTGTTGAAGGTGTCGACGGCCGGGGTCACCAGGATCTGGCCGCCGATCTGCAGGGCGGTGGCCGAGACGACGCCCGGCAGGTTGGGCGAGGTCAGGGGGTCGAAGAGGCCCAGGGCGCCGATGCTGCCCTGAACCACAAGGCCGAAGGTCTTGGCCGGCGGGGCGGGGTTGTTGGCGCTGAAGTAGTCGCTCTTGGTGAAGGCCCCGAAGGCGATCGCCGGGGCGGCCCCGCCGCCCGCGCCCACCGCGCCGATCTGCATGGCCGGCGAGGAGCCATAGGAAATCACCGAGGCCGTGCCCTGGACGTTGTCGGGCACGCCGTCGTTGTCGACATCTGGGTTGGTGGAGCTGACGGGCGGCGGGGCGCTGAGGATCACGCCTCCGACGACATTGCCGCCGAGGGTCACGGCCGCGCCGCCCTGCTGCATCTCCTCGCGGGTGAAGGTGGCGGCGAGGAAGGGATTGGTCGACCGCGTGGTGGTGCGGTAGCCGGTGGAGACCACGGCGCCGGAGAAATTCATCCAGCCGCCGACGTTGCCATTGATCTGCACCGCCTGGGAGGCGGCGCCCAGGGCGCTGACCCCCTGGATGGGCATGTTGCCGCCCACCGAGCCGGAGGAGGTGACCTGGAGGCCGACGCTGTTGGCGCCGGTGATGGAGATGGTCCCGTCGGTGACCGTGGGGGTGGTCGAGCCACTGGCCGGCGGGGTGACAACCTGCATCAGGAAGTCGCCGGAAACGGGGGCCTGGATGGTCACGCCGGCGGAATTGTTGCCGATGATCGAGATCGAGCCGGTGTCGATGATCGAGCCGGTGAAGACGCCGGCGCCGGTGACCTCCAGGCCGATGCGGCCAGAGCCGGTGGCGAAGGGGCCGGTGGCGAGGCCGTTGTTCGGGTCGGCGGTCGTGGCGCTCGATTCGTTGAGCGTGATCGAGCCGGTGTTCGTGGCCGTGCCGGTGAAGCCACCGAGTATGTCGATGCCGATCAGGTCATCGACCCCGCTCCCGCTGAGGGCCCCGGCGTTGTCGATCGAGTTGTTGCTGTTGAGCTTCAGCTCGGTGCCGGGCGCGGTGAGGGTGATCGAGCCGCCGGCGGCGATGGTGACGTCCGACGGCGCGCCGTTGTTGGCCGTGGCGGTGGCGACGGGCGTGCTGGTGGCGGTCGAAATCGTCACCTGGGCGAGGGCCGGAATGGAGGCGGCCAGGAGGGGCGCGGCGGCCGCGACTGCCAGGAACTTGCGTTTCATGAACGGTCTTTGGCTCGCTGCGGTTGTAGATTTCGGTCCTGACACGCCTATTACGAGGGAAATTGGGGGCGATTCAAGGCAAAGGACAGTCTGGCGCTCACTGTCACGCGCAAGTCACACAATGGACCTCAATAGGCGGCCACGTTAACCGGTAATGATCCCCGCCAGATTCCCGCCCAATGACTGACATCGGCCACGACGCGCCCGACCCGATTCGCCCGACGCTCATGGCCATGGCGGGCGCCATGTTCAGGCGCCGCGGCGTCCCGGCGACCGCGGCGACGTTCCCGGCCCGCGCGACCGAGACCACGGCCCTGCCTTACGCGGCCATCCTCGAGCACCTGCCAGATCCGCTGCTGCTGGCGACCGCCGGGGCCAGGGCCGACCCCAGCAGCCGGCGCTTCCTCTACGCCAACGCCGCCGCCCGGGACCTCCTGCGCATCCAGCGCCCCGACGGCCCTCTGACCACCGCCATCCGCGCGCCCGAGGTCCTGGCGGCGGTGGACGAGGCCCTGTTCGAGCGGCGTCACGGCCACGCCGTCTACCAGTCGGGCGGCGCCCAGGACCGGGTCTGGCGTGTGAGCGCGCAGCCGCTCCAGACCGACGGCGAGGCGGTCCTGGCGCTGATTTCCCTGCGCGACGAGACCGAGTTCCGCCGCAGCGAGCGGACGCGGGCCGATTTCCTGGCCAACGCCAGCCACGAGCTGCGCACCCCCCTCGCCTCCCTGACCGGCTTCGTGGAGACCTTGCGCGGCCACGCCCGTGAGGATCCGGCCGCCCGCGACCGCTTCCTGGCCATCATGCAGGTCCAGGCCGAGCGGATGCGGCGGCTGATCGACGACCTGATGAGCCTCTCGCGCATCGAGCTGGGCGAGCACATTCCCCCCGCCGGCGAGGTCGACCTGGCGGTGGCGGCGATCGACGTGCTGGACGCCCTGGGCCCCCTGGCCCAGGAGCGGGGCGTCGCCTTCGCCACCGACCTGCCGGCGATCGGCAGGGCGATCGTGACCGGCGACCGCGACCAGATCCTGCAGGTGATCCAGAACCTGGCCGAGAACGCCCTGAAATACACCCGGGCCGGCGGGAGCGTGCGGGTGGCGCTCGAGACCTGCCAGGAGGCCGGCGCCTGCGCCGCCCCTGGCTCGGCGGCGAGCGCCCACCTCAACCTGTTGACCCCCGACCACGCCGCCGGCCGGCGCTATGTGGCGCTGAGGGTCGCCGACGAGGGACCGGGGATCGCGCGGGCCAATCTGCCGCGCCTGACCGAACGCTTTTACCGGGTCGCGGGACAGAAGAGCGGCGAGCACGCCGGCACGGGCCTGGGCCTAGCCATCGTCAAGCACATCGTCAATCGCCACCGCGGCGGGCTGACGGTGGAGAGCGCCGAGGGCCAGGGGGCCACGTTCACCGCCTATTTCCCGATGACCGCCAGCGAAACCGCCGCCGGTCCGGCTTGACGGTCGGCGGCCGGGCGAGAAAAAGCGGCCCCATGAAGGTTCTCGTCGTCGGCTCGGGGGGGCGCGAACACGCCCTGGCCTGGAAGATCGCCGCCTCGCCCCTGGTCGAGGCGGTGGTCTGCGCGCCCGGCAACCCCGGCATGGCCATGCTCGGCGAAACACGGGCCGTGGCGGCGACCGACGTCGCCGGCCAGGTCGCCCTGGCCCGTCAGATCGGCGCCGACCTGGTCGTGGTCGGACCCGAGACGGCCATCGAGGCCGGTCTCGCCGACGCCCTCGCCGAGGCCGGCATCCCCGGCTTCGGGCCCAGCATGGCGGCCGGGCGGCTGGAATCCTCCAAGGCCTTCGCCAAGGCCTTCGCCCAGCGCCATGGCCTCCCCACCGGCCGGTTCGGGGTGTTCGAGGACGCGGGGGCGGCCAAGGCCTTCCTGGCCGGCATGGCGCCACCTTATGTGATCAAGGCCGATGGCTTGGCCGGCGGCAAGGGGGTGGTGATCGCGCCCCACCGGGGCGGGGCGGATCGCGCCATCGACGAGGCGCTCGGCGGCCGGTTCGGGGCGGCGGGGGCGCGCCTGGTGATCGAGGAATTCCTCGACGGCGAGATCGCCTCGCAGTTCGCCCTGTGCGACGGGCGGACCCGGATCCTGTTCGGCGGGGCGCAGGACCACAAGCGGGCCCTGGACGGCGAGAAGGGTCCGAATACCGGCGGCATGGGGGCCTATGCGCCGGCCCCGGTTCTCTCGGACGCGACGGTGCAGGCCATCGACGCGCGCCTGATCACCCCGGCGCTGGCCGGCATCGCCCGCGAGGACGCGCCCTACCGCGGGGCCCTCTTCTGCGAAACCATGATCACCGCCGAGGGGCCGCAACTGGTGGAGTTCAACGTCCGTTTCGGCGACCCCGAATGCCAGGTGCTGATGCTGCGCCTGGATTGTGACATCGTCCCCTATCTGATGGCGGCGGCCACGGGTGGACTGGACGGCCTGCCGCCGCCGGCCTGGCGCGACGAGGCGGTGATCTGCGTCGTCCTGGCGGCGGAGGGCTATCCCGACGCGCCGAAATCCGGCGCGGTGATCGGCGGCGCCGAGGCCGACTTCGGGCCAGAGGTGATCGTGTTCCATGCCGGGACCGCCCGCCGCGCCGACGGGGCCCTGGTCGCGGCGGGCGGCCGGGTGCTCAATGTCTGCGCCCGGGGCAAGGATGTCGCCGCCGCCCGCGCCCTGGCCTACGCCGCCCTCGAACGGATCACCCTCACCGGCGGCCACTATCGCCGGGATATCGGCTGGCGCGCCCTTCCCTAGAATCGCGGCCGCCTTTGCAAGGCCCCCTTGGCCTCGCTAGTGTTTTTCCAGGGCCAACTTGAGGGAAGACGATGGCCGACGCCGCGCCAAGCGAGGAACAGACCCGCGAAGCCCTGAACACCGGCACCAAGGAGGTGGCCGAGAGCCATCGCTTCGACGAGGGGGCTCTGGCGGCCTGGATGGGCGAACGCGTCGAGGGCTACGCCGGCCCGCTCGGCGTGCGCCAGTTCAAGGGCGGCCAATCCAACCCGACCTACGAGCTGACGACGCCGGGGCGGAAGTACGTCTTGCGGCGCAAGCCGCCGGGCAAGCTGCTCCCCTCCGCCCACGCCGTGGACCGCGAATTCCGCGTCATCGCCGCCCTCTATCCCACCGGTTTCCCGGTGCCTCGGCCCTACGCCCTATGCGAGGACGAGGGGGTGATCGGGACGATGTTCTACATCATGGACAAGGTCGAGGGGCGGATCCTGTGGGACCAGTCCCTGCCGGCCTATGCGCCGGCCGAGCGTCACGCCCTGCACATGGCGGCGCTGAAGACTCTCGCCGACCTACACAACACGAACTATGAGGCCATCGGCCTTGGCGACTTCGGCCGCCCGGGCAACTACATGCTGCGGCAGATCTCGCGGTGGACGAAGCAGTACAAGGCCAGCGAGACTCGCCACATCGACGAGGTGGAGCGGCTCATCGAGTGGCTGCCGCAAAGCGTGCCGGACGATGACCAGACGACCATCGTCCACGCCGATTACCGAATGGACAACGAGATCATGCACCCGACGCAGTCGCGGGTGGTGGCGGTGCTCGACTGGGAGCTCGCGACGCTCGGCAACCCCCTGGCCGACTTCACCAACCTCCTCATGCAGTGGGTCAACGGCACGGTGGCGGCGATCGCGGACAAGAAGGCCTACGGCATCCCGACGATGGAAGAATATGTCGACGAATACTGTCGCCTGACCGGACGCGGCGGCCTGCCCGATCTCAACTGGTATTTCGCCTACAACTCCTTCCGCCTGGCCGGGATCGTCCAGGGGATCATCGGGCGGGTGCGCGATGGGACCGCCAACAGCCCCCAGGCGGCGGCCATGGAGGAGCGGGTGCCCCTGCTGGCCAAGACGGCGTGGAAATACGCCAGGCTGGCGGGCGCCTAACCCTCCACAGCCTTCGCCAGGAGGGCGTCGAGGGCCGCCTCGTCCTCGAAAACCGCCCCCACCGGCCAGGCGAGGACCCGCTCGCGCCACGCCGGCGGCAGGCGGACATAGTCCTTCTCGCTGGTGAGGAGGCCTGCGCCGAGGGCCGCGGCGCGGTCGGCGAGGAACCTCAGCGTTCGCTCGTCGAAAACCTGATGATCGGCCAGGGGGGCGAAATCGACCAGATCCGCGCCGGCGGCGCGCAGGGCCCGCTCCATCTTCCACGGCTTGCCGATGCCGGCGAAACCGACCAGGCGACTGGCCGGCGGCGGCCTCGCCGGGGCCAGATGGGCGATGAGAACCGGCTTGCCGGCGAAGAGGGCGAGCAATTCCGGGTCGGCCGCGGGGAGGTCTGCGGGGAGGAGGATGATCACGGCGTCGGCGCGGGCAAGGCCGGCGGCCAGGGGCTCGCGCATCGGACCGGCGGGGAAGACCTGGCCATCGCCGAACGGCCACTCCTCGTCGCGGGTCTCGCCGTCCACGACGATGAGAGAAAGGGCCTTGGCGAGGGCCGGGTTCTGATGGCCGTCGTCCATGATGATGACATCCGCCCCGGCGGCGACCGCCGCCCTCGCCCCAGCGGCGCGGTCGCGCGCGATCCACACCGGCGCGTCGGGCGCCATCATCAGGGCTTCGTCACCAACCTCGGCGGGGCCGTGGCGGGCCGGGTCGACCCGGACGGGTCCGGCGAGGCGCCCGCCGTGGCCGCGGCTCAGGATTGCGACCGCTCGGCCGTCGGCCGCCAGCCTCTGGGCCAAAGCCCGCGCCACCGGCGTCTTGCCGGCCCCGCCGAGCGTGAGGTTGCCGACGCAGATCACCGGCGCGCCCGGATCGATGGGTCCGCCGCGGGCCAGGCGTCGCGCGGTGAGCGCCGCCCACAGCCAGGAGACGGGCGTCGCGACAAGCGTCAGGATGCTCAGTCGGCGGGGCCGCCGCTGGTACCAGTGGCGCGGCGTGCGGATCATCCGATCAGCTCGAGGAGGCGTGGAATCACGGCCGCCCCCTCGGCGTCGCGCCGCTGGGCATATTGGGCCGCCCGGGCCGCCATGTCGTCGAGCGCAGGTCCGTCGGCCAGGGCCTCCTCCAGCCAGGTGGCCAGACCGTTCGCATCGGCGAGGAGGCGGACGCCGCCCGCCTCGGCAAGTTCGCGATAGATCGGCCAGTGGTCGACGTGAGGACCGGCGGCGAATGGGCAGGAGAGGCGGGCCGGCTCCAACGGATTGTGGCCGCCCACGCCGCGGACGAAGCTGCCCCCGACCACGGCCAGAGTCGCCAAGCGATACCACAGCCCAAGTTCGCCCAGGGTATCGGCGATGAGTACCCTCGCGCCTTCGCCGGATTCGCCGGCGGCGCGGCGAGCGACGGTCAGGCCGTGGGCGGCGCCCTGTCGCGCCGCGTCGGGACCGCGATCGGGGTGGCGCGGAACGATGATCAGGCGGACGTCGTCCGGGAGGCCGGCGAAGGCGGCGAGGACCATCGCCTCTTCGCCTGGGTGGGTGCTGGCGGCCAGGATGATGGGGTGGCCGGCGAAGACCCGCTTCATTCTGGCCAACTCGGCCGGGTCGGCCGGCGGGGGCGGCGCGCCGAGCTTGACGTCCCACAGGCCATCGACACGGCCGCCGAGCGCCGCGAGAGGGGCGGCGGCCGCCAAGTCACGGGCCAGGATGAGATCAAAAGCGGCGAGCAACGCGTGCGCCGCGGCCGGAGCGCGCCGCCAGGCGGCGAGGCTGGCCGGCGACATCCTGGCCGAGACGAGAGCCAGGCGCGTTCCGCTGGCCCGCGCCGCCAGGATCAGGTTGGGCCACAGCTCGCTTTCCACGAAGACCCCCAGATCGGGTCGCCAATGCCCGACGAATCGATCCACGGCGCGCGGGGTGTCGACCGGGGCGAACTGGTGCACGGCGCCGGCCGGCAGGCGCTTTCCCAGAAGCTCCGCCGAGGCGCGGGTGCCGGTGGTGACCAGGATCGCCATGTCGGGGCGCGCCTCGCGCAGGTCCGCGATCAGGGGCAGCAGAGACAAGCCCTCACCGACGCTCGCCCCATGCATCCAGACCAGCGGCCCGGCGGGGCGGTCGCGGCTGGCGTGGCCGAGCCGTTCGCCCAGGCGGGCGGGATCCTCCTTGCCGCGCCTCGCCCGGCGCGCGAGGAGCGTCGGGACGAGAGGGGCCAGAGCCGCGGCGGCGAGGCCATAAAGCTGAAGGGAAAACGGCCGGGACCGGCTCACGTCCGCGCGCCCCTCGACAAGGCTTGCGCCCGCGACTGGCCGGCGCGCATCCGCTCCTGCCACTCGAGCCGGAGCCGTTCCAGGGCGGCGCTATCGGAATCGGGCGGCAGTCGCAGCGGCCCTTCGAGCACCACCTCGCCTCGGGCGAAGGGCAACGGAATCGCCGCCCTGTCCCAGCTCCGCAGAGCCAGCGCCGGACGGGCGGCGAGGCTCATGATGAACACCGGACAGTCGGCGGCGCGGGCCATCAGCAGGGGGCCGACCGGGAGTTCCTCGCGCGGGCCGCGCGGGCCGTCGGGCGTGAGGATCATCACCCCGCCGGAGCGGATGAACGAAAGGGCTTCGCGGAAGGCCCGCGCCCCGCCCTTGGAGAGGCGTCCTTCGCGCCCGGCCGAACCGCGCACCGGCGGGATCTTCAGGCGCTCGGCGGCCTTGGCGATGAACTCGCCGTCGGGCGAGAGTGAGATCATCACCCGCCGCGGCTTGTCCTTGAGCAGCGGCCGGCAAGCCATGCCCTGGGCGATCCGGCCATGCCAAAAGAGGGCGATGAGCCCATTCGGCCCGGCCATGATCTCATCCACCGGCGCGCGGTTCTCGAATCGCCAGCGCACCGTGACGATGATCAATTCGATGTAGGCGGCGACCAGCCAGCCGAGGATCGCCTGGACGAGCGGCGAGCGAAAAAAGCGCTTCACGCGGCGGTTCCGGGCGTCAGCTCCAGATCCTGGGTGCGCGCCAAGCGGGCGTAAAGGCCGCCGCGGTCGATCAGAGCGGCATGGGCGCCGGTTTCCACCACCGCCCCGCGGTCGAGGACATAGATGCGGTCCGCCCCGCGCACGGTGCTGAGCCGATGAGCGATGAGAAGGGTCGTGCGTCCGGCCATCAGCCTGGCGAGAGCGGCCTGAATCTGGGCCTCGCTCTCGGTGTCCAGCGCGCTGGTCGCCTCGTCGAGGAGGAGGATCGGCGCGTCCTTAAGAAAGGCCCTGGCGATGGCGACGCGCTGGCGCTGGCCGCCGGAGAGGCGGGCCCCCGCCTCCCCGACCGCGGTGTCATAGCCGCGCGGCAGGGCGAGAATGAACTCGTGGGCGGCGGCCTGGGCGGCGGCGGCTTCGATCTCCTCACGGCGCGCCCCTTCACGGGCATAGGCGATATTGGCGGCGATGGTGTCGTCGAACAGGAACGGCTCCTGGGTGACCAGGGCGATCTGGCGGCGAAGGGAGTCGAGGGTTACTGCCCGCACATCCTGGCCGTCGATGGTGACTGCGCCGGCGGTGACGTCGTAGAAGCGCGGAATGAGGTTCAGCACCGTGGTCTTGCCCGCCCCCGACGGTCCTACCAGGGCGACGACCTCGCCGCGGCGGGCTTCCAGATCGACCTTTTGGAGAACCGGCGCGCCGTCGTAGCTGAAGCTGACCGCCTCGAGACGAAGCGTCCCCTCACCCGGCGTCATGGCCGGAGCGCCGGGCGTGTCGCGCACCTCCGGCTCGACGTCGAGGGCGGCGAAAAGACGCCGTCCGGCCACCAGGCCCTGGCTGATCACCGTGCCTAGGTTGGAGACTTGGCGCAGGGCCTGGGCGGCGGTGAGCAGGGCGGCGAAGAAGGCGGTGAAGGCCCCGACATCGGGATGGCCGGCGCTCGCCCGCCAGCCCTCGTAGGCGAGGACCGCGGCGACCACGATCATCATCAGGGTCTCCGAGGCGGGAGCGGCTGCCGCGCGGGCATTATCGCCGCTGATGATGTGGCGTTGGCGCTCGGCGACGACGGCGGCCACCCGCGCCTCCTCGTAGGCCTCGCGGTTCTCCATCTTGACCACCCGCACGCCGTCCAGACCCTCCATGATCGCGGTGGCGAGGTTCGATGTGGCCGCCATGGCCCCGCTCGCCGCCCGCGTCGCCCGGCGCATGAACCGGCGCATGATGAGGGAGGCGATCGGCGCGGCCAGGAGGACAAAGAGGCCCAGTCGCCAGTCGGCTCGGGCCATGACCACGCCGGCGGCGAGAAGGGTGAGGCTCTGCTGGACGAGGTTGATGAGGCCGGTGGTGGCCGCCTCGCGGATCAGGCCGGCGTCATAGAGAACCGAGGAAACGAAGCCACCGCTGTGCGAGGCGCGCAGCCTGGCGAGATCGGCTCGCACCAGCCGCCCGAAGAGTTCGACCTGCACATCGCCGACGATTCCGTTGCCGATCTGGTTGATCAACAGAGCCTGGATGACCTGGGCGAGACCGCGGCCGACCGCAAGGGCGACGATGATCAGGGGCAAGATGGCCATGGCGCCCGGCCTCGGGCGGACGATGAGGTCGTTGACCGCCGGCTGCAGGATGGCGAGCAGGATGCCAGACAGAACGGCGAACAGGGCCGCGCAGATGAGGGCGACACCGAGCGAGCGCCAGCGCGGCGCGAGATACCGGCCGGCGAGGCGCGCGGCGACGTCGACCGACGGGGTCGCGGCGTTCATGGTGAAGGGAAACCGATCGCCGCGCCGGGATCGCTGTCAAGCGCCGACCGGCTGTGCGACGCCAATAGTGACCCTATTTCTTTAGGAATCCGCCGTACTTGGCGGCGAAGCGCGACACCCGACCGCCGCGGTCGACGAGATGTTGATTGCCGCCGGTCCACGCGGGATGAGTCTTGGGATCGATGTCCAGGTGCAATTCGCCGCCTTCCTTGCCCCAGGTCGAGCGGGTCTGATAGGTCGTCCCGTCGGTCATCGTCACGGTGATGAAGTGATAGTTCGGATGAATGTCTGGTTTCATGACGAGATCGAGCCGAATTGAACAGAAATGACGAAGCCGCCCGGGCGCGGGCGAATTTGGACGCGCGGCTATACACGCGCGGAGCGCCGCTAGGCAAGGGGCGGCCACGGTCATGGTGAACGGCGCCCTCCTCCGCGCTCGACGGGGAGCGGCCGATGGCGGCGCGCTCCGCGAGCCGAGCCGCGACTTGGCGCCGCTCGTCGAGCTTGTTCCGTTCATCAAGGCTCATTGGGGCGACGCCGCCGGCTCGGTGGTCTTCCTGTTGTTCTCGACCGGCGCCACCCTTGCGCTCACGGCTGCGGCTCGCCTGGTGGTCGACAAGGGCTTCGCCGCCGCCTCGGGAAACGGCCTCGACCGGTCCTTCCTGATCCTGCTCGCCCTGGCGGGGGTCCTTGCGGCGGCGACGGCCCTGCGGTTCTTCTTCATCACCCGCCTGGGCGAAAGGGTGGTGGCCGATCTGCGCACGGCCCTGTGCCGTCACGTCCTCACCCTGGATCAGGGGTTCTTTCTGGAGGCGCCGACCGGCGAGGTGATGTCGCGCCTCACCTCCGACATGACCATCGTCGAGGCGGTGGTCGGTTCGGCCGCCTCGATCGCCCTGCGAAATTTGCTCACCATGATCGGCGCCGTCGTCCTGCTGATCTTCGTTTCGCCGCGCCTGACGTTCTATGTGGCCTTGCTCGGGCCGTTGATCCTGGCCCCCCTGGTGCTCTACGGCCGGCGGGTGCGCGCCCTCTCGGCCGCGGCCCAAAGCCGGTTCGCCGAGGCCATGGCCTTCGCCGGCGAAAGCCTGCAGGCGGCCGAGACTGTCCAGGCGTTCGGACGGGAGAAGAGTGTCGGCGACCGCTTCAGCGCCGCCGTGGAAGCCGCGTTTGCGGCCTCAATGTCGCGGGTGAGCGCCCGAGCGGTGATGACCGGCCTCGTAATCGCCCTGGTGTTCGGCGGCGTGGCGATGGTCTTTTGGTTGGGGGCTCGCCAGGTCGTCGCCGGCCGGATGAGCGCCGGAGCCTTGCTGCAGTTCGCCATCCTGGCGGTGCTGGCCGCGGGTTCGGTGGGCGCCTTGAGCGAGGTTTGGGGCGAGGTCCAGAAGGCGGCGGGCGCCATGGAGCGCATCGCCCAACTGCTCCGCGCCCGGCCGATGATCGCCGCGCCTTCGCATCCCGTTCGCCTGCCATGGCCCGCGCGCGGCCAGATCGATCTCGACCGTGTCGTGTTCGCCTACCCAGGGCGGCCTGATTTGCCGGCGCTCAACGGCCTCGACCTCCATGTCCGGCCCGGCGAGCGCGTCGCCTTGGTCGGGCCATCGGGGGCCGGCAAGAGCACGGTCTTGCGTCTGATCCTGCGGTTCTATGATCCGACGGTTGGCGAGGTGAGGATCGATGGGGTCGATGTCCGCCTGGCCGACCCGGCTGAGGTGCGCGGCCGCATCGCCCTGGTCGCGCAGGACGCGCCCCTGTTTTCCGGCTCGGCGCTGGAGAATTTGCAATTCGGCCGCGAGGACGCCGACGAGGCCGCGCTGCTCGCCGCCGCCCGCGCCGCCCAGGCCGAGGTGTTCCTGGCCGCCCTGCCCAAAGGGCCCGCAACCCGGCTGGGCGAGCGCGCCCAGTCGCTGTCAGGCGGCCAGCGCCAGCGCCTGGTGATAGCTCGCGCACTGGTCCGTGACGCGCCGATCCTGCTGCTGGACGAGGCGACAAGCGCGCTCGACGCCGAAAACGAACGCCTTGTCCAGCGGGCCCTCGACGAAGCCATGAGCGGACGCACTACGCTGGTGATCGCCCATCGCCTCGCCACCGTGCTCAAGGCTGACCGGATCGTGGTCATGGAGTCCGGAGCGGTTGTGGAGACAGGGACTCACAGCGAACTCATCGCCAAGGGCGGCCTTTACGCCCGCCTGGCGGCCCTGCAGTTCGACCTGGAAGCGGCGTAGCCGATACTCAGGCCGCGGACTGGTCCGGCCGAGGCCCGCGGCGCAAGCGCGCCAAGCGGCGCAGGCGGCGCCAGAAC
Source organism: Caulobacteraceae bacterium (assembly GCA_036498165.1). GTDB lineage: Bacteria > Pseudomonadota > Alphaproteobacteria > Caulobacterales > Caulobacteraceae > Acaudatibacter. The sequence goes on from DASXIE010000092.1 coordinate 15,868, forward strand.
CGGCTCTT
>DASXIE010000093.1:0-1863 GCA_036498165.1 Caulobacteraceae bacterium
CCCCACGACGCCGAGCGGCAGCCATGTCTCGCTCATCCGATGGTCGGCGCGCTCGGTGGCCAGGGTGAGACCGAAGAGCTGCCGCGAAAGGCCCACGGCGTAGTCGCAGATGTCGATCATCTCCTGGACTTCGCCCAGGCCCTCGGAGAGCGTCTTGCCGGCCTCGAGGGTGACGAGAAGACCCAGATCCGTCTTGGCGGCACGCAGCTCCTCGCCCAGCCGGCGAACGAGTTCGCCGCGCCGGGGAGCGGGAACCGAGCGCCAGGCGAGGAAGGCCTCGTGCGCCGCCGCGATGGCGCCCGAGCAGTCGGCCGGCGAGGCGTCACGCACCTGGGCGATGACCGCCCCGTCGATCGGGGACGTGACGGTCCGGACCCCGCGGGAGAAGGCGCCCTCGGCGACGCCCAGGCGTGTCAGGAGGCCCCGCACCTCGTCCTTCAAGCCCGGGCCGCTCATGCCACCGCGTCCAGGGCGCGCGGGGCGGCCTCGTCCATGGCGTAGGCGCGGCCGAAGCGGTTGGCGAGGAAGTCGGCGAGGGCGATCTCCTCCTGGCGCACGAAGCCGGCGGCGCGCAGGGCCCCGTTTGAAAGCATGTCGAGCACCGCGCAGATCGCCGAGGCGGTGGTGATCTGGATGGCGCTCTCGATGCGCCCGCCCATCTCGCGGGCGTAGATCTTGTTGGCGTAGGTCTCCTGGACCAGGTGGCCGTCCTTGAGGCCGGAGACGGTGACGAAGACGATCACCACGTCCTGCAAGGTCGCCGGCACCGAGTTTTCCAGGATGTCCTTGAGGAGATCGCGACGGTCGCGCAGGCGCAGGTCGTTGAGCAGGGCTTTCATGATCGCTGCGTGGCCCGGATAGCGGATCGTCCGGTAGTTGAGGTTGCGCACGTTGCCTTGCAGGGTCTCGCACAGGGTGCCGAGGCCGCCAGAGGTGTTGAAGGCCTCATAGGCTACGCCGTCGAGGGCGAAGGCCTCGCATTCCTCCAGCGCCCGGGTCTGGCGCGGCAGGCCGTCGACGATGGCCTCGCACGGCTCGCAGTATTCGTTGATCACCCCGTCGGTCGACCAGGTGAGATTGTAGTTCAGGGCATTGGACGGGTATTTCGGCAGGGCCCCGACCCTGAGGCGGACATCGTGCAGCGTGTCGAAATGGCGGGCCAGATCCGCGGCGACGATGGAGATGAAGCCCGGGGCCAGGCCGCACTGGGGAATGAAGGCGGTCCTCGCTCCCACCGCCAGGGCCTTGACCTTGCGGGTCGAGGCGACGTCCTCGGTGAGGTCGAGATAGTGGGCGCCGGCGGCCTTCGCCGCCTCGGCGACGTGGATGGTGAGATGGTAGGGCGCGGCCGAGAGCACGGCGAACTTGCCCTCCAGCACGGCGGCCATGGCGGCGGCGTCGGTCACATCGAGGACGTTGTGCTCGACGCGGGGCATGGCGCCCATGGCGGCGAGGGCCTCGCCGGAACGGTCGGCGACGGTGACGTGGTAGTCGCGGGTCGCTGAAAGAAAGGCCGCGATGGTCGAGCCGATATGGCCCGCCCCGATGACGACGACATCTCTCATGACCCGCGCTTCCTTGTTCCAGCTCTGCGACATCGGGGAAGATGACGGCGCGGCGCGTCGATTCCTATTGCCAATGCGACGAAATGCCGATGAACTTCCGGCAATCCGCCGAGGAAAACCGACAGATGGACGAAATCGACGCACGACTGATCGACGCCCTGCGCGACAACGCCCGCGCCCCCGCCGCCCGCCTCGCCCGGGCGCTCGGTATTTCGCGGACCACCCTGCAAAGCCGCCTGGAGAGGCTGGAACGCGGCGGGATCATCGCCGGCTACACGGTGCGCCTGAGCGAGGCCCA
>DASXIE010000094.1:0-19534 GCA_036498165.1 Caulobacteraceae bacterium
CTGCGGCTGGTCGGTCACCGCCGAGGCGATGCGCGTGTTGATGTGGGTGTCCTTGTCGGCGCCGAACATGTCGGCGATCTGGAGACGGGTGTTCTTGATCGTCTCCTCGCCGAAGGAGAAGCTCGAGAAGGTCCCGACACGGCTTTCGACGGGCGCGCGGCCTAGGCCGCGCAGGGCGCCCGCCGCGACAACGCCGGCCGATCGGACCGTGACTCCTGCCCTGGCGGCGGCGCCCGGCGTGAGCACCGAGGCCGAGGCGCCGGTATCCATCTGGGCGACGATGGGGGCGCCGTTGACGCTCACCCGCACCAGGATCTGATCGCGCGGCGTGCCGACCATGGGAGCGACGGAATAGGCCGCGCCCCAATAGACCACCTCGTCGCCGGCGCAGCCTTTCGGCTTGAAGAACCGCACCTTGCCGTGCGCCAGGTCGAACTCGACGTCGGCCTGCATCAGGAACTTGGCGCCCAGGACGCCCTGGATGCCCTTGAACGTTTCGCCGGCCACGACCAGATCGGCGTCGCGCTCGACCATGTCGCCGAGTTTGAATTCCTTCACCCGGGCCGAAAAGACGTCGGATTCGCCGCCGACGCCATACGACTTGGCGCCCGTCGGGCGCAGGAAGAGGCCCAGCCGGCGGGCCTCGCCGGTAAAGAGAAGGGTGCCGAACGCGCCAGTGTCGATGAGCAGCTTGACCGGACGGCCGTCCACCGACGCCTCGGTGACCATCTGGCCGCCGACCAGGGGCAACTCACCCACCGCTTGCAGCTGGCAATGCGGCTGCGCCTCGGCCGCCGCAGCGGGTTCGGCGCCGACGATCCAGGTCACAAGGAGCGAGGTGACAATTCCAGTCCGCATTCCGCGCTCCTTCCGGCGCGACGGCCCACCAAGGTCAGTTCGGACCGGCATTCGCCGCCGGGCCGTTGGTCACCGCCTGCGGCGTTCGAGGGGCGGCGTTCGTCTGGAATACCGGACCGCCGGCGTAGGTCACATATACCTTGTGCTGCTGGCCCGAGACGTAGACCCGGTGGGACCTGAAGAAGTCGGCCCCGAGCAGCATGTCGGGCTCGTCGACCACCGTCTTGGGGATCAGGTCGGCGGTGCCATACTGCTTGTCGTAATGGAAAAGATCGGCGATCCACAGCCTGGCGTTCTTTATCGTCTCCTCCCCGAAGCTGAAGCTGGGGAACGTATCGACATAGGCCCTTATCGTCTCCTGTCCGGTGCCCTGCACATTTCCCACCCGCGTCACGCCCGGTGAATGGCGCGACACGCCGGCCTTGGCGGCGCCGGCGGGGGTGAGCACCGAGACCCCTGCTCCGGTATCCAGTTGCGCGGTCAACAGCGCGCCGTTCACACGCACCTGGACCAGTATCTGGTAGTTAGGGGTGGGTTGTATGGGCGCGACGGCATAGGCGTCGCCCCAATAGACCACCTGATCGCCCGCGCAGCCGTGCGGCTTGAAGAAACGTATCTTACCGTGGGGCAGGTCGAATTCCACATCCGCCTGGGTAAGAAAACGTTCTCCAATCGCGCCCTGGGCGGGGCCGGTGCTGCGGCCCGTGGCGATCAGATCGGAATCGCGTTCGATCATGTTGCCGATCCGCAGTTCCTTTACCCGGGTCGAATAGATGTTGGTCGCTCCGCCGACTCCGTAGCTCTGGGCGCCGGTGAGATGCCGAAAGTTGAGGCCCAGCCTCTCGGCGGCGTCGCGGTAAAGCATGGTGGCGTCCGAGCCGGTGTCGACCGCAAGGCGTACCGGCCGACCGTTGATCTCTGCATCGGTGACGACGTCGGAGCCATCGGTGGACACCGTCAGCTCGCCGATCGCCAGCAACTGGCAGGGCTTCTCGTCAGCCCATGCGTTGGACGCCGCCAGAACCAACCCCGCCGCGGCCAGCCACGTCCGTCGTCCCATGTGCGGCCCCCATGCGCGAGAGACGCTCGCGCCTTCATCTCACTCTATCGAGCACGGTTCGATGGGCAAGCGACGTTGCCGGGCCAACCCGGCGAAAATATCGCGCTGGGCCTCGATGTAGCCGTGTCGGGGAAGGGGGCGCCCCAGGCCGGATTCGATCTCACCCGTGAGCGCCGGCAGCGCATGGAAAGGCACGCCCGGGAAGCAGTGGTGGGCGGTGTGCCAGGTCATGTTCCACATCAGCCAGCGCATCGGCGCTGGGCCCTTCAGGGTGCGGGTGTTGGCGAAGATATCGGGAACGTGGGGCAGGCCCGTGTGCTCGCCCATGTTCTGTAGTTGGTGGAACCACTTGGTCAGGACCATGGGGGCGATCCACAGGCCAAGGGCGGCCCATGACTGCAGCGCCGCCGAGGCCGCGGCGATGGCGACCCACAGGGCTATATGGACCCGCGCCTCGGCGACAACGGTGCGCCGGCCCCTTGCGTCGAGCCAATAGGCGTCATCGAGGCCCCGCCCGGCCCCCGTGCGCACGATACCGCTCACCCGCCGCCACCAGAAGCTGACCCCGGCGAGATCGAGGCTGTAGCTGGCCAGGGTGTAGGCGCCGGTCCCCATGATTTCGGGATCACGGGCCGGATCATGGGTCGCCCGGTGGTGGGCGAAGTGGAGGAAGCGGTCGGTGAGGAAGGGATTGAGGGTGGCGAATCCGAAGGCGTGGCCGAAAATGTCGTTGAGTCCCTTTATGCGGAACGCCGTCCAATGGCTGAGCTCGTGCTGGCCGGCATAGAGGCAATTGATCAGCACTCCCTGGGCGAAAAACAGGGGCGCGAAGGTCAGCGGCGCCGCCGGGACTAGCCAGATAAGCCCGACAGTGGTCGCGGCCAGAGCCGCAAGGTGGCTTCCCGCCTGAAGCGCCCCGCGCAGGTCCGACTTGCGGCTCAGCGCGCGCAACCGCACGCGGCTGAGCGTCCGCAAGCCTTCCCTGGCGATCCAGTCGTCCATGGCCCTATCTTCGGCCGCGCGAGCGAGGCTGCAAGGGGAGATTGACCATGGAGCACAGGGTGGTTCTGGTGACCGGCGCGGGCAGCGGCATCGGCCGCGCCGTGGCCCTGGGCTTTCTTGGCCAGGGCGACGCCGTAGTCCTGGCTGGACGGCGGGCCGAGGCCCTCGAGGAAACCGCCGCCCTCGCAGGCCCCGGCGCGCGCGTCCTGACCGCCCCGGCCGATGTCGCCGAACCTGACTCGGTGGTTCGGCTTTTCGAGAGCGCGGCGAAGGCCTTTGGCCGGCTGGACGTGCTGTTCAACAATGCCGGGCGGGGGGCGGCGCCGACCGCCTTTGAAGACATTCCGCTGAAGACCTGGAACGCGGTGGTGGCCGTCAACCTCACCGGCGCCTTCCTGTGCGCCCAGCATGCCTTCCGCCAGATGAAGGGGCAGGATCCGCGCGGCGGGCGGATCATCAACAATGGCTCGATCTCGGCCCATTCGCCCAGGCCCAACTCCGCGCCCTACACGGCGACCAAGCACGCCATCACGGGGCTCACCCGCTCGATCGCCCTGGACGGGCGAGCCCACGACATCGCCTGCGGCCAGATCGATATCGGCAACGCCGCCACCGCCCTCACCGCCGCGATGAGCGAGGGGGTCACTCAGGCCGACGGCCGGATCGCCGCCGAGCCGGTGATGGACGTCTCAGCCGTCGTCGAGGCGGTGCTGATGATGGCCGCCCTGCCGCTTTCGGCCAACGTCCCGTTCATGACCTTGATGGCCACGGCCATGCCCTACATCGGGCGCGGCTGAGGGAAGGTCAGACCGCCCCGGCGGCGATCAGGCTCCTGGCGCAGTCGAGCACCGTCTCCTCGAGCGGCCGCGGCGTCCAGCCGAGCACGGCTCGCGCCTTGGCCGAGGTGAAGTCGCGTCGGCGCCCTAAGTTGGGGGTGACGGCGGTCAGGTCGCGGTCGAAGAGGGAAACCAGTCGGAGAAGCAAATCCGGCGCCTTGCGGGTCGGGACCTTGGCGGCCTGGGCGCCCAAGTGATCGCGCAGGATCGCGGCGATGTCGCCCATCCAGGCAAACTGGCCGGCGGCGATGAACCTCTGTCCGGCCGCCTCCGGCGCGGTCATGCAGCGGATATGGAGGTCGGCCACGTCCCGCACATCGACGATGTTGAAGCCCAGGCGGGGAATGCCGGGGACCTTGCCGGACAGCAACCGGCCAACGACCTGGGCGGAGCCGGAGGCGTCGCCGTCCAGCACCGGGCCCAGAACCAGGGCCGGGTTGACTGTCGCCAGAGTGGTGGCGCCGCCGGAGGACCCGATCAGGGCCCAGGCCTCCTGCTCGGCGATCGTCTTGGAGCGGGCGTAGGCCCCGATGGCGGGATCCTCGCCATCGCTCCACACGCTCTCATCGCTGACTGTCTCGCCCCTGGCCGTGTGCGGCGGGGCCGAGGCGGCGACCGAGGAGGTCATGACCACGCGCTTGACGCCGGCCTTGACGGCCGCGCCGATGACCCTCAGGGCCCCATCGCGAGCCGGGACGATCAGTTCGTCGGCGTCCTTGGGTTCTGCGATGCCGAGCGGCGAGGCGACATGCAGCACATAGTCGGCGCCGGCCACCGCCTCGTCCCAGCCGGCGTCGCTGGTGAGATTGGCGGCGTGGAAGGACAGGGCGTCGCCGGCCTGGGAAAGGGCCGCCACCGAGGCGCGTACGCCGGCTTCCCGCGCGAGATCCCGCACCGTTGTCCGCACCGTGTAGCCGCGGCGCAGCAGCTCGATGACGCACCAGCTGCCGATGAACCCCGAGCCGCCGGTCACCAGAACCGTCTCTGACTGGGCCATTGGAACTTCCCTCCAGTGAAGGTTCCCGCTGATAGATCACGGCCGGGAGCGGAACAAGCCGGGCGCGACGCTCGACAGGGGCGGCGATCCTTTGCATGCTGACCCTCGAGGGGGCCCACGCCGATGGATGGATCGAGCCGCGACCGTTTCGCGCCCGAGGCGGTCTGAAGTGAAGGCGGCCGGCGGCCTCGAGGTCGACCTCGGCCTCATCGAGGGCTTCTACGGCCGGCCGTGGACGTGGGCGGCCCGGGCCGAGACCATCGCCTTCCTGGCCCCCCACGGCTACGGCTTCTACCTCTATGCCCCCAAGGCCGATCCATACCTGCGCCGGCGCTGGCGCGAACCGTGGCCGGAGGCGACGCGGCAGGCGCTGACGGACCTCGCTGCTCGATGCGCCGAGCTCGGCGTTCGCTTTGGGGTTGGCCTGAGCCCATTCGAGATCTACCTGAGCTTCGACGAAGCCGCCAAGGCGGACCTGGCCCGAAAGCTGGCCGAGCTCAACGCCATCGGCGTTGCCGAGCTGGCCATCCTCTTCGACGACATGCGCGGCGATCTGCCCGGCCTCGCTGGGGCCCAGATCGAGATTGTCGAGTGGATCGCCGCCCGGGCGGGCGGCAAGCGATTGATCCTCTGCCCGACCTACTACAGCGACGACAGGGTGCTCGACCGCGTCTTCGGGATGCGGCCGGACGGCTATCTGGAGGCGCTCGGGACCGGCCTCGATCCGGCCATCGACGTCTTCTGGACCGGCGAGGAGGTGTGTTCGCGCGCCTACGGCCTCGGGCATCTTTCCCGCGTCGCCGGGACCCTCCGCCGTCCGCCGGTGATCTGGGACAACTATCCGGTCAACGACGGCCCGGTGATGAGCCAGTCGCTTCACCTGCGGGCCTTCACCGGCCGGCCGGCCGCCATGGGCGGCGCCGTTCGCGGGCATGCCGTCAATCCGGCATCCCAGCCGGTTCTTTCCCGCATCCCCGCCCTCACCTTGGCGCAGAGCTATCGGCTGGGGGACGCCTATGACTACGGCGCAGCGCTGGGACGGGCGGCGGCCGATGTGCTCGGAGACGATCTCGCCGCCATCGTCACGGGCCAGCTTTCGGCGCTGCAGGATGCCGGCCTCGATCGCCTCGACGAGGCGGCGAGGAGTCGGCTTCGCAAGCGCTACGAGGGCATCGACCATCCGGCGGCGGCCGAGATCCTCGCCTGGCTGGACGGCGCCTGGACCATCAGCCGGGCGGATATCGAGTCCTCATGAGCGAAAAGCGCCGCCCGCTGCGGTTCTGGGACCTGGCATTCTACGCCGCGGCCATGGGGTTCTCGATCCGTTGGCTGGCCCAGGCGGCGGCGGCCGGACCGGCTTCGCTGCCGCTTTGGGTGCTGGCCATGGCCGGCTTCATGATCCCCCTGGTGGTCACCACCGCCGAGCTGGTCGGACGCTATCCGGGCGAATCCGGCCTTTACGGCTGGACGCGGCGGATGCTGGGGCCGTTCGCGGGCTTCCTGACCGGCTGGCTATACTGGACCTGCAACCTGCCGTTCTTCTCGGGCCTCCTTTATTTCATCCTCGGCGTTCTGGCGGCGGCCGCCGGACCTGGCGCGCGGCATGCCCTGGCTGATCCGTGGCTGTTCGCGGGCCTGGCGTCGGCCTTGGCGGTGATGGTGGGAGCGGCCCATCTGATGGGCCTGGGGGCCGGCAAATGGCTGACCAATCTCGGCGCGGCGGCGGGCTGCCTCCTGCTCGTCGCCCTGGTGGCGATCGGCCTTGCCCTTGGCTTCAGCCACGGTCCGGCCACGGACTTCGCCCGGGCGAGCTACGCCCCACCGCTCACCGCCGACGGCGCGGCCCTGTGGGCGACCATGGTCTTCGCGTTCGGCGGCCCCGAGGCCCTGGCCTTCCTCAGCGACGACGTCGAGGGCGGCGTGCGCCAGATCCTCCGCGTCCTGGCCGTTGTCGGGACCCTGATCGTACTGGCCTACCTCGCCGGCACCGCCGCCATGCTCACCATTCTGCGGCCCGAAGACGCCTCCAGGCTCTCGGGGATTCCCGACGCCCTGACCCTGGCCTTCTCGCGCCTGGGCCTCGGTTCTCTAGGGCCCGCGGCCCTCATCTTGCTCGGCGCCACCATGCTGGGCGGCTACAGCGCCTGGTTCGGCGTCGCCGCCCGCCTGCCGTTCGTGATCGGCGTCGATCACTACTTCCCGGCCGTCTTCGCCGCCCGCGATCCGCGCACGGGCGCGCCGACGACCGCGATTGTCTTCCAGGTCGTCGCGGTGGTTTTCCTGGTGATCCTTGGCCAGGCCGGGGCGAGCGTGAAGGCGGCTTACGACTTCCTGGTTTCGATGAGCGTGATCTCCTACACCCTGCCTTTCGTGTTCCTGTTCCTGTCCTATTTCGTCGTGCGCGGCGAAACCGCGGGGGGCGTCTGGGTCGCCCCGGGCGGGGCCCGCGGCCGGAGGCTCATCGCCTGCGTGGGCCTGGCGGTCACCACAAGCGCCATCGCCTGCACGCTCGTTCCCAGCCCCGAGGCCGCCGATAAGCCAGGCGCGGTCGTCAAGCTCGTCGTCGCCTCGGCGCTTCTGATCGCCGTCGGCATTGTGATCTATTGGCAGGCGGGCCGGCGGCGGACCGCTGAGGCGGCCGCGCCATGATTCCCCCACTGCGGACCGCGATTCTCGCCCTGGCCTTTTTGGTCGCCCGCGGCGCCGAGGCCGAGCCCCTCGCCTGGGTCGAAATGACCGGCGGCGGCGCTCAGGCGCGGGCGGTGACCCAGGCGCACCTCTGTCCCTCGATTCGGATCGACGGCCGCCGGCGCCCGATGCTCCAGCGCGCTGGTCCCAGCGAGGCCTTCCCGAATCGCCTCTGCGTGTCGGCCCTGCCGCGGCGCGTCCATCGCGTCAGCATCGGCGGCATGGCCCTCCCAACGCCCAGGCCGCGACCGGACCGCCTGGTGATCTTCGGCGACAGCGGATGCCGCCTGAAGGGCAGGATCACCCAGCATTGCAACGATCCCACGGGCTGGCCCTTCGCCCGGGTGGCCGCCCTGGCGGCGGCGCGGCGCCCCGACCTGGTGATCCACGTCGGCGACTACTACTACCGTGAAACGCCCTGCCCAGCCGGCCAGAGCGCGTGCGCCGGCAGCCCGTGGGGCGATCGTTGGGCGACCTGGAAGGCGGAGCTGTTTGATCCCGCCGCGCCGTTGCTGGCGGCCGCTCCCTGGGTCTTCGCCCGCGGCAATCACGAGGATTGCGCCCGCGGCGGGGCGGGCTGGTTCCGGCTCCTCGACGCGGCCCCGCGCGTGAAAGCCTGTCCGGCCCAGGCCGACACCTTCGCGGTGCCCCTTGGCGGGGTTCGCCTGCTCGTCGTCGATAGCGCCGATACCAACGACGCGACCGCCCCCGCCGATCGGGTCGCCGCCTTCGCCGCCCGGCTGACCGGGTTGGGCGGACCCGGGCGCGAGAGCACGTGGATCGTGACCCATCGCCCGGTGTGGTTCGCGGCCCGCCGCGGGGAGACCCTCGGCGACGGCGTCATCAACGCCACCGAGCGGGCCGCCGTGAAGGGCGTGGATCTCGGCAACGTCGATGTCGTGGTTTCCGGTCACGTCCACGACTTTACCGCTCTCGACTTCGCCGGGGCGCGGCCGGCCCAGCTCATTGTCGGGACCGGCGGAGATCTGCTCGAAGCCGGCGATTCCCCGCCGCCGGTGACTGGCGCGCCGGAGGTCGACGGATTGCCGGCCGAGGCTTTCAGCATGGGACGTTTCGGCTATTTCCTCCTCGATCGCCTTGGTGGCGACTGGATCGGCGGTTTTCACGACCTCAGTGACGCCCTGATCGCCCGTTGCCGCCTGCACGCGCGGCGGCTGACCTGCGCGGCGGTAACGCCAAGGTGAGCGGGTAGCGGGGCCCCTCGTCCCCTCCCGTCCGTTAGCCTCGCGAAGAGCGTGACGCGGAGGAGTGAGTGATGGCTGGACAACCCTTGGCCGGCAGCGAACGGCGCCTGCCCGCGAATGCTGACGACCTCGGCGGTTGCGATCCGGGCGAGATCTTCGAGGTCAGCGTCCTGTTGCGCCGGCCGGCGGCGGCGGCGCTCGAGGCGCGGCTGGCCAGGCTGCGTCGAGGCGTACGCGACGCGACGCTCACCCGCGAGGCCTTCGCCGCTGAGTTCTCCGCCGCGCCGCGAGACGCCGCCGCGGTCGAGGCCTTCGCCGTCCGGTCGGGCCACGACGTCACGGGCGTGGACCTCGCCGCCCGCACGGTCCGACTGGCGGGAACGGCGGCGGCGTTCGGCGAGGCCTTCGGCGTCGACTTGCGGCGGATGTCTCAGCCTTCGGGTGAATTTCGCGGCCGCGCCGGTCCGGTCATCCTGCCGGACGACATGGTCGGGGTCATTCAGGCCGTGCTCGGTCTCGACAACCGGCCGCAGGCCAAGACCCACCACCGCCTGTTCGATCCCAGCATCGCCCACGCCGCCACGGCCAACGCCTTCACCCCGCTCGAGGTCGCCGCCCGCTACGCATTCCCGCCGGGAACCGGAGCCGGCGAGGCGATCGCGATCATCGAGCTGGGCGGGGGATTCTCCCAAGCCGATCTCACCAGCTATTTCGCCTCGCTGGGCGTTTCCCCGCCGCCCAAGGTGGCGGCGGTGTCGGTGGATGGCGCGGCCAATGCGCCCACCGGTTCGGCCGACGGACCCGACGGCGAGGTCATGCTCGATATCGAGATCGCCGGGGCCCTCGCCCCGGCGGCGGCCATCGTTGTCTATTTCGCGCCCAACACCGACGCCGGCTTTCTCGACGCCGTGACCGCCGCCATCCACGACACCACCTGGCGGCCGTCGGTGATATCGATCAGCTGGGGCGGCCCGGAAAGCGCCTGGACCAGCCAGGCGATGACCGCGCTGGACGAGGCGATCGCCGCCGCTGCGACCATGGGCGTGACCGTTTGCGTCGCCTGTGGCGACAACGGCTCGAACGACGGCGTGAGCGACGGGGCCGATCATGTCGACTTCCCGGCCTCGAGCCCCCACGCCCTGGCCTGCGGCGGCACCACCCTCGCAAGCCAGGAGACCGTATGGAACGACGGCGCCGCCGGCGGGGCGACCGGCGGCGGGGTCAGCGCCCACTTCGCCCTGCCGACGTGGCAGGCGGGCCTGGCCGCGACCCTGTCTGCCGGCGGCCCTACGCCTCTCACTAAGCGAGGCCTGCCGGACGTATGCGGTGATGCCGATCCCCAGACCGGTTTTTCCGTGCGGGTCGATGGCCAGGATCTGGTGATCGGCGGCACCAGCGCCGTCGCCCCCCTTTGGGTCGGTCTGATCGCTCGCATCAACGGCAATCTGAAAACGCCGGCCGGCCTTATCGCGCCCGCCCTCTACGCCCATCCGGCGGCGTTCAATGACATCACTTCAGGAAACAACGGCGACTTCACCGCCGCCAAGGGCTGGGACGCCTGCACCGGCCTCGGCTCGCCCAAGGGCGGCGACATCCAGTCGGCCTTGCAAGCGCCCGCGCCGGGCTCGTGAGAACCCGGCGCGGGACCGTGACCTTTATTGCGGCGGCGGCCGCTTGCGGTCGTCCGGAGAGGTCGCGCCGCGAGCGCCCGGGCCGGGCTTGGCGGAGGGTTCGCGGCCGGGACCGTTGGCCGGTCTGCTCTCGGGCCTGGCCCGCATGGCGCCTTCCGGAGAGGCGCGCTCGGGCCGCGCCATCGGCGTCATCCGCTCAGGCGCGGTGCGCTCGACGCCGGTCCGCCGCTCGACGTGGCTCACGGTCGGCTCGCCGGCCGGACGCACCGCCTGCTCGGCGTTCGGCCGGACCCGGCGGGCCCTTTCAACCGGAGGCGTCGGGCCAGGGCCCATGGCCGGATTGACCGGGCGATTTTCATGCGCCCTCGCCGGACCGGCAGCCGCCGGGGCTCGGCTTGGCCGCATCGCTTCCCTGCCGCGCGCTGTCATTGGGCCGCCTGGATTGACCGCCTTCGCGGCCGCTGGGCCGCGCGGATTGACCGGCCCGGCCGCCGCGTTCTTTGCCGGCAGGGTCCGGCCGGCGGGGATTTTCGGCTTGGCCTTCACCGCGTCGGCGCGAAGTTCGGGATTGGTCGCCGCCGCGTGAGCCTGGCGAACCTGCTCGGGGGTCGCGCGGACGTGACGGGCGCGGGCCGCGGCCAGTTCAGCCGGCGTGGGCTTGACGTTGAGGCCGCCACGGCCTCCGGCGAAGCTCACCCGGCTGGTGGTCACCGGCGTCACCGGACGCGAGAACACCGTGGCGATACGCCGCGAGCCGATGTTGCTGACGGCGCGGTTGTAGAACAGCCGCCCGCCTCTCCATTCGCCGCCATAATAGCCGCGGCCGACATAGCCGTAGCCGTAGTCGACGCCGCCGTAATAGCCGACGGTCGGTCCCCAGTAGCCGGAGTTGAAGATGAAGGCGCCGTTGTTCCAGCCCCAATAGCCGGGCGTCCAGTAGAGGCCGACCTGGGGCGGCAGGACCCACTCGCCCGGAACCCAGTAATAGCTGTTGAAGCTGGGGTCCCAGGACCAGTAGCCTGGCGTCCACAGATAACCATATCCGGGGATGACCGGCTGTTCCTCGACCGGCAGAGGCGGCGGCGCGATACCGACGTTGATGCCGATGGAAATCTGCGCCTGGGCGGCCGGGGCCGCGGCGATGCCGCCAAGACCCAGGACCAGGGCGGCGAGAGAAGCCGCCGTGAAGGGGTTACGCATCTTAGTGATTCCTTGCCTGCTGGGTTAAGAGCGCGCTTTGCTCCTGGCGCGGCCGCTCGAAAGGTTAGCCTTGCATCCCGAACCTGAACGAGAGGCCGGACGCGCGGTTAAGCGGCTATTCATAACGAACTACGGCCGCGCTGGTTGCAAAGCTTGGGCCGTCGCGGCTAGACCGCTTGGCGGCAAGCCTTCAGGACCATAGCGCTATGAATCTCGCCCGCTTTCCCCGCCGCCGCTACACGCCCGCGCCCACCCCCATCGAACCGCTGAAGGCGTTGAGCAGGGCGCTCGGCGGCCCCGAGATCTGGATCAAGCGGGATGATCTGCTCGGCCTCGCCGCCGGCGGCAACAAGACCCGCAAGCTGGAGTTTCTGGTCGCCGACGCCCTGGAGAATGGCTGCGACACCTTGATCACCACCGGGGCGGTGCAGTCCAACCATTGCCGACTGACCCTCGCCGCCGCCGCCAGGGAGGGGCTCAAGTGCGCCCTGGTGCTCGAGGAGCGGGTGCCCGGCAGCTACGACGCCTGGGCCAGCGGCAACAATTTCCTGTTCGACCTGCTCGGCGTCGAGACAGTCTCGGTGGTGGAGGCCGGCGCCGACCTCAACGCGGCCATGAACGCTCTCGCCGGCGATCTCAAGGGCAGGAAGCGCAAGGCCTACGTGATCCCTGGCGGCGGGTCCAACGCCTTGGGCGCGCTCGGCTACGTCGCCTGCGCCCAGGAATTAGTCGGCCAGATGTTCGACGCCGCCCTTCCCATCGACCACATCGTCTGCGCCAGCGGCAGTGCCGGGACCCACGCCGGACTGCTGGCCGGCCTCGCCGGCCTCAACGCCGAGATTCCGGTCATCGGCATCAACGTCCGCCGCCCGCGCGCCGAGCAGGAGCGCAACGTCTACGCCCTGGCCAAGGACTGCGCCGATCTCCTGGGGGTCGTCGCCACGCCGCGCCGCACGGTCACCGCGCTGGATGACTGGGTCGGCCCCGGCTATTCCCTGCCGACGCCGGAGATGGTCGAGGCGGTGCGCATGGTCGCCAGCCTCGAAGGCGTGCTGCTCGATCCGGTCTATACCGGCAAGGCGATGGCCGGACTTATCGCCCTGGCCCGTCAGGGGCGGTGGAAATCGGACGAGCGGGTCCTGTTCCTGCACACCGGCGGATCGCCGGCCCTCTTCGCCTACCAGGACGCTTTCCGGCCGGTGGGTTGAAGCAAGTGCGCGCGGTCGGCGTCCTTGGCGGCATGGGCCCCGCCGCCACCCTCGATTTCCTGACCAAGGTCCTGGCCGCCGATCCGGCGCCCAAAGAGCAGGACAAGATCCGCATCCTCGTCGACTGCAATCCCGGCGTCCTCGACCGCAACGCCGCGGCTCGAGGCGAGGGCCCTTCGCCGGGACCGGCCCTGGCCGAAATGGCCCGTGGACTGGTGGCGGCCGGGGCCGATTTCCTGGTGATCGCCTGCAACACCGCCCATGCCTGGGCCGGCGACATCGCCGCCGCGGTGGACGCGCCGCTCATCAGCATGATCGAGGCGGCTTGCGAGACGATCGCCGCGGCGCATCCGCGGGCGCGCCGCATCGGCCTGCTCGCCGGCCAGGGCTGCCTGGATGCGCAAATCTACCAGAGCGCCTTCGAGCGGCGCGGCTGGCAGGCGGTGATCCCGCCGGCCGACCTCCAGGCGGGGTTCATGAGCGCCCTCTACAGCGTCAAGGCCGGCTCGCTCGACGCGGCGGAAAAGGCGGCCTTCATGGCGTGCGCCGAAGCCGTTATCGCGGCGGGAGCTGAGATCGCGATCGCGGGCTGCACCGAGGTTCCATTGCTGTTGACCGCGGCGGACCTTCCGGTCCCCCTCATCGACCCCACCCAGATCCTCGCCGAACGCACCGTCGCCTTCGCCCGCGGCTAATCGTTCTTCCAAGGCGCGTGCGGGGTTGTCCGCCCGGTGTCGGGTTGTGCCTGCGAGGTGTCTGGTTGTGCCCGCCGGGTGCCTGGTTGTGCATTGGTTGCGCTTGGTTGTGCTGGGTTTGTACTGGGTTGTGTCAAGGGGCGCCTGGAATTCCTTTGTTTTATCAATGTGATCGTCGTCTCGGTGGGTATTTTTCGCTGCGTTTTCGGCTTCGCACCCTCGGTCAGAATGCATCTTTATATTTTGCAATATCCGGCCGCGAGAGTCAACAGAATACGTCGAATTGCAATCACTTCCCTCCTTCCCCCTCCCGCAGGGTCGCTTCCATCTCGCGAAGGCCGCGGCCGGCGAGGGCGTCGGCGCGCTCGTTGTGGAGATGGCCGGCATGGCCCTTGACCCATCGCCAGTCGATCTCATGCCGGCTCGCCGCCTCGTCGAGGCGCCGCCACAGATCTTCGTTCTTCACGGCGCCCTTGGAGAGGGTCCGCCAGCCGCGCGCCTTCCATTGGCGCAGCCACAGGGTGATCCCGTTCCTGACATACTGGCTGTCAGTGTGCAGTTCGACCCGGCACGGCCGCTTCAGCGCGGTGAGCGCCTCGATGGCGGCGGTGAGCTCCATGCGGTTGTTGGTGGTCGCCGCCTCGCCGCCCCACAGATCCTTTTCGGTTCGGCCGAACATCAGCACGGCGCCCCAGCCGCCGGGCCCGGGATTCCCGCGGCAGGCCCCATCGGTGTAAATGACGACCTCCGCTTTCAAGCGAATATCTCCACGCCGGCGCGATGCACGGCGAGCTTGCGCTCGTATTCGAGCGGGTCCTTGGGTCGCACCAGGGCCCCGGCCGGGACCGGTCCCCAGTCGGCCAGACGCGTGAGGAAGAACCGCAGGGCCGCCCCCCGGGCCAGAACCGGCAGGGCCGCCTTCTCCGCTTCGCTCAGCGGTCGTCGGCGCTGATAGCCCTCGAGGAGGGCGCGCGCGGCGGTGACGTTGAAGCTGCCGTCGGCCTCGAAACACCAGGCGTTGAGGGCGACGGCGATGTCGTAGGCGAGTTGGTCGTTGGCGGCGAAATAGAAGTCGATGGCCCCGGCGAACCGCCCCGCCTGAAAGAAAACGTTGTCCGGGAACCAGTCGGCGTGGACGATCCCCTCGGGGAGGTCAGCGGGCCAGTTCGCCTCGAGAAAATCCACGTCGGCGGCGATCCTCGTCGCCAATCCCGGCTTGAGCGTCTCGGCCGGGCCGGCGAGGCGGGCGGCCAGGGCCGGCCACGCGCCGTGGCCCAGATCGTTGAGCCGGGAGGAGGCGAAGCCCGTCGCGGCCGCGTGCAGCCAGGCCAGGCCCTCGCCGGCTTCGCGGCAATGATCGATACCCGGCCGCCGCGCCGAAAGGCCAGAGAGGAAGGCCACGATCGCAGCCGGCTTTCCAGCCAGGGTCTTCAGCGTCCGACCGGCGCGATCCGTCACCGGCGCCGCGCACGGAAAGCCGCGGCCGGCCAGCCATTCCATCAGGCCGAGGAAGAACGGCAGGTCGCTCTCCTTCACCCGCCGCTCGTAGAGGGTGAG
This sequence comes from Caulobacteraceae bacterium, assembly GCA_036498165.1. GTDB lineage: Bacteria > Pseudomonadota > Alphaproteobacteria > Caulobacterales > Caulobacteraceae > Acaudatibacter. Next base: position 14,938 of record DASXIE010000094.1, read on the forward strand.
GATGAACCGCCCGGCGTCGGTCTCGAGCAGGTAGTTGGAATTCTCGACCCCCTCGGCGATGCCCTTGAAGCTACGCGGCGCGCCCAGTTCATAGTCGGCCAGGAACCGCTCCAGCTCGACATCGCCAACCTCGGTGTAGACGGCCATGGCCGTCCATCCGCGAGCCTTTGGCCCCCGTCAAGCCGCCAGGGCGCGTTGCGGTGCCGCGCTTATGCCGCTATCACCGCCCATCGTCGGTGAGGGGCGAATTCCCTCCCGCCCACTTTGGACAACCCATGCGCGGCTTCCGTCTCTACCTCTTCATCGCCGCCTCGGCTCTGAGCCTGGCGCCGGCCATGCCCAGCCTGGCTCAGTATCCCGGAGGCGGGGGCAGCGGCCGCGCCGGCGGTGACGATCAGCAGCAGCAGGAGGACGCGGCCAGGAAGAAGCGCCAGCAGGCCTTCGGCCTCGGGCCCCAGGTCAAGCTCAAGAACGCCGGGCCGTGCCCTTATGTGAAGGTGCTGTATGACGCCGCCCGCTATGTCGAGTTCAAGGACAACGTGGAAGCCTCGGCCTCCGTGGCCTATACCGGCGAAATCGAGAACATCGGCTCGGCCTGCGCCTACACCGGCGCCGCGCCCATCCACGTCGACATGCAGATTCTCTTCGAACTCGGCCGGGGGCCCCAGGCGGGCGCGAGCCGCAAAACCTATCGCTACTGGGTTGCGGTCACTGACCGCAACCACGCCGTGCTCGACAAGGAATTTTTCGAGTTGCCGGTTTCCTTCCCCTCCGGCCAGGACCGCGTCACCACGGTTGAAACCCTGAAGGGCATCACCATCCCGCGGGCCAACTCCAAGGTGAGCGGCAATAATTTCGAGATCTTGACCGGTTTCGAGGTCACCCCGCAGATGGCCGACTTCAATCGCCAGGGCAAACGCTTCAAGGCCAACGTCGGCCAGACCGAGGCCGAGACCAAGGTCAGCTCCACGCGGCCATGAGCGACCTGCGCGGGGCGCTGACCCAGGCGGCGGCCGCCGCCTTCGCCGCGCTTGGCCTGGAAGATGAGTTCGGGCGGGTCACCGCCTCGGACCGGCCGGATCTGGCGGACTTCCAATGCAACGGGGCTCTGGCGGCGGCCAAGGCCGGCAAGGGCGATCCGCGCGCCATCGGGGCGCGGGTGGCCGAGATCCTGGCCGACGATCCGCTCATCGCCGAGGCGAAGACCGCCGGGCCGGGATTCATCAACCTGCGCCTGACCGACGAGGCCCTGTCGGCCCGCGCCGTCGCCCTGGCCGCCGATCCCCGGGCGGGAGCGGAGAGGACCGCCGCGCCGCGCCGCGTCATCGTCGACTACGGCGGCCCCAACGTCGCCAAGGAGATGCACGTCGGCCACCTGCGGGCCTCGATCATCGGCGAGGCGATCAAGCGGCTCTTCCGGTTCCGCGGCGACGAGGTCCAGGGCGACGCCCATTTCGGCGACTGGGGCTTCCAGATGGGCCTGCTGATCGTCGCCTGCGCCGACGCCGACCCGGCCATCGCCGCCTTCCTCGAAGCCGACGCGCTGAGCGACGAAGACGCGCGCCGCCTCGACGCCCTGCTCACCGACCGCATAGGCCTGGATGATCTCGATCGGCTCTATCCCGCCGCCGCCGCCAAGGCGCGCGCCGACGAGGCCTTTCGCGACCGCGCCCGCCGAGCCACCGCCGAGCTGCAGGGCGGCCGGGCCGCCTATCGCCTGATCTGGCGCCATTTCGCCGAGGTCACCCGCGGCGCCCTGGAGCGCGACTTCCACGCCCTGGGAATCGATTTCGACCTGTGGCGCGGTGAGAGCGACGTCGACCCGCTCATTGAACCCATGGTCGCCGAGCTGCGCGGCAAGGGCCTCGTCGTCGACGACGCCGGGGCCCAGATCATCCGCGTCGCGCGGCCGGACGACAAGCGCGCCGTCCCGCCCCTGCTGGTGGTCTCATCCGAGGGCTCGGCGATGTACGGCACGACCGATCTGGCCACCATTCTCGACCGGCGGCGGTTCTTCAATCCGGATCTGTGCCTCTACGTCGTCGACCAGCGCCAGGCCGATCACTTCGAGACCGTGTTCCGGGCCGCCTATCTGGCCGGCTACGCCGCCGAGGGCGCCCTCGAGCACGTCGGGTTCGGGACCATGAACGGGGCCGACGGCAAGCCCTTCAAGACCCGCGCCGGCGGGGTGCTCAAGCTGCGCGACCTCATCGAGATGGCCACCATCACGGCCCGCGAGCGGCTCCACGCCGCCGACCTCGGGGCCGAGCTCCCGCCGGCCGAGTTCGAGGACACGGCCCACAAGGTCGGGGTGGCGACGTTGAAGTTCGCCGACCTGATCAACTTCCGCGGCACCTCCTACGTCTTCGACCTCGATCGCTTCTCCAGCTTCGAGGGCAAGACCGGGCCCTACCTGCTCTACCAGGCGGTGCGGGTGAAATCCCTGCTGCGCAAGGCCGCCGCCGAGGGCGCCGCGGCGGGCGCCATCGTCGTCGCCGAGGGCGCCGAGCGCGATCTTGTCCTCGTCCTCGACGGCTTCGACCATGTGCTCGGCGAAGCGGCCGAGCGTCGGGCCCCCAATCTCGTCGCCGACCACGCCTTCCGCCTCGCCCAGGCCTTCGCCCGCTTCTACGCCGCCTGCCCGGTGCTGGCGGCGCCCGACGAGGCCACCCGGGCCTCGCGCCTCGCCCTGGCCGGCCTGACCCTTCGCCAGCTCGAACTGGCCCTCGATCTCCTGGGCATCGCGACGCCGGAGCGCATGTAGGCGTCTCATTGACGAAATCCGACTTGGCGGTAGGATTTCGGGGAGACTGTCGGAGGTTCAGATGACCTTTACCCCAACGCAGTCGGCCGGCGGCGTCTTCGCCCAGGATGTCTGGACGTGGTGGCAGGCGCGCCGGCTCCGCTACAACCTGGTCCTGGCCGGCGCCGGCTGGGCCGCCTACGGGCTGAACGCCGTCTTGTTCTACGCCTGGGGCCGGCCGATCTGGCGCGACTGGCAGGGCGCGATGAGCATGACCCTGTTCCTCGGCCTCGGCTTCCTGATCCTGATGGGAGCGGCCAACGTCTTCTATCTCCTCGGCCCCGCGGTGGAGTCCGTGGTCAAGCCGGCCGAACCGGCCCGCTTCCGCGCCACGACGTTCAGAATGGGCCTGTGGGGCTCCGCGGCGCTACCCTTCGTCTTCCCCCTGGTCAATCTCGCCATCCTGATCGGCGACCACTAAGACGCCGGCTTGACTTGGCGGGCCCACTCCCCCACCGTCCGCGCGCTCTCGCGGGAGAGACCGGGTCCTCAAGCTCTCTCTGGGCCCGGCGCCGAAGGCGCAACCGCCCCGGAAACGCTCAGGCAAAAGGACCGCGCGGGCTGAGACAACGCTGGAAAGAGTCGCGCGCGCGATTCGCCGAAGGAGCAAGGATCCCCGAGGGGATCCGGAATCTCTCAGGCCCAAGGGACAGCGGGGGCGAAACGCCGGAGAAACGTCTCCGCTTCGCCGTCCGTGGAGTTCCTGATTGTCAGACCAGGCGCTGAAATCCACCGTTCTCACGCCCGCCCATCGCGCCCGCGGCGGGCGGATGGTGGCCTTCGCCGGCTACGACATGCCGGTGCAGTACGAGGCCGGCATCCTCAGGGAGCACCTGTGGACGCGGTCCCACGCCGGGGCCTTCGATGTCTCCCACATGGGCCCGGCCTTCCTGGACCTCACCCATCGCAGCGGCGATCCCGAGGCCGATCACGCCGCCATCGCCGCGGTCATCGAGCCGCTGGTGAGCGGCGATATCGCCGGGCTCAGGCCAGGGGCCCTGCGCTACACCCTGCTGCTCAACGAGGAAGGGGGCATCCTCGACGACCTGATGATCGGCCGCCCCGCCGATCCGAAGGCCCAGGGGCGGCTCTACGTGGTGGTCAACGCCGGGTGCAAGGAGGCCGATTTCGCCCTCATCGCGGCGACGGCCGGCGAGAGCGCCCGGCTGGCCCGCGCCGACGACGGCGCTCTCATCGCCCTGCAGGGGCCGCAGGCGGGCGAAGTCCTCGCCGCCATTCTCCCCGAGACCGGCGATCTCACCTTCATGACCTTCCGGCGGATGGATTTCGAAGGCGAGGCGCTGCGGGTCTCGCGCAGCGGCTACACCGGCGAGGACGGCTTCGAGATCCTGGTCCCGGCGGGCGTCGCCGAGCGGTTCTGGCTGCGCCTCTTGGACGACGCGCGCGTCGCGCCCATCGGCCTTGGAGCGCGCGACTCCCTGCGCCTCGAAGCCGGCCTGCCGCTCTACGGCCACGACCTCGACGAGACCATCTCGCCCATCGAAGCCGCCCTCGGCTTCGCGGTTTCCAAGAAGCGCCTGAAGACCGGAAGCCTCCGCGGGGCGGCGCGGATCAGAGCCGAAATGCGCGATGGCCCGGCCCGGGTCCGCGTCGGCCTCGAGGTCAAGGGCGCCCCGGCCCGCGAGGGGGCGCCGATCCTCGGCCCCGGCGGCGAGGCGGCGGGAACGATCACCAGCGGCGGCTTTTCGCCCACCCTCTCGGCCCCGATCGCCATGGGCTTCGTCCCGCCGGAGCTCGCGACGCCGGGACAGTCGCTCGAGGTCGAGGTGCGCG
>DASXIE010000095.1:0-25608 GCA_036498165.1 Caulobacteraceae bacterium
GTCACCTTCCATTCCAACGGCCACGTCTATCTCGACCTGAAGGACGACCGCGCCTGCATCTCGGGAGTGATCTGGCGGGCCCAGGCCGGGGCGCTCGGCATGCGCCCGCAGACCGGCCTGGAAGTGATCGTGACGGGCAAGGTCACTACCTATCCGGCCCGCTCGCAGTACCAGATCATCATCGAGACCATGGCCCCCGCCGGGGTCGGGGCCCTCCTCGCCCAGCTCGAACGCCTCAAGGCCAAGCTCGCCGACGAAGGCCTGTTCGCCCCCGAGCGCAAGCGGCCCCTGCCGGCCATGCCCGGCGTGATCGGGGTGATCACCAGCCCCACCGGGGCGGTCATCCGCGACATCCTGCACCGCATCGCCGACCGCTGGCCGTGCCGGGTGATCGTCTGGCCGGTTGTGGTTCAGGGCGAGTCGGCCGCCGCCCAGGTGCGCGCCGCGATCGAGGGTTTCGCCGGCCTCGATCCGGCCGGACCGATCCCGCGCCCGGACCTGATCATCGTCGCCCGCGGCGGCGGCTCGGTGGAGGACCTGTGGCCGTTCAACGACGAGGCGCTGGCGAGGGCGGCGGCCGCCTCGCCGATCCCTCTGGTTTCGGCGGTCGGCCATGAGACTGACACCACCCTGATCGATTTCGTGTCCGACCGCCGGGCGCCGACCCCGACGGCGGCGGCCGAGATGGTCACCCCGGTGTTCGCCGAGTTGGCCGGGGCCCTCATCGACTACCAGCGCCGGCTGATTCAGTGTGGCGCCCAGGCGATCGAGAACCGCCGCACGCGTCTTTCCGCGGCCGCACGCGGCCTGCCCAGGCCCGCCGACCTCATCGCCATCGCCAGCCAATCGCTGGACTTGGCGGCCGGCCGGCTGGGCGCGGCGCTGCAGCGCAACGTCGATCGCCACCGCCGCGATTTCGCCGTCGCCGCCGCCGCCCTCAAGCCGCGCCTTCTTTCCGGCGCGATCGAGGAAAAGGCGCGCCGGGTGGGCCAGCTTGGCGAGCGCCTGGCGCCCACCGCGCGGCGGCGCATCGAGGCCCTGGCCGAGCGCCTCGATGGCCTCGAGAGGCGCCGCCTGACCCTCGAGCCGCGCGCGCCCCTGAAGCGTGGCTTCGCCCTGGTTCACCGCGCCGACGGTCATCTGGCCTACGCCGCCGCCGCCCTCGCCTCCGGAGAGGGGATTGAGCTCGAATTCGCCGACGGTCGCCGCGCGGCGGTCATCGACGGAGCGCCGCCGTTTGTTCTAGAACCGCCGCCATGAACGCTCACGACAAGGACTTCACCACCCGCAAGGACGAGATCGCCGTGCTCCGCTATGGCGATGGCGAATTCACCGTCGTGCGGCCGGGCCGGTTCGTGATTTGCGCGGTGAGTGGGCGGCGCATTCCGCTGGACGCCCTCCGGTACTGGAACCCGGTCACCCAGGAGGCCTTCGCCGGCCCCGCCGAGGCGCTGGCGCGGTGGAAGGAACTCAATCCTTAAGGGCGCCCGCCGCCTCACGGTAATCCTCGGCCGGCCAGCGGCGATGCAGCCACCACCATTCGCCCGGATGCTCGCGCACCCGCGCCTCGATGAAGGCGTTGATAAGGGCCACGCCGGCCTCCATGTCGACGGCGCGCCCACCGGTGTCGGCGATCTCGATCGGCGGATGGATGATGCAGCGGAAGCGGGCCCCCTCGAGGCGCTCGATCGACATCGGCTGAATCGGGGCGGCGAAGCGCAACGCCAGGCGCACCGCAGCCGGATTGGTCTTCACCGGCCGGCCGAAAAAAGGCGCGGCCACCCCGGTATCGTAGCGCTGGTCGTTGAGGATGGCGACCGAGCGGCCGTCGCCCATGGCTTCGAGAAGCTCGCGCGCGCCCTCCCCGCCCTTGGCGGCGAAGAGGGTGACGCCATAGCGCCGTCGGCTTTCGATGATCCGCGCGTCGACGTAGGGGTTGTTGGCGGGCCGATAGGTGACGTTGCAGCGGATGCCGGCCGCCACGATGACCGCCGCCATGACCTCGAAGTTCGAGAAATGCCCGGAGATCAGCACGGCCGGGCGCCCCGAGGCGGCGATCGCCTGCAGACGCTCGAAACCCACCACCTCGACCCGTCCGAGCGCCGGCATGAAGCGGTCGGTGAGGGGAAACTCGAACAAGTAGCGGCCGAAATTGTCCCACTGGGCGGCCAGGATGGCCTCGCGATCGGCCTTGGCCATGTCCGGGAAAGCCAGGCGCAAGCCAAGCTTTGCGGTGCGGTGGGCGCCGGTGAGCGGCCCCAGAGCCTTGAAGAGGGCGCCGCCGGCGGCCGAGACCATATCGGTCGGAGCAAGGCGCAAAAGGGCGGAGATGAGATCGTAGCCGGCGACCTCGATGCGCCAGCCCAGGTCCTTGATCAGCGGCGAGCGGGCCATGGGCTCATTAGGCTCGCCGCAAAGCCCGGAGCAAGCTCTGCGGTCTTGGCGGCGAGACGCCGGCGGACCATAAGACCCGGCCATGCTTTCCGCCGCTTCGCTCGAAGGCCTCGAGGCCTTTCTCATCGATCTCAACCGGGCCTCGGCGCGGCTGATCCTGCCTCTGTTCCGCGGCGAGCATGGCCTGGAGGACAAAGGCGGATCGGCCGGCTTCGACCCGGTGACCATGGCCGATAAAGGGGCGGAAGAGGCCATCCGGGCCCTGATCGCCAGGCGCTACCCCGACCATGGGGTGATCGGCGAGGAGCATGGCGAGGACCGCCCCGAGGCCGAGTTCGTGTGGGTGATCGATCCCATCGACGGCACCCGCGCCTTCATCGCCGGCCTGCCCCTGTGGACCACCCTCATCGGCCTGCGCCATGAGGGGGCGCCGGTTCTGGGCTCGATCGGCCAGCCGTTCCTTGGCGAGATCTTCATCGGCTCGGGCGCCGGCTCGCGGCTGATTGCGACAGACGGAGAGCGGCGGCTGGCGGCTCGCACCGGGACGCCGCTTGCCCACGCCATCATCGCCACCACCGACCCGGAGGGCTGCTTCGACCGGTCCGAAATGGCCGCCTGGCGGGCCCTGCGCCGCGCTAGCCGTCTCGCGAGACTGGGTTGCGACGCCTACGCCTACGCCATGGTCGCCGCCGGCCGCCTCGACCTCGTCGTCGAGGCGGGCCTGAAATGCTGGGACATCGACGCCGCGATCCCGGTCATCGCCGGGGCCGGCGGGGCGGTCAGCGACTGGACCGGCGCGCCGGTCGGCGACAAGGGCGGCCGCGTCGCCATCGCCGGCGACCTGCCGCTGCTCGAGGCGGCCCTTGCCGCCATGGCTGCGCCTTAAGCGACGGAACTTGCCTTCGGGGGGGCGCGTTGCGGGGCGGAAGAGGAGACCGACATGGACGACAATCGTATCGAAGGCGCGGCCAGGGAAGGCGTCGGCCGGGCGCAGGACGCCTTCGGCGCCGCCTTGGGCGACGCCAAGGCCCAGGTCCGCGGCAAGCTCAACGAGGCGGCCGGGGCGGCCCAGAACCTCTACGGCCAGGCCGCCGACCAGGCCCGCGACCTCACCGGCCAGGCGGGCGACTGGGTTTCCGAGAACCCCTGGCAGGCGGTGGGCGTCGCCGCCGTTTTCGGCCTTGTGGTCGGCCTGGTCATCGCGAGCTGAAGGCGCGCGCCACGGCCTCGACCTCCGCCGCCAAGCGGCGACGACGGCGCACGAGGTGAAATGAATCTTCCGGTCCGACCGGATCGCCCAGGTGAAAGGCGGCGACGAAGGTGGCGATCGGGCTGAGGCGCCGCGGGCCAAGCGACCTCATTCGCGTGTGGCCGACCGCTCGCAGCGCCTCTATGGCGGCGCCCAGGCGGCCCGTGGCCGCGATCGCCGCCTCGACCTCCGAGGAAACGCAGCCGAGCCAATGGGCCGCCAGGTGGGTGCGCAACCGCTCGATGAAGGCGCGATTGGCTTCGCTGTTGGCATGGAAAGTCAGGTCGCACTCGGTGTCGAAGCCGGTCGAGCGGTTGTTGAGATTGGCCGAGCCGACGCGCAGGAAATCGTCATCGACGATGGCCAGCTTGGCGTGGACGATAATGCTCCGACCAAGGGCCGTCACGGGGCTGTAGGCGTGGAACCGGCCGTAACGGTCGGCCGCCAGCAACCGCTTGATGAAATCGATCCGCGTGCGGTCCATGGTCATCCGGTCAAACCAGCTGGGCGAATGCTGGGAGGTGACCATGATCACCTCAGGGCCGTCCGGTTCGGCGAGACGCGCGGCCAGGGCCTCGGCGGCGACCGGCGACGTGAAGTACTGGTTCTCCAGATAGATGGTGCGGCGGGCGGCGGCGAATGAGGCGAGGGTGAGGGCGAAGGCTTCGCGCACCTCGGGATGGCCCCGCCAGGCCCCGACCGTACGCGAGATCCGCGCCCCGACCTGGGTGAAATCCGCCTCCAGCCCATCGGGCCACGCCTCAGGCGGGGTCGGCGCCGGACGCGGCAGAACTTCGCCGCAGGCGCGTAGCCAGCGCTCGCGGAAAAGATCGCCAAGGGCGCTCGCCGCCGGCCCATCGACCAGAGCCATCATCTCGTGGCGCGACTCATAGGGCTTGCCGGAATGCATCCGCCGCGGGTCGTCGTCGAGGTGGGCGGCGGTGTCCCAGCGGTCGGGGCCCACGTCCGCCCCGCCGCAGAAGGCGACGCAATCGTCGATGACGATGATCTTCTGGTGATGGCAGGCCCCGAAGGGATGGCCGTTGTCGAGGAGCAGCTTGACCGCCGAGTCCCTGAACACCTGCCGGTCGCGCCAGGTGAAGAAGTGCTGGCCGGCGGCGACCATCAGGGGCGCCTTCCAGCACAGCAGGCGGACATCGAGACCGGCGTCGGCCCGGGCCTTGAGATACTCGCCGATCTCGCCCTGCGGCGCCTGCGAGGCCGGATCGAAACGGGTGTCCGGCTCGAAGGCCCAGTTGAGCAGGTGAATTGAGCGCCGCGCCCTGTCCATCGCCGCCTTGGCGGCGGTCAGGTAGTCGGCCATGTCGACGAACACCGCCGCGCGCGCGGCGGTCTCGAGGCGCCCCGTGTGGGCGAGTTCAGTCAGGCTCACGCGGCGCGCTCCACAACCAGGCGACCAGCATAGCGCAGCTTAAGGATTCGCCGCCGCATGGCCACAAAGGCTTGGCGATCTAGCGGCCAGGGTCTTCTGTGGGTTCCCACCGAAGGAGGAAACAGGAATGACTGAACCCAAGGCCAATGCGGACGGGAAGCTCAAGGGCCGCGTGGCGCTGGTCACCGGAGCCAGCCGAGGGATCGGGGCGGCCATCGCCGCGCGCCTGGCCATGGAAGGCGCGGCCGTGGCGATCTCGGCGCGCACCGAGGCGCCCGGAGAGAGCCGGCTTCCCGGCACGCTGGCCCAGACGGCGAAGGCGATCCGTGACGCCGGCGGCGCCGTCCATCCGATCAAGGCCGATCTTTCCCAGGCGAGCGAGCGCGAGCGCCTCGTCGCCGAGGCGGCGGCCGCCTTGGGCCCCCTCGACATCCTCGTCAACAACGCCGCCGTGACCTTCTTCCAGCCGGTCATCGATTTCGCCGACAAGCGCTTCAGTCTGATGTTCGAGGTCCAGGTCCACGCCCCGTTCCACCTCGCCCAGCTGGTCCTGCCCGGCATGATCGAGCGTCGGCGGGGCTGGATCGTGAATATCTCGTCCGGCGCGGCCATCCATCCCAAGCCGCCCTATGGCCGCGGCGGCGGGGCGGTCTATGGAATGTGCAAGGCGGCGCTGGAACGCTTTTCCACGGGCCTGGCCGCCGAGGTCGCCGGCGACGGGATCGCCGTCAACGCCGTCTCGCCGGGGCTGGTGGCGACGCCGGGCGTCGCCGTCCATGGCCTGATCAACGATGCGACGCGCCACCGGGTGCAGCCGATCAAATTCATCGCCGAGGCGGTCCTGCGCTTGGCCAGCGGCGATCCAGCCACCCTCACCGGCCGCGTCGCCTACGCCGAGCCGCTGCTGAAGGAGCTGGGCGTCGAGCCGGCGGAGCTCATCGCGGGGCTCTAGCGTCCCACCCGCTCGCGCCGTCTGAGCCAGGCCGCTGCATAGCCGCAGAGCGGGACGATCGTGCGGCCCTCGGCGCGGGCCTGCTCGACGATCGCCTCCATCGGCAATCCGGCCGCGCCCGTGCCGCGCAGAGCCGGCGGGGCTTCGACGTGGTCGATGAAAAGCTTATCGGCGCTGCGCCGGTAGTCCGCGAAGACGACCCCATCGCCCTCGCCGTTCTCGAATCGCTGCGTGGCTGAATTGTCGCGCACGGCGTCCCTCGCTCCATTTCGTTTCGCTGAAATTGCCGCTAGGCTCAAGGCCAAGCGCCGCCGGCAAGCGTGGCGCAAGCCAATTGGGGAGCCCTTATGCGGACAATTCTCGTGATCTCTTGCGCGGCCCTGGCCCTGGGCGCCTGTCAGAAGACGCCCGGCGCGGCGACCGCGTCCGGCCCGGCCCCTGCCGCCGGACCCGCGACGGCGTCCGCGAGCGGCATGCCGCAGCGACGGTCGGGGCTGTGGCAACAGACGATCAGCCGCGAAGGCGGCCAGGATGCGATGGCGGCGATGAACGCCATGGGCGGAATGAAGATGTGCGTCGACGCTTCCAGCGAGGCCAAGAACGCGGTCTTGAGCAAGAGCATGAACGCCGCCCGCTCAGCCACGTCCCATTGCGGCGCCCCGACGGTCAGCCGCGGCCTGGATGGCAGCTTTGCATTCTCCTCGACCTGCGCCATGGGCGACGCCGGCACGATCACCAGCAAGGGAACGGCCAGCGGCGATTTCGCCAACGCCTACCATATCCACTTCGAGACCGAAATTTCCGGGTCCCGCTTCGCGTCGACGAATGGCCACCATGTCACCGACATCGACGGCAAGTGGCTGGGCCCGTGCCCGGCCGGCATGGCCGCCGGCGACATCGAACTGGCCAACGGCATGAAGATCAACGCCGGCCGCTTCGCCGGCGCCGCCAAGGCCATGGGCGGAGGTCAGTAGAAGGTCTAGGCCCGCTCAACGGCCATGGCGACGGCCTCGCCGCCGCCGATGCACAGGGAGGCCAGGCCGCGCTTGCCGCCGCGCGCCCCGAGGGCCGCCAGCAGGGTGGCGAGGATGCGCGCCCCGGAAGCTCCGATGGGGTGGCCAAGGGCGCAAGCCCCGCCGTTGACGTTGAGCCGCTCGTGTTCGATGCCGAGGTCGCGCATGGCGATCATCGCCACCACCGCGAAGGCCTCGTTGACCTCGAAGAGATCGACATCGTCGCGGCTCCAGCCGGCCCGCTCGAGGGCTGCGCGCATGGCCGGAACCGGGGCGGTGGTGAACTGGGAGGGGGCCTGGGCATGCACCCCGTGGCCGGCGATCCTGGCCACCGGCTCGAGGCCCAGCCGCTCGGCGGTCGAGGCGCGCATCATGACGAGGGCGGCGGCGCCGTCGGAGATCGACGAGGCGTTGGCGGCGGTGATCGCCCCGTCCTTGGCGAAGGCCGGCCTGAGCGTGGGGATCTTGGCCGGATCGGCCTTGAGGGGCTGCTCGTCCTGGCTGACAGTGTCGACGCCCTTGCGGCCGGCGATCTCGACCGGGACGATTTCCTTCTCGAAGGCCCCACCGGCCACCGCCGCCTTGGCGCGGCTGAGGCTCTCGACGGCGTAGGCGTCCATGTCGGCGCGCGTGAACTGATAGGCGGCCGCGGTTTCCTCGGCGAAGGCCCCCATCAGCTTGCCGGGGTCGTAGGCGTCCTCGAGGCCATCGAGGTACATCGAATCCATCACCCGGTCGTGGCCGATGCGCGCCCCACCGCGATGCTTGGCGAGCAGGTAGGGGGCGTTGGTCATGCTCTCCATGCCCCCGGCGACGATGATCTTGGCCGAGCCGGCCATGAGAGCGTCATGGGCCAGGATCGCCGCCTGCAGGCCCGAGCCGCACATCTTGTTGACCGTGGTGGCGGCCACGGCGGCGGGCAGGCCGGCTCCGATCGCCGCCTGTCTGGCCGGCGCCTGGCCAAGGCCGGCCGGCAGGACGCAGCCCATGACGATCTGGTCGATGGTGTCCGGAGCGATCCTCGCCCGCTCCACCGCCCCTTTCACCGCCGCCGCCCCCAGTTGGGTGGCGCTGGCGCCCGCCAGGGCCCCCTGGAAACCGCCCATGGGCGTGCGGGCGTAGGAAACGATGACGACGGGATCGGCGGACATGGCGGATTCCTTGGCTGGAGACTTTTCAGGGCTGGGTGCTGGCGGCGATGAAGCCGCCGCCGAGCACGCGGCTGGGATCGCCGGCGGCGTAGAGGACGCAGGCCTGGCCCGGCGAAACCGCCTCCTCGGGGGTGTCGAACACCACCTGGACCACGCCGGCGGCGAGATCGAGGTGAGCGGGCGCCGGCGGGCGGGTCGAGCGAACGCGGGCGAGCACCGGCGCGCCCGCCGCGGCCGCCATGTCGATGCCGGCTTCATCGCCCAGCCAGTTGGTTTCCTTCAGGGTCAAGCGGGGAACGGCCAGGGCCTCGCGAGGGCCGACGATCACCTCCCGCCGGGCGGCGTCGAGGCGGACCACGAAGAGGGGATCGCCGAGAGCGACATTGAGCCCGCGGCGCTGGCCGACCGTGTAGCCGGTGACGCCGCCGTGGCGGCCGAGGATCCGGCCGTCGAGATGGACGATGTCGCCGGCCTCCGCCGCGCCGGGCCGCAGGCGATCGATCACGGTCGTGTAGCGGCCCTCCGGCACGAAGCAGATGTCCTGGCTGTCCGGCTTGTCGGCGACGGCGAGGCCGAGGCCGGCGGCGGCGCGCCGCACTTCGTGCTTCTCCAGCCCGCCGAGCGGGAAGCGCAGGAAGGCGAGCTGGTCGCGGGTGGTGGCGAACAGGAAATAGCTCTGGTCGCGCGAGGCGTCGCGTGCCCGGTGGAGGCGGGCTGAGCGGCCATCGCCTTCCCGCCGGACGTAGTGGCCGGTGGCGAGCGCCGCGGCCCCCAGATCGCGGGCGACATCCAGCAGGTCGCGGAACTTGACCGTCTGATTGCAGCGCACGCAAGGGATGGGGGTTTCGCCGCGCGCGTAGGTGTCGGCGAAATCCTCGATGACCGCCGCGCGGAACCGGCTTTCGTAGTCGAGGACATAATGCGGGATGCCGATGGAGTCGGCGGCGGCGCGGGCGTCCATGATGTCCTGGCCGGCGCAGCAGGCCCCCTTCTGGCGCACAGCCGCCCCATGATCGTAGAGCTGCAGGGTGACGCCCACGACATCGTATCCGGCCCGCGCCAGCAGGGCCGCGGTGACCGTCGAGTCCACTCCGCCGGACATGGCCGCGACGACCCTCGCCCCGGCCGGCAGGGCCGTCGCCTCGTGGACGGCGCGGCTGGCGTGTGCGGCGATTTCGGCCTTGGCCAGCATGAAACGAGGCGGCGCCTTCCTGAAAGTGAAAACCGGGCGCGGTCATAGCGCGGGGGGTCCGCCGTGGCGAGGCGGCGTCCTTCCAGATGGGCATTAGGAGGTCGTTATCAATCGCCATGCATTGTCCGCCACCGCGATGAAACGGGGGAAGGACGAGCCTGACCATGTCAGCCAGCGTGCGCCGTCAGTTGGACGGCGAGAATTGCGAACCAGAGCCGATCGGGGCGCGGAACGGCCTCGCCGGCCTCCCGCCGGCCAACACCCGCCGCTGGGTGATCCGGCGCAAGGCCGAGGTGGTGACCGCCGTGCGCGCGGGCCTGCTTTCGCTCGAAGAGGCCCTGGCCCGCTATGGCCTCAGCCGCGAGGAATTCGAGTCCTGGCGCGGCGCCTTCGCCCGTCACGGCATGGCCGGACTGCGCACCACCCAGCGCGTCGGCCGCGGCTTGGCCTAGGCGCTCCCTCGCCATTGCCGCGAGGCGTGCGCGCTGATAGCCATGGCCGGCGCACTTTGGAGCGAAGCTTTCAGCGATGGCGGTGATGGAATCTGGCGAGCCGGTGGTCCGCGGGCGTTCCCGCCCGGGACGGGTCTGGTCGCTCCTGACCTTCGAGCGCCTGATCACAGGGCCGGTCATCCATCTGGTCTATTGGGCCGGGCTGGGGGTGATCATCATCGCCGCCTTCTCGGTGGTTGGGGCCTCGATCGGCGTCGCCCTGCGCGAGGGAAGCTGGGCGGCGATTCTGCTGGCCATTCCGGTGTTGATCGGCGGCCTGTTGGCGGTGGGCGCGGCCGGACTGATCTGGCGCGCCTTCTGCGAATTCTATGTCGCCATCTTCCGGATCAGTGACGACCTTTCGGCCATGCGCAAATCGGTGGAAGCCGACGCCGCGGCCGCCCGGACCCGCGCAACCCAGGGCCAATAGAGCGCTCCAACGGATCGTGTCCCAAGCGCCACAGGGCCGTGCAAACGCACGTCGGCTTGGCTAGGAAAGGCAAATCAGCCTACCCAAGGGCCTGGCGCCGTTAACCATTAACGCCTCGTCAATCCTGCCGGCCACAGACTCGCCGCAGGGTCGCGGGCAAGAGGGCGCCAACGATCTGGAGGGCGGCGTTTCGCCCGTCGAATGGGAGGCTGTGCCGTGCGTGTTTTGCTGATCGAGGACGACAAGGTGGTCGCCCGCGGGATCGAGATGATGCTGAAGTCGGAAGGCTTCAACGTCTATATCACCGACCTTGGCGAAGAAGGCGTCGATCTGGGCAAGATCTACGACTACGACCTCATTCTTCTCGATCTCAATCTGCCCGACATGAGCGGCATGGAGGTTCTGCGCACCCTCAGGATGGCCAGGATCGGCACGCCGGTGATGATCCTTTCGGGTAGCCAGGAGATCGACTCCAAGGTCAAGACCCTGGGCGGCGGCGCCGACGACTACATGACCAAGCCCTTCCACCGCGAGGAACTGGTGGCCCGCATCCACGCCATCGTCCGCCGCTCCAAGGGCCACGCCCACTCGATCATCCGCACCGGCGACATCGCCGTGGACCTGGAAGGCAAGACGGTGGAGGCCCGCGGCATCCGGGTCCATCTCACCGGCAAGGAATACCAGATGCTCGAGCTGCTCTCCCTGCGCAAGGGGACGACGCTCACCAAGGAGATGTTCCTCAACCATCTTTACGGCGGCATGGACGAGCCGGAATTGAAGATCATCGACGTGTTCATCTGCAAGCTGCGCAAGAAGCTCAAGGCGGCCGCCGACGATCACCACATCGAAACCGTCTGGGGCCGCGGCTACGTCCTGCGCGACCCGCACGAGGAGAAGGCCGCGGCGTAAGAGTTCACCACTCCTTGAAGTGCTTCGCCAGGCGCAGTCCCTGGCGCTGGTAGTGGGAGCCGTTCCAGCCGTAGAGGCGGGATGGCCGCTCGGCGAGGGCCTCGAAGGTCAGGCGGGCGACGGTCTGGCCATGTTCCAGCAGGAACGGGGTTTCGTGGCTGCGCACCTCGAGCACGGCCCGCGAGCCTTCGCCGCCGGCCTCGGCCGTGCCGAATCCGGGATCGAAGAAGCCGGCGTAGTGGACCCGGAACTCGCCCACCGCCGGATCGATCGGGGTCATTTCCGCCGCCTGGAGGACGGGAATCTCGATCGCTTCGCCCGAGGCCAGGATGTAGAATTCCCCCGGGTCGAGCAGCAGGCCGCCGTGGCGCGGCCGCAGCGGCTCCCAGAAGTCGGCCGGGTCATGGCCGCCCTCGAGGTCGAGGTCGATCACCCCGGCGTGGCGGCGGGCCCGATACCCGGCCACCTCCCCCGATAGATCCACTCCCACGGTCGTCACCGCCAGGGGCGCCGGCGGGCCGCGTCTAAGGCGCAGTTGGTTGAGCCGCGTCCCGGTCCGGGCCAGGACCGAAAAGGTCTGCGGCGAAATCTCCAGGTACATCGGCCCAGCGTAGCCAGGGGCGATGTCATCGAAGGCCGGCTGGCCGTCGGTGAGCAGGCGCACGAACACGTCCAGGCGGCCGGTGGAGCTTTTCGGATTGGCCCGTCCGGAGACGGCCGACGGCAGGTCCAGCCTTTCCTGTAGCTCGGCGATGTAGACGCAGCCGCGCTCCAGCACCGCCCCGGCGGAGAGGTCGAGCTGGTGCATGGCGAGGTCCGCGATCCGCTCGGCCACCGTTCCGCCTAGGCGGGGCAGGAACGAAGCCCTCACCCGCCACGCCCGCGCGCCGAGCCGCAGATCGAGGCTGGCCGGCTGGACCTGCTGCGGCTCGATCGGCTTCGCCGCGCCTATGGCTCCGCCGCAAATCAGGGCCTCGATGAGCTGGCACGGCAGGATGCCGACGGAATCGACCATGGCCTGGGATTAGGCTAAAGCCGCTCGCATGGAAATCTCGGCCGTCATCCTCATCCTGCTGTTTATCGCCGTCATGGGGGCGCTCAACTATTACGAGTTCCACCGTCTCGACTGAGGCCGTGAACTCGCGCGGCTGGGCGCTGGTCACCGGCGCCAGCCGGCGGATCGGCGCCGCCCTGGCGGTGGCGGCGGGCGAGGCCGGCTTCGACGTCATCGTCCATTATCATCGCTCGGAAGAGGCGGCGGCTGCGGTGGCCGGCCGCATCGAGGCTCTCGGCCGCCAGGCCCTCGCCCGGAATGCCGATCTGGCCGATCCCGGCGCCTGCGCGCGACTGATCGAGACCGCCCCGTCGCCTCTGACCCTGCTGGTCAATTCCGCCTCGGTGTTCGACGAAGACGACGTCACGAGACTCGACACCGCGGTCTACGAGACCACCATGGCGGTCAACCTGCGCGCTCCCGTGCTCCTGGCCGCGGCGATGGCCAGGGCCCTCCCGGAAGGCGTCTCCGGGCAGATCATCAATATCCTTGACCAGAGGGTATGGCGCCTGACGCCGCGCTATTTCAGCTACACCTTGAGCAAGGCGGCCCTGTGGACTGCGACCCAGACCCTGGCCCAGGCCCTCGCTCCGGCCATCCGGGTCAACGCCATTGGTCCGGGCCCGACCCTGGCCTCGGTTCATCAGTCGGCGGAAGCTTTCGCCGCCCAGGCCGCCGCCGCACCGCTCGGCCGCGGTCCGAGCCCGGACGAAATCGCCGCCGCCTTGAGATATCTCATCGACGCCGCCTCGGTCACCGGCCAGATGATCGCCGTAGATGGCGGCCAGCATCTGGCCTGGCGCACGCCGGACGTGATCGATGACTAAGGAGCGCTCGAAGGTCACCTCCACCAAGGTCTTCGTGCGCGGCCTCACCGTGGAGGCGGAGATTGGCGTCTACGACCACGAGATCGGCGTCCTCCAGCCCCTGGTCGTCGACATCGAGCTGGATGTCGACGCCCGCGGCTGGCGCCACCTCGACGACACCGTCAACTACGAGACCATCGTCACCCATGCCCGCGCCATCGCCGCCGGTGGCCACATCGGCCTGGTCGAATCCTATGCCCGACGTCTCGCCGAGGCGTGTATCGGCGAGCCGCGAGTCGGACGCGCCCGGGTGCGGGTGGAGAAGCCGCGGGCCCTCGGCCCCGGAGCGGCCACCGCGGGGGTGGAGATCACGGCGGTTCGGCGCTAGCGTGGACACCATGAGCGAAACTCTCGATCCGCCGCCGCCACCTCCGCCGCCGCCGTCGCCGACACCGGCCGCCGCGGTCACCCACGACGAGCGACAAATGGCCTTCGTGGTCTACATTCTCTATTTGGCCCATTTCGTACCGGTGATCGGCTGGGTGGCGACGATCGTCGGCCTGGTCCTCGCCTACGTTGAACGCCAGACCGCCGCCGACTGGCTGAAGAGCCACTACACCTTCCAGATCCGCACCTTCTGGATCGGCCTGCTGTTTACTTGCGTTTCGTGCTTCCTGATTCTGATCCTCATCGGCATACCGCTGCTGCTGGCGACCTGGATCTGGTTCATCGTCCGCTGCGCCGTGGGGCTGAGCCGCCTGTTGCGGCGCGAAGCCTATCCCACCCCGGAAAGCTGGGTGGTGTAGAGCGGTCGGGAGGAGCGGTCAGGCCGGCTGCAGCTCGCGGCGGACGAGCTTGGCGAAGTCTTCCATCAGGCCGAGCGACATGGCCGCCGGCTTGAAGCGGTAGTCGCCGATCCGGGAGACCGGCGTGACCTCGGCGGCGGTGCCGACGATGAAGCATTCGCTGAAGCGGGCCAGCTCCTCTGGGCGGATGTGCCGCTCCTCCACGTGGATGCCCTTGCTCTGCGCCAACGCCATCACCGAGCGGCGGGTGATGCCGTCGAGGAAGCAGTCCGGGATCGGGGTGACCAGGGCGCCGTCGGCGGCGAAGAAGACATTGGCCCCGGTGGCCTCGGCGACGAAGCCCCGCCAATCGAGCATCATGGCGTCGGCGAAGCCTTCGCGTTCGGCGGCATGCTTGGAGAGGGTGCAGATCATGTAGAGGCCCGCCGCCTTCGAGGCCGTTGGCGCGGTTTCCGGCGAGGGACGCCTGTACTTGCCCCAGGTCAACTCGATGCCCCTGGCCTTCTCCTCGGGCTTGAAATAGCTCGGCCATTCCCACACCGCGATAGCCACGTGGATGCGGCTGGCCTGGGCCGCGACGCCCATGATCTCCGAACCGCGCCAGGCGATCGGGCGGATGTAGCAGTCGATGAGGCCGTTCTTGGCGCAGGCCGCCAGGGTCGCCTTGTCGATCTCGTCGACAGTGAAGGGGATCTTGAAGTCGAGGATTTCGGCGGAGCGGAACAGCCGTTCGCTGTGCTCACGCAGCTTGAACACCTCCCCGCCGTACATCCTCTCACCCTCGAAGACCGCCGAGGCGTAGTGCAGGCCATGGGTCAGCACATGCACCTTGGCCTCACGCCAGGGCGTGAACTGGCCGTCGAGCCAGATCCAGCCGTCGCGATCGTCGTAGGGGATGAGCGCCATCTGATCTCCTCCTGACACCAACGCGCCAAGGCCGGCGTTAGACGACGGCGGGCCTCGCCTCGTCAAACGAATTGGCTCGGCGGGGCGCGCGGCGTAAGGGGAGCCATGGCAGCGGACCCGGCGCGGCGTCACCTCCTCGTCGTCGACGACGATGACCGCATCCGCGACCTGCTCAAGGAGTTCCTTTCCCGCGCCGGCTTTCGGGTCAGCGCCGCCGCCTCGGCCGCCGGCGCCCGCCGCCTGCTCGAGACCCTGGCCTTCGACCTGCTGGTCGTCGATGTGATGATGCCCGGCGAAGACGGCCTTTCCCTTACCCGCTGGCTGCGCGCCCAGCCCAAGCCGGTGGGCGCCACCCCGATCCTCATTCTGACCGCCCGCGGCCTTCCCGACGACCGCATCGAGGGCTTGAGACTCGGGGCCGACGACTATCTCGCCAAGCCCTTCGAGCCGCGCGAGCTCTCCTTGCGCATCGAGGCGATCCTGCGCCGCGTCGCGCCGGCCCAGGACGGTCCGGTGATCCTGGGGCCGTGCGCCTTCGATCCGGCCCGTGGCGAACTGACCGCCAAGGGCGAGCCTGTGCGCCTCACCGAGGCCGAGATCCGCCTGCTGCGCCGCCTGGCCGCCGCCCCCCACAGCCCCGTCGACCGCCTCGACCTCGCCCGCGACAGCGCCGACCCTACCGGCCGCGCGGTGGATATTCAGGTCACCCGCCTAAGGCGCAAGATCGAGGCCGATCCGGGCAATCCGCGCTATCTGCGCACCGTGCGCGGTGTCGGCTACATGCTCACCCCCGACTGATGCGCCTGTCGCGGTTCGCCTTCCTGTGGCGGATGATCAGGCGGCGGGCGCCGAAGTCCCTCTTCGGGCGCAGCCTGCTGATCATCGTCCTGCCGATCACGGTCATGCAGATCGCCGTGACCTACGCATTCTTCGACGCCCACTGGCAGACCGTGAACGCCCATCTCACCGAGGGCGTCGCCGGCGATGTCGCCTGGATCCTGGCGAGCTATGAGGCCGCGCCCAGCCCGGTCAATCTGCGGCGCATCAGCGACCGGGCCCAGCAGACGATGAATCTCTCGATCGCCCTGCAGGATGGCGCGATCCTGCCGCGCGGCCGCCGGCCATCCCTTCTGGTGCCCGTCGACCGGGCTTTGAGGAAGGCCCTTGCCGAGCGTGTCGACGCCCCGGTGTGGTTCGACACCGCCCGCTACCCGGCCTACGTCGACATCCGAGTTAAGGTTCCGCAAGGGGTGTTGCGGATCATCGCGCCCAACGACCGGGTGTTCGCCACCAAGGGCCACATCTTCATCCTCTGGCTGACCGTCGCCACTTTCCTGCTCACCGCCGTCTCGATCCTATTCATCCGCAACCAGGTGCGGGCCATCGAGCGGCTGGCGGAGGCGGCCGACGCCTTCGGCCGAGGGGCCGACGTGCCGTTCCGTCCGCACGGGGCGCGCGAAGTGCGCCAGGCGGCCAGCGCCTTCCTGGCCATGAAGGCGCGTATCCAGCGCCACGTCGACCAGCGCACCATCCTCCTGGCGGCGGTGAGCCACGATCTTCGCACCCCGCTCACCCGCCTCGAACTCGAACTGGCCCTCTCTCCACCCGGCCCCAGGGTCGATGAAATGAAGCGCGACGTGGCCGAGATGGAGCACATGATCGATGAGTATCTCGCCTTCGCACGCGGCGAGGGGGCCGAGACCCTCGAACCGGTCGATCTCACCGCCCTTCTGGCCGAGGTGAGCGAGGCCGCCTCGAGGGCCGGCGCCCAGGTCAAGCTGGCCGCCCCGGCCGATCTGATCGCGCCGGTGCGCCCCAACGCCCTCAAGCGCGCCCTCTCCAACCTGATCATGAATGCCGCCGGCCATGCCGGAAGCATCGAGGTGACCGGCCGCCCGGGCGAAGACGGCGGGGCCGAGATCGTCATCGACGACGATGGGCCGGGCATTCCCGACGACCGCTACGAGGACGCCTTCGCCCCGTTCGGCCGCCTGGACGAGGGCCGCAACCAGAACGCCAAAGGGGTGGGTCTGGGCCTGGCCATCGCCCGCGACATCCTGCGCGGCCACGGCGGCGAGGTCACCCTCGCCCGCTCTCCGTTGGGCGGACTAAGGGCGGTGGTGAGGGTTCCCGGCTAGGAAACCACCATGAAGCGAACGCCGGCGATGAGAACGCCCTCGTCGTCGACATCGAAGCCGGCGGCGCGGGCTCGGCCCAGGGCGTCGGCCGGACGGGCGAGCTTCAACTCCACGCCGTGGAAGCGGGTCCCGGGCTCATCGCCATGCACGAAGCGGAGTTCGCCCTTTGCAAGGGGGAGGCGCAGGCGATCACCGCTGTCCAGGGGAGCGTTGAGGAGCGTCGACCATCGCTCGGCCAGGGCGGCCGGATCGGGCGAAGACAGGGTCACGGCGACAAGCTCGCGCACATCTTCACCCAGCGCGGCGTGCCAATCAGGGCCGGCCGGCCACCAGTCGCCGAGCGGTTCGAGATAGTCGGCGGCGGTGCGCTGCTCGTCGATCGAGGTCAGGACCCCGCCGAAATCGGCCGGATGGAAGTGGCTGGCGCGATAGTCGGGCCGGTCGATGTCGTCGACGACGCGCACGCCCAGGGCGGCGACCCGGGCCCGCTCGGCGGCGGCGTCGGGCGCCTGGAAAATCAGCATGTAGCCGGCATCATCGCCTCGCTTGGCGAGAAACCGGGCCGCCGAGGCGTCGGGGTGGACCGGCTGAAGCGCTTCGATGAAGGCCGAGCCGACGGGCAGCACGGCGTTCTTCAGCCCATAGTGGATGATGTGCGGATCGCGAAAGGCGACGCGCAGGCCGAACACGTCCTCCAGGGCCTTGGTCACCGCGTCGAGGTCCGACGTGGCCAGGGCGATCTGCCGTAGGCGCATGGGGCGCTCCCTCGCTAGCGGGTGTTCGCGAGAGCTTATTCGGTTAGGAGTTGGCGGCCAATGTCGAGGGTGATGAGTCGGAACCGATGGCGGCCGATGTGAAGATGCGCTCGCGGGGGGCCAGCGTCGCGCGGCGGGCGCGCGATCTCGACCCCGCCGGGGCGGCGCGCCTGAGCCGCTGGCTGGAGGGCTACAGACCGCTCGCCGGCGTGCCCGACGAACTCTTCGACCACACCGGCCGCCCGCGCCCTTACTGGCTGGATTTCCTCGGCGACTTGGCCGAATACCCGGAAGGGGAGATCCGCAGCCGCTTCACCCTGGCCACCCGCCACATCCGCGACACCGGTGTCTCCCACCGGGTCTACGGCGAGGAGGTGGAGCGAAGCTGGCCGCTCAGCCCGATCCCACTGATCATCGCTCCTGGTGAATGGACCGCCCTGGCCGCCGGCGTCGAGCAGCGAGCACGGCTGATGGAAGCTCTGCTGGCCGACATCTATGGACCGGGCCGTATGCTCGCCGAGGGCGTCCTGCCGGCCGCCACCCTCACTGGCAGCCCCGACTTCATTCGCGCGATCAAGGGCGCGCGGCCACCCGGCGGGCGCTACCTGCAGCTCTACGCCGCCGACCTCGGACGCGGACCGGACGGCCGCTGGTGGGTGTTGGGCGACCGCGCCCAGGCCCCCTCGGGGGCCGGCTACGAGCTCGAGAACCGCCTCGTCCTGTCGCGCGCCTATCCCAACCTCTACAACGCCATGAACGTCCGCCGCCTGGCCCCGTTCTTCGACGCCATGCGCGGTGGCCTGGCGGCGAGCGCGCAGCGCCACGATCCTCGCATCTGCCTGCTGACGCCCGGACCGTTCAGTGAGACCTATTTCGAGCAGGCTCATCTGGCCCGCTATCTCGGTTTCCTCCTGGTCGAGGGGGACGACTTGGTGGTCCGCGACGGCCGCGTGTGGGTGCGCACCATCGCCGGTCTGAAGCGCGCCGACATCATCGTCCGAAGGGTGGACGCCGACTTCATCGACCCGCTGGAACTCAACAGCGCCTCGCGCCTGGGGGTGCCGGGGCTCCTGGAGGCTATACGTGGCGGCGGGGTGGCGGTGCTCAACATGCCGGGCTCCGGGGTGGTGGAGTCGCGCGCGCTCATGGGTTTCCTGCCGGCCCTCTCGCGACGTCTGCTCGGTGAGGACCTGAGGCTTCCTTCCATCGCCACGTGGTGGTGCGGGCAGCAGTTCGAACAGGCCAAGGTCGAGCGCGATCCGAACCTCGCCATCGCCAGCGCCTTCAATGTTCAGCAGGCGGACGGAAGCTTCGTCCGCACCCGGGTGATCGGCGAGTTGAGCCCCGCCGAGCGGGCCGATCTCCTCGGTCGGATGGCCGATCGGCCGGAGGATTTCGTTGGCCAGGAAGTGGCCCGGCTGTCGACCACCCCAGTGCTGCGCGACGACCGCCTCGAGCCGGCCCCTTTCGTGCTGCGGGTCTTCGTCACCGCCACGGCGGACGGTTATGCGGTTATGCCCGGCGGCTTCTGCCGAACCTCCGACCGTCCCGACGCGCGGGCGATCTCCATGGGCGAGGGCACGCGGACCGCCGACGTGTGGGTGATCGCCGAGGCGCCGGAGGAGCGGGTGACCCTGCTGGCGAGCCATGACGAGGCGAAGGTCAGAAGGATCATGGGCCATTTGCCCGGGCGGGCCGCCGACAACCTCTTCTGGCTCGGCCGCTATCTCGAGCGGGCCGAAGCCACCCTGCGCCTGGCGCGCAGCCTGTGCACCAGCCTGATGGACGCCGAGGCGGCCATCCACGGGGTCGGCGAGACCCTCGTCCGCCTGCAGGAGTTGCTGATCGCCTGGGGGGCCCTGGAAAAGGAGGCGCTGGGCGGCCGGGCCCTGGACGCGGCGCGCGTCGCCCTGCACGACCAGGGCGCCTACGGATCGGTGATCTACCTCGTCCGCGCCGCGCGGCGCACGGCGTCCAGCATGCGCGAGCGGCTGAGCGCCGATTTCTGGTCGCTGCTCGTCAGCCTCGAGCAAGGCCTGGCCTCGCCGGGCAAGGACGTGGTTTCCGAGGCCGACGCCCTGGCCCAGGTGGAATCGGCCCTGCAGAGTCTCGCCGCGCTTGCGGGGCTCTCACAGGAGAACATGAACCGCGCGGCGGGCTGGCGCTTCCTGGACATGGGCCGGCGGGTCGAGCGCGGGATCAACATCTGCCGGTTCGCCCGCACCTTCGCCGGCGAGGACGCCACCCTCGACGACCTCGACCTGCTGCTCGACCTGGCCGACAGCCAGATCACCTATAGGGCGCGTTATCTGGTCGGACTGGCGATGACGCCGGTGCGCGACATGGTCCTGCTCGACGCCTTCAACACCCGCTCCCTGGCCTTCCAGGCGGCCACCCTGCAGGCTCATCTGGCCGCCCTGCCCTCCCTCATCGAGGACGGCATGCTCGAGGCGCCGCGGCGAATCCTCCTGGTGCTGGGCGCGCAGGTCGAGACGGCCGACGCCGCTGCCCTGAACGAGACGGCCATCCGCGGCTTCGAGGACGCCCTGCTGGAACTTTCCGGGGCGATCGCCGACCGGTACTTCTTGCAAGGCGCCAACGCCGTGCCGACCGTGAAGCTCGGGGGGCTGGCGTGATCTATTCGGTGCTCCACCGCACCACCTACGCCTATCAGAGCGAGGTCACCTTCGCCCGCTGTGTCCTGCGCCTCACTCCCAGGACCTCGCCCGACCAGACCCTGCTGGCCAACGCCATCGAACTCACCCCGGCCCCTTCCAGCAGCGTCGAAAGCGTGGGGGCATTCGGCGAGGCCATGCGCCAGGTGATCGTCGACACGCCGCACCGGGAACTCGTCATCGAGGCCCGGTCGCGTGTCGAGGTCAATGCGCCGCCCATCGCGCTCGCCTTCGCCACCTCCTGGGAGACGGTGCGGACGCGCAGCCTGGCCTCGCGGGAGCTGACCCCCGAGGGGCCGGCCTCCTACCTCTATCCCACCGCGCGGACTCCAATCCTGGCCCAGATCACCGACTACGCCCGGATAAGCTTTCCCCCCGGGCGGGCGATCATCGAGGCGGCCGGCGAGCTGATGAGCCGCATCCGCGAGGATTTCAAATACGACCCCGGGGCCACCGACGTCTCGACCCCGGCGGCGGTCGCCTTCGAGGCCCGCCACGGGGTGTGCCAGGACTTCGCCCATATCATGATCTGCGGCCTGAGGGGCTTGGGCCTGCCCGCCGGCTATGTCAGCGGCTACTTGCGCACCCGCCAGCCCGGATCGGCCCCGCGCCTGCAGGGGGCCGACGCCACCCATGCCTGGGTGCAGCTGTGGTGCGGCGAGGCGAGCGGCTGGATCGGCTTCGATCCCACCAACGCCGTGATGGTCCGCAACGACCATATCGTCCTGGCCATCGGCCGCGATTACGCCGATGCGGCCCCGATCGACGGAATCCTCCTCTCCCCCGGCCAACAGACCCTCGAAGTCGAAGTCGACGTCGCCCCGGAAGCGGCGCTGGCCGGGTAAGTCTCGTCCGGCGGCCTTACGTCAGTGGGCGTCGCCATGCGGTTGGGGCGGAGCGGAGCGGATGGCGGCGACGGCGGTGGGTGTCACCGACGCGGCGCCGTTGCCCCAGGCGGCGCGTATATAGCTTACCGCCGCGGCGACCTCGCCGTCGCTCAGGTCGGCTTTGAAGCTCGGCATGCCGCCGCGGCCATTGAGTACCACCCCAATCACCACGGCCGGATCGCCCTTCACCAACGGATCGCCGGCCAGGGCGGGAAACGCCCCCTTGATCCCCTGGCCATTGGCCTGGTGGCAGGCCGAGCAGTCGGTGGTGTAGGCGGCCTGACCGGCATCCTGGGCCATGGCCGACCCCGCTACGAGGCCAAGGGCGAGGGTGAGCGTGGCTTTGATCATGGTCGGTTTCCTCCCGCCGCCGGCCCCAGCTCTACGCCGCCGCGAAGCGCCTTTCCAATTGGTAATTTTGCGTTCGCCGCGGCTGCCGCTATGGCGATGGGCATGCGCCGAGGGCGGCGACGAGGGGAAACCAAGTAGAGACAATGAAACGATTGCTGATGATGGCCGCCGCGGCCACGATCATGGCCGGCGCCCCGGCGCTGGCCGCCGACATGCCCGCCAAAAACGGCTCCGACAAGAACCTCACCGACAAGACGGTCCCCTCGGGCTGGAGCATCTTCACGCCCGAGTCGGTCACCAGCGAGGGCCTGGTCACCGTCGAGGGCCAGAAGATCCCCTACCGCGCCGTAGCCGGCACCCTGGTGGTTCATCCCAAGGGCTGGGACGACGCCGTCCAGAAGGCGGTGGCCGCCGAGACGGACGACAAGGCGAAGGTCGAAGCGAACGGGAACAACCCCCGCGCCGAGGCCTCGATGTTCTACGTCGCCTATTTCAAGAATGGCGCTCCCTCGGCGAGCCGGCCGATCACATTCTTCTACAACGGCGGCCCGGGCTCTTCGACGGTGTGGCTGCACATGGGCGCCTTCGGGCCCCGGCGGGTCGTCACCGCCGACGACACGCACACCCCGGCCGCGCCCTATTCGGTGGTCGACAACGCCTACAGCCTGCTGGACGCCACCGACATGGTGTTCATCGACGCGCCCGGAACCGGCTTCTCGCGCATCGCCGGCAAGGACAAGGAAAAGGCCTTCTGGGGAGTCGACCCCGACGCCCACGCCTTCTCCCAGTTCATCCTCGAGTTCCTGTCCCGCTACGGACGGTGGAATTCGCCCAAGTACCTGTTCGGCGAGAGCTACGGCACACCGCGCTCGGCGGTGGTCGTCAACGAACTGGAGACCGGCGAGTCCGTGGACTTCAACGGGGTGATCCTGCTGTCGCAGATCCTCAACTTCGATCTCTCCGCCGACGGGCCGGAATTCAATCCGGGGACGGACGAAGCCTATGTCGTCACCCTGCCGACCTATGCCGCCACGGCCTGGTATCACAACCGCCTGCCGGGCAGCCGTCCGGCCGACCTCGACGCTTTCATGCGCGAGGTGGAGACGTTCGCCAACGGCGAGTACGCGGCGGCCCTGCAGGCCGGCGCCGAACTCGATCCGGCCCGCCGCCAGGCGGTGGCCGAACAGTTGGCCAAGTATACCGGCCTGCCGGTCGCCTATGTCCTCAAGGCTGATCTGAGGGTCAATGGCGGCATGTTCGAGAAGAATCTTCAGGACCCGGAGGGTCTCACTACCGGACGCCTCGATACCCGCTTTTCCGGCCCCGACATGGACCCGCTCAGCAAAGAGGCCGACTACGATCCGCAATCGGCGGCGATCAGTTCGGCCTACGTCTCGGCCTTCAACGACTATGTCCGCAAACAGCTCGGCTATGGAGATGGCAAGACCTACAAGCCCGAGATCGAAGTCGGCAAGGATTGGAAATTCGACCACCAGGCGCCCGGGGCGCCCTTTCCCATCCCGGGCATTCTCAACGTGATGCCTGATCTGGCGTCGGCGATGAAGTACAACCCAGGCCTCAAGGTGATGGTCAACGGAGGCTACTTCGATCTCGCGACCCCCTTCTACGAAGGCTGGTACGAAGATCACCACCTGCCCATTCCGGCCAAGCTGCAGAACAACATCGAGTATCGCTATTATCAGTCCGGCCACATGGTCTACGCCCATGAATCGGCGCTAAAGGAGCTGCACGACAACGTCGCCTCGTTCATCGGCCGGACCGACAATCTGGGCCGCTAGGCGGAACCGGCGCAAGAATCCCGGGACGTCGGCCAGCGGAGGCCCGCCCAAGACGGAACGCTGCGCGGCGTAGGACGTTGTGTCCGCAGCGGAGGCTCATCGGGCTTGATCCTTGTCATTGAAGCCTTACTGTAGCGTCGCAGCGGCCATGGTCGCGCAGACCGCGCGGTCATGGACGCCAGAGGGCGGGACCTCACCACTAACAGGAGAAGATCCATGAAGAGGCTGATAGCAAACTTGATGGTTCTTGGGGTCCTCGGCGCGGCCACCGCCGCCGCCGCCCAAGACCAATATCAACGGGCCCAGGAAGCCCAGCGCAAGCACGACTCAATGGTCGAGCATCAGGTCCTGGGCCACAAGCGTCAGGAAATCCTGCGCAACGAGCGTAACGGCAACGCGATGGCCGAACACCAATACCTGAGCGAAAAGCGCCAGACGATCATGCAGAACCAGCGCTGGGGCAATTTCCAGCGCAACGTCCAGGCGCAGCGCCGCTTCCAGGGCGGATTCTGGCGGGCGCCTCCCGGCTTCGCCTACCGCCGGTGGAGCTACGGCCAAGTGCTCCCGGGCGTCTACCTCGGCCAGAACTATTGGATCAACAACTGGGCGGCATTCGGCTTGTTCGCGCCGCCGCCGGGTCTGGTGTGGGTCCGTTACGGGCCTGACGTCCTCCTGGTCGACCGCTACACCGGTCAGATCGTCCAGGTGCGCTACGGCATCTTCTACTGACGCCCCGAACCACGGCGTCGTGACTTAATGAGTCGGCCGGGATGGAAACGTCCCGGCCGATTTTCTTGCGTCGGTCAAGACCAGCGGCGGAAAGCCATCGAAGGCGCGCCGGCCAGACCAAGATAGAAGCCGACATCATAGACGACCGTCGCGTCGCGGGTCTCATAGAGCCGGATCGCCCATGGGATGATCCCCGGAAACAGCTTGTGGCCGATCTCGACCAAGAGCGTGATCGGCGAAATGATCCCATGCCATAGGCCGAGCAGGAACTGCGACAGGATCCCGCCTTGGGCGGCCTGATGGGATTCCACCCCGCCGGCGGCGCAGGCCGACAACAACAACGCCAGGGCGAGCGCGCCCAGCAGCCTCGACGATCGCCTGGTCATCTTCCCTCGCTCTTCTTCAAAGCGCCCCGCCTGTGGAGCTTCCAACTCGCGGAGGGAGGTTTCGATCCCGTCAGCAATCGAACCGGAAGGCCGATCCGTCGCGCCTCACGCGCCCGGCGGTGGGCGCGGCGTAGTGGGTGCCGATCACCAGGATGTCGTCGTCGGCCCAATCGGCGAACAGGGAGGCGCGCATCCGCGCCGCCGCGTCCGGGTCGCTGTCGAAGGGCGGCGACCAGTCCGGATGGGCGAGCTGGCACGGGTGATGGGTCATGTCGCCGGTGATCACGGCGCGCTGGGCGTCGGATTCGATCATCACGCTCACGTGGCCGGGCGTGTGACCCGGGCTGGGGATGAGGCGGATCTCGTCGGTGAGACGGTGATCCATCTCCACCAGCTCGGCCAGGCCCGCATCGAGGATCGGTTGGACGGAATCGCCGAGGATCGCCTGCTGCTCCGCGTCGGGCTCGCCGCGCCAGTGCTCGAGTTCGCGCCGGCCGATCAGGTAGCGCGCCTTGGGAAAAGTCGGGACCCAGCGGCCGTCCTCGAGCATGGTGTTCCAGCCGACGTGATCGACATGCAGGTGGGTGCACACCACCGCGTCGACGCTGTCGCGCGACCAGCCGGCCTCGGCGAGATGGTCGAGGAAAGGGGTCGCCAGGGCTTGGCCGCGCAGCATGCCGCGGGCCTTGTCGTTGCCGATGCAGGTGTCGACCACCAGTTTCATACCCGGGGCCTCGACCAGCAGGGCGTGGATCGAGAGCAGCATCTGGTCCTGCTCATTGACGAAATGAGGGTAGAGCCAGGTCATCCGCCGCAGGGCGGCAGGCGTGGCGTCGGCGAGGAAGGGATGCTTGGGATCGTAGCCGATCGGCATCTCCATCTCGACCACGCGGGTCACCTTCACCGCCCCGATCTGCCATGACAGCATCGCTCGTTCTCCCTATCTGCGACCGCCAAGGAACAGCCGGTCGCCCTTCACCTCGATCGACGCGAAATGATCGAGGAACGGCATGCCGAGCAAGGACGTGGTCATCGCCGTGCGATTGATGGTCACCGGCACATCGGAAAGGCGCACCGATCCGATCTCGAGAACCCCGACGCGCGCCGGGGCCCCATAGGCCACCCCATTGGCCGTTTCGCTG
>DASXIE010000096.1:0-6774 GCA_036498165.1 Caulobacteraceae bacterium
GCCACCAGACCGGGACGCCACATCCAGTCGTGGAAGTTGCGCGCCGTGAGGACCATGTCGGCGGTCCCTGGGGAGACCAGGGGGCCGGATCCCAGCGGGACGACCCCAATGTCGCCCCACAAGGCGCGGTCGGCGTAGCGGGCGATGAACGCAGAGGGCTCGCCCCTGACGGCGGCGACATATTTCCCGCCGCTGGCCGCCAGATAGGGGGCGAGGATCTCGGTCCAGTAGCCACCGGAGGGCTCGATCTCGACCACCGTCGTGCCTGGCGCGAGGCCCCAGAACGAAAGGCTGGCGGCCGGATGGCGAAAGGGATCGCGGACCTTGTTGTCGGGCGTGCGCCGTGGGCCGTCGACGAACCTGGCCAGTGGGGGCGCCGCGGCGTCGGCCGTCAGTGGCGCGAAGGCCAGAACGCTGGCGGCGAGGGAGAACTGGCGGCGGTCCATGGCGGGGCTCCGGTGACGGTCCCCTGAAGCTGACGAAAGCCTAAGCGCCGCGCAAGAGGGCGCTTTGGTTACGTACCGCCCCAGCGGCGCACCCGGCCGACGTCAACGTGAACGAACTCCGATTCCGGGTAGTAGCCCACGCCGCCCATGTCGAGCCGCAGGGCGGCGTCGTGCAGATAGGCGAGGTTCAGCCCCGCCATGCGGATGTCGATAGCCATGCCGTACTGATGGAGGCTGCCGGCGGCGACCTCGCTGCTGTGGGCGTGCATCAGGGCGTTGGTCTCCGGCGAGCGGTAGCCGGAGATGACTTCGTAGTTCGGCCCCGCCTCAAGCTGGCGCGAGAGGGCGGTCAGGAGATCGAGGAGGCGGGGCTCGATGACGTGGACCTCGTTGTTGCGATGGTCGCGCAGCACGTGGTTCACAGCCGCCAGGGCCGAGGGCACATAGACCCCGTTTTCCCAGTAGGCGACGTCGAGCTTCTCACCGGTATGAAGGTTGTCGAAAGCGAGGCGCCGGGCCGGGATGTTGAACAGCGGCCGCGGGATCGCGGGTTGCGAAGTACGATCGAGGATATCGCCGATGATGTCGCTGCTGGCCCGAGCGAAGGGGGCGGCCGCCATCGCAGCGCCGGCGACGCCAAGACCCAGACCTGCCTGAAGTAACGAACGGCGCGCCAGCGTCATTGTACGTACGGGACTCGCTCGACAGAAAGGGGAACATTAACCGCCGCAGACCTTGATACAAGGTTAGCGCGCGGGCGCCAGTGCTGCGTTAAGCTTGCTGTCCCAGCCATAGGTATCTGGCCGGAATGTGGCGGGCCCGTCGCCGGTAGCCTCGGCCGTGCGATAGACAATGTACACCGGAATCGACTGCCTGGGCCGAACCCACAGGGTGTCCCCCTTGTCGATGGTGGTCTCGATGCGATCGTCGTCCCAGCCCTGGGCCGAGAGCAGTTCCAGCGCCAGTTCCTTTGGTTTTTCAAGACGTACGCAGCCATGGCTGCGACCCCGGGAGTCGACCGCGAAGAGGGCCTTTCCGGGCGTGTCGTGGAGATAGACGTTGAACGGATCGGGCATGTCGAACTTGATCCGCCCGAGCGCCGACTTCGGCCCGGCGTGCTGGACCAGCTGCCCGTTGATCACGGAAAAGTCATTGCGCGCGAAGTAGCCGTGGGAGCGCGCTTCCTTGGGATAAAGCTCGGCCTTGGCGATGGACTCCGGCACGTGCCAAGCCGGGTTGAAGACGATGTTCGAGACGCGGGAGACGAAGATCGGCGTCAGGTGCTTCTTGTCGCCGACGATGGCTCGCATGGTGAGCGCCGGCTGGCCATCTCGCAGGAGGGTGACCTCGGCGGCGGCGATGTCGGCGACGATCCGGTCCGGCGGCAGGGGATCGGGCAGCCAGCGCTCGCGAACGAGGTTGGCGCCCAGGGTCGCCAGGCGGGCTTCCACCGGCACATTCATGGCGGCGATGGTCTTGGCGTCGACGACGCCGGTGGGATCAAGGGAATGGCGGCGCTGGAACTCGGCCACGTCCTCGGCGTAGCTGTCGCCGGCGTAGCCTTCCTTGGCGAGGCGGGCGTGAACGAGCTCGACGAACCGCGCTTTCCCCCCTTTCCCCGACGACGCCCGCTCCGGCAGCCGCGGCCAGCCGCCGGCGGCGGCGATGGCCTGGTAACGCCGCCATGCGGCCACCAGGGCGAGGTATTCCGGGTCGCGACGCTTGAGGCTGTCGAGCCAGGCCGGGACGCGGCCCTCGGCCCGGGCTTTTTCGAAGTCGGCAGCGGCGTCGTAGGGGCCGCGCGAGGCCCAGTCGGGATCGATCGAGGCGGGATTGGCGAAGGCGCCGTGCTCGGCGAAGGCGAGCGCTTCGGCGGCCACCACCAGCGTATCCTCCGCCTTCTTCCGCGTGGCCGGATCGGGACTGTCCAGTTCGGCGGCGGCGTTCTCGAACTCGGGCGGGAAGGCGAATTCACCGGCGCCTTTCAGCGCCGCCTCGATCGCTTCGCCGTCAGCCCGGCTGAGCGGTGGGAGAGGTTTTTCGGCCGGCGGCGCCGGTTGGGCCGCCACTGCCGGCGGCGGCGAGGCGAGGTTCTGGGCCGGCGCCTGATATGCCGGCGCCAGAACGGCGGCACCCAATAGCGCCGCCCAGGTCATGCGTGCGGTCACCCTTTCGCCCCCCGCTACCACCAGACGGGCGTATCAGCGAAGGCTCGGCTGGCGCGCCGGGCGGATCTGGCCAGCTTGTCGGAGTGGGCCAGGTTGCGTCCCATGACCACCCCCGCGGCATAGCCGATCCGCTGGGCGCCATCGCGGGTATCGAGCGCCGCCTCGAGGGTGTGGAGGATCATGGTCTCGGCCACCGACAAGTCGTTGAGACGGCCAAGCTTGTCCTGCATCTCCGACAGGGCCTCGACGAACGGACGATAGCGACCGGACCGCGACTTGGGGCCCAACCCCAGGAAGAACTCGGAGGCGTAGCGCATCTTCTTGGCGGCGATCCGCACCTTGTGGCGGGCGAAGGGATCGCCCCAGTCGAGGTCCTCGATGCGCTTGCACAGAGCCTTGCGCCGAGCGGCGAGGGCCCTGGCGGCGAAATCGGCGGCGAATGCGCCCTGGGCCCTGGCGATAAGCGCCGGCTCGGCCGGTTCGCCGCAACCCTCCACCCAGCGGGCCGCGTCCAGCAGCATCAGGCGAAAGCGCGGCGACGCCAGGGCCTCGCGGGCCCGCTCATGGCCGCGCTCCTGGGCCGCCAGCAAAGCCTTGCCGAACGCCGCCGCCGCCGCCCGGTCGGCGAGCTTGTCGGCCACCGGCTGGAAGGTTTCGAGCACCAGGACGTCGAGGTTGCGGGCATCGGCCAGCTCCCCGGTCAGCCACTTGAGTTCGGCTTCGATCGCTTCGGTGCGCGGCTTGGCCAGCAGAGGCTCGAAAAGCTTCATGGCGACCCGCAGGCGGCGCAGGGCGGTGCGCGCCTGATGAAGGGCCTCCAGACGCCAGCCGCTGCCGATGAGGTCGGCGTTGAGGGACAGCTGGCGAAGGCAGCGCCGGGCCAGGGTCTGGAAGGCGGCCGCCGCCGACATCCTGTCGTCAAGCTTGTGGGCCCCGAACTTCACCGGCTCGCCCAGGATGCCATCCACCAGGGCGTAGCCGCGGTCGGCCTTGCTCATGAAGGCCGGGACGAAGGCCTCGTCCCTGGCGAGGCGCCGGCCCTGATCGAAGAGGGCGCCAGGCGCGCCGGCCTTCAGCTCGAGCTCGAGTTCGAGGATCGGCCAGGAGCGGTCGGCGGCGATCACCTCGCCCTCGTCGAGGCTGTATTCGATGCGGCTGCCGTCGGCGTCGCGGCGGCGCGAGCGGCGCTGGACCCTGGTCACGAACATCGGTGAGAGGCCGTCAGCCACATCGACCAGGGAAGCGATCGGCGTGCCTTCCAGAAGCGAGAAGTCCGGCATCGCCCCGCGCAGGGGATGGTCCTGCTCGAAGCGGTTGAAGCCGTCGGCGCTCTTCACCGACTGGGACCATTTCTCGCCGTCGCGGCGCAGACGCAGGCTGTAGCCGGCCGAATGAAGTCGCCGCCGGGGCGTGTCGTAATAGATGGTTTCCACCGAGCGCGCCGGGGCGCGGCCGAGCTCGCGATCGGCGGCGGAGCGGGCGGCGTCGGAACCGATGGCGAGCTTCAGCTCGACCTCGCGGCCAGCCCCGGCCCCCGCCCCATGCGTGTCGCTCATGTCGAACATTCTATTGCCGCCTCAACGCCCGCGAGTCGAGATCGATGCGACACTTAAGCTCACCCTCGCGGCCCATTGGCCTTGGACCCTTGGTTCGGATAGAGCGTGCGAGAGGCTGAATCGCCCACCGGAGGAATCATGACGCAAGCCAGCCTCGTCGACGCGCCCGCCTCCGAGCCGACGCGCCGCCTGGCCAAGGACCTTCGCCAGCGGCACGTGACCATGATCTCGATCGGCGGGATCATCGGCGCCGGACTCTTCGTCGGATCGAGTTCCGGCATCGCCTCGGTGGGGCCGGCGATCGTGGTCAGCTACCTGCTGGCCGGTGCGGTGGTCCTTCTGGTCATGCGGATGCTAGGCGAGATGGCCGCCGCCTATCCCGAGACCGGGGCCTTCACCGAATACGCCCGTCTGGGGCTGGGAAACTGGGCCGGATTCACCGCCGGCTGGCTCTATTGGTACTTCTGGGTGGTGGTTGTGGCCTTCGAGGCCCTCACCGGCGCCCTCGTCCTGCAGCAGTGGATCGCCCTCCCCGTCTGGGCCATGGCGCTGGGCCTGGTGGCCCTGATGCTCATCACCAACCTGTGGTCGACCAGGTCCTACGGCGAGTTCGAGTTCTGGTTCGCATCGATCAAGGTGGCGGCGATCGTGGTGTTCATCGTCGGCTGCCTCTTCTTCCTCATCCTCCATTCGCCGGCCGCCCGCCTCGCCAACCTGACGACCGGCGGCGGCTTCGCGCCGTTCGGCGCCCTGGCCGTGATGGGCGGGGTGACGAGCGTGATCTTCCAGCTGTGTGGGGCCGAGATCGCCACCATCGCGGCGGCGGAATCGGCCGAGCCCGGCCGGGCCGTCGCCCGCATGACCAGCCAGGTGGTGGTGCGGATCCTGCTCTTCTATGTCCTTTCCCTGTTCCTCATCGTCACCCTGACCCCGTGGACGGCGATCCATCCGGGCGTCTCGCCCTTCGTGACCACCCTGGCCCGCATGGGCGTGCCGGCCGCGCCGCTGATCATGAACCTCATCATCCTCACAGCGGTCCTGTCGTGCCTGAATTCAGGCCTCTACGTCACATCGCGAGTGTTGTTCACCCTGGCCGCGCGAGGCGACGCGCCTGCCGCCCTTGTCAAGCTCAACGCCCGCAAGGTGCCGGTGCGCGCCATCCTCTTCGCCACCGCCTTCGCGATCGTCGCCGGGGCCGCCTCGGTGGTCGACGCGACTCACGTGTGGGCCTTCCTGCTCGACGCCTCGGGCGCCTTGATGCTGCTCGTTTACGGCATCGTCGCCCTGGCCCAGATCCGCCTGCGCCGACGCCTGGAAGCCGAGGCGCCGGAGCGACTTGTGGTGCGGATGTGGCTTTATCCGGCCCTCAGCTGGTTCACGGTGGCGGCGATCCTCGCCATCCTGGCCGCCATGGCCTTCAGCCCGTCCCTGCGGGTGCAGCTGGGGGCGAGCCTGCTGGCGCTGGTGATCGCCCTTGTCGCCTTCTTCGCCCTGCGCCGCGGTCAGCCGGCATAGAGATTATCGGGGCCAAACGGCGCCAGGATGGCCGGCCGCTCGTTCTCCAGCGCCCACGCCGCCACTGCCTCGCCGATCGCCGGCGAATGCTTGAAACCGTGGCCGGAGCAGGCCGAGACGGCGATGACCCGTGCGCGGGCCGGATCGGGGCCGACGATGAACCGGCTCGCCGGGGCGGTGGTGTAGACACAGGCGGCGGAGCGCAGCCAGGCCGGCGGCAGGCCCTCGATGCGCCCGGCGACGTGGCGGGCGTGGACGGCCTGCGCCTCGGCCTTTGTGGCGAGGCGGTCAAGACTGTCGGGGTCCGCCGTGATCGTGGCGAACTGCTCAGCTGCGATCTTCACCCCGCCCCGGTCCGGATCGCGCGGAAAGCCGTAGAACCATTCCCCCTCGCCGCGGCCATGCATCCAGATGAAGACCGGAAATCGGTCGGGGGCGAAGGCGGCCGGATCGTCCGGTTCGAACCAGTGCTGGGTCTGGCGGTGGAGCTGGAGCGCCTCGAACGGTCCGCCCAGCAATCCCCCGATCCATGGCCCGGCGCAGACCACAGCCCTGGCCGCCTCGTAGGATGCGCTATCGGTGACGACGCGCACGCCGCCCCCGTCCGGTTCGATCGCCAGGGCCGCCTCGCCGAGACGGACCTTTGCGCCGTGACTGCGGGCCAGGGCTAGCTCGGCGGCGATGCAGCACTCCGGATAAACGAGGCCGGCGCCCGGCTCGAAATAGGCGACCTCATGATTGGCGAGGCGCAGCAAGGGATAGCGGGCGCGGACCTCGGCCGGGGTTAGGATTTCGTGGGGAATGGCGAAGGCGCTGGCGGCGGCCAGGGTCTGTTCGAGGAAGTCGTGCTTGCCGTGGTGGACGCCGCCCAGGGCCGGGGCGCTGATCAGCAGGGCCCCAACCTGGCGCAGCAGGGTCTCCCCGCTCTCCGCCTCGATTTCGCGCCACAGTTGGTGGGCGCGAAGCGCCAGGGGAACGTACTCCATCCCCTCGCCGATGGCCTGGCGGGTGATCCGCGTCTCGCCGTGGCTGGAGCCCTGGTCGTGCGGCGGATGGTGGCGGTCGAGGCCGAGCACCCGCGCCCCGCGC
>DASXIE010000097.1:0-18117 GCA_036498165.1 Caulobacteraceae bacterium
GTGGCCGCGCCAGAGCGCGGCCAATGCGCAGTCTAACCGCAGAGAGGCAGAGAAGAACGCAGAGGCGATGAGGCGCCGCGAGTGGGAGGCACGATAATCATGAAGGCGCCTCGGCGCGAAGCGCCCTCAAGCTCCTTCTTCTCCGCGTCTCTGCGTCTCTGCCTCTCTGCGGTTTTCCTCAATCGTCGGCCGGCGCGGCGGTAGCGAGTGACGAAGCGCACACATCGGCACCGCGCTTCACCTGATCACGGGTCCCCGGGACTGACGCCCGGGGATGACGGGGGGGTGGGGGAAGCGTCGAATGCCCTAGCCTGGCCCGATCATGTTCTCCGGGCGGACGATGGCGTCGAACTCGGCTTCGGTGACATAGCCGCCGGCGACCGCTTCCTGGCGCAGGGTCGTGCCGTTCCTGTGGGCCGTCTTGGCGATCTTGGCGGCGGCGTCGTAGCCGATCTTGGGGGCCAGCGCGGTGACCAGCATCAGGGAGCGGTCGAGGGCGGCGGCGATGTTGTCCAGGCGCGGCTCGATGCCGACGACGCAGTGTTCGGTGAAGCTCGCCGCCGTGTCGGCCAGGAGGCGGGTCGATTGCAGGAAGTTGTAGGCCATCACCGGGTTGAAGACATTGAGTTCGAACTGGCCGCTGGCCCCGGCGAAGGTGATCGAGGCCTGGTTGCCGAACACCTGGACGCAGACCATGGTCAGGGCCTCGCACTGGGTCGGGTTGACCTTGCCCGGCATGATCGAGCTGCCCGGCTCGTTTTCCGGCAGGGAAAGCTCGCCCAGGCCGGAGCGCGGGCCGCTGCCCAGATAGCGGATATCGTTGGCGATCTTGAAAAGGCTGGCGGCGACGGTGTTCATCGCCCCGTGGGTGAAGACCATGGCGTCATGGGCGGCCAGGGCCTCGAACTTGTTGGGGGCCGAGGTGAACGGCAGGCCGGTGATCTGGGCGATCTTGTCGGCGACCATCTGGGCGAAACCGGCGGGAGCGTTGAGGCCGGTGCCCACCGCCGTGCCGCCCTGGGCCAGCTCCATGAGCATGGGAAGGCTCATCTCGATGCGGGCGATCCCGTTTTCCACCTGCTGGGCGTAGCCGCTGAATTCCTGGCCAAGGGTCAGGGGGGTGGCGTCCTGGGTGTGGGTGCGGCCGATCTTGATGATCCTTGCCCAGGCCCCGGCCTTGTCGTTCAAGGCGTTGCGCAGGGTCTGCAGGGCGGGGATCAGGCGGTGGACGACCTCCTCGGCGGCGGCGATGTGCATGGCCGTGGGGTAGGTGTCATTGGACGACTGGCTGAGGTTGACGTGGTCGTTGGGATGGACCGGCGACTTCGAGCCCATCGTCCCGCCGAGCATCTCGATGGCCCGGTTGGAGATCACCTCGTTGGCGTTCATGTTCGACTGGGTGCCCGAGCCCGTCTGCCAGACGGCGAGCGGGAAGTGGCCGTCGAGCTTGCCCTCGATCACCTCCTGAGCGGCGGCGACGATGGCCTCGCCCAGCTTCGGATCGAGCTTGCCCAGCGCCATGTTGGTCTCGGCGGCGGCGCGCTTGACGACGCCCAGGGCGCGGACGATCGGGGCCGGCTGCTTCTCCCAGCCGATCTTGAAGTTGCCGAGGCTCCGCTGGGTCTGGGCCCCCCAATAACGATCGGCCGGGGCCTCGATGGGGCCGAAGCTGTCGGTCTCGGTTCGAGTGGCGGTCATGGG
Organism: Caulobacteraceae bacterium; assembly: GCA_036498165.1. Lineage (GTDB taxonomy): Bacteria > Pseudomonadota > Alphaproteobacteria > Caulobacterales > Caulobacteraceae > Acaudatibacter. Next base: position 1,702 of record DASXIE010000097.1, read on the forward strand.
GCTCGTTTAGCGGCGAAAGCGGGTGAGCGGAACCGCGCGCCGATGGCGATCTGCGGCAGCGAGGGCGGGGCGAGACGCTCGGCGCGCTCGCGGCGGGCGACGCAGGCGCGAGCCTCCTCGCCCATGGCCAGAAAGTCGGCGGCGTGCGGAAGGGCGGCGAGGATGCAACCGTCATAGAAGGGATGGGCGTCGCTCTCGCCGCAGCCGAACGAGGAGCGGTCGCGGCGGGCGGCAGTGAGGATCAGGCGGTCGGGCCCGGCCAGGGCGGGGATGAACACCCCGGAGAAGCAGGCCGAGATCACCACGACGGTCGGTCGCGCCCCGCAGCTGTCGTCGATGATCCGGGCCAGGGCGCGCGGCGGCAGGATCCGCTCACCCAGCACCGCCCCGTCCGGCGAGCCGTGCGAGGTGAGGTAGAAGAGGCAGCCGGCTCTGGTCCGCGCGGCGAGGCGTCGAAGGCCGGCGGCGATGGCGGGAAGATCGGCGCGGCCCGGCGCGGTGTCGGGATGCCGGCGCGGCTCGACCGAGAACTGGATGATGTTCCCGCTCGAGAATCCGCGCCCCGCGAGGGCGGCGGCGATCTCGCGGCGGGCGTTGTCGAAGGCCTGGGTCGGCACATCCTCATGGGCGGCGCGGTTATCGCCACTGACGACCACTGCAGCCCAGTCGGCGAAGGCGCCCGGGGCGGCGGCGGCCGGCGCCGCGGTCCAGGCGATAAGCACGGCCAGCAGAAGGACGATGCGGCCCACCGGACTACTTGTAGTTGGCGAAGGGCGTGGGCAGCGCCGTGCCGGTGGCCTTGGCGAGGATCTTCCCCTCTTCATCGTAGAGTTCGCCCTCGGTGAAGGCGATCGTCTTGCCCCAGCGCACGACCCGCCCCACGCCCCTCAGCTTGCCGGGCATGGCCGGGCGAAAGAAGCTGGTCTTCATTTCCACCGTCGGAGCCACGCAGGTCATTCCCGAGGCGACCATGCAGGCGACGCTCATCACCTCATCGAGCATGGCGCACAGGTAGCCGCCCTGGACCTGCTTCATCGGATTGGCCAGCAGTTCGGCGCGGGCGTCGAACTCGACCTCCACGCTTCTTTCGGCTTGGCTGACCGCCGTCATCCTGAACCCCAGGGTGCGCGAACCGGCCGGCTGGCGGGCGGTATTGACGAAACGAGCGAGCAGGGCCTCGTCGGAGATCGGCGCGGCCTCGTCGGCCATTATTTCTTGCGGAACTGGTCGAGGGAAACGACCTTGGGTGCGTCCTCGTCCTTGCGATGGGCGGCGCTCGCCGGCGCGGCGGCCGGTCGGGCGCTCGGCGGAACGGGGGTGAACTGCAGCAGGTACTGCACGCTTGGATCATAGAAGCGGGTGACCGCGTCATACGGCACGGAGAGGGACTTGGGCTGGCCGCTGAACTGCAGGGTGACCGAAAAACCGTCTGGGCCCGCGGCGAGGTCCCAGAACTGGTTCTGCAGGACGATGGTCATTTCCTCGGGATAGCGGGCGACGAGCTCCTCAGGCAGCATGACCCCGGCCATGTCGGTGCGGAAGCTGATGTAGAAGTGGTGTTCGCCGGGCAGGCCGCGCGGCGTCGACGCCTTGTCCAGAGCCAAACGCACCACCTGCCGCAAGGCCTCCTGCTGGAGGGCCTCGTAGCCGATCAGATCCGCGGGCTTGTCGTCCCTGGCCATCGCCGGAGAACCTAGCGTTCGCCATGGCCAAGGCAAGGGGCGAACGCCGCCGTTTCACACAGTTGATCGTGGAATGAGTGGGGAGCTTCTGTTGGCAGGCGCTCCCAGAGTCCCACGTGGAAGATGGGAGCGCCTTGTCAGCGATGGAGAAAGTGGGGAGCTTCTGTTGGCAGGCGCTCCCAGAGTCCCATGGAAGATGGGGAGCGCCTCCGTAGCATCGGGGTAAGTGGGGAGCTTCTGTTGGCGGGCGCTCCCCGGGCCCCGCCTGGCGCTGCTAAGACACCAGGACTTCAGATGCGAATAGTCCGCACCGCTTACGCGGCGAGGGCGTATTCTCCAGCGAAGTTATCGTTCGCAGTTAGATAAAGGCCCGAAACGGTGAGCCACGCCGGGAGAAAGCTACGCCTTTAGACGTCTGTCGATGCTGATCGGCCCCGTGCGGGCCTCGCCGATAACGCGGGACCCGGAAATGGAATTGGTGGAGCCGCCGGGAATCGCACCCGGGTCCAGTCCGCTTATTACGCGCGCGTTTATCTCCATAGTCCGAACAAGTTCGAACAGGTCGAACATAGGGGCTCGCGGGCGCGGCGTGAAGAGGACAGGCCGGCAAGCTTGACTTTGCGATAAGGCGGGAACTGATTGGCGCCTGATCCTGTTCTGGCCAGGAAGGGACCTCCAAGGAGCGCATCCATGAAACAGTTATTGCTCTCGACTATCGCCGCGGCGGCCGTGCTCGGGCTCGCCGGGACCGCTTCGGCGGCCGCCCCCGCCGGCGACGGGCCGCCAGCCCGCCTGGTGGTCGGGGTCTATAATCCCGCCGAGCCAGTCACGCTCGAGCAGGCGCAGTTCGTCTATGGAGGCCGCAACTACTGCTGGTATCCCGGCGGCTGGCATGGACCGGGCTACTACTGGTGCGGCTATGCCTATAGGCGCGGCTTCGGCTGGGGCGGACCGCGAGGCTGGAACGGCTGGGGCAACCCCGGCTGGCGGGCTCACGCGCGGTGGCGCAACCACGTGATTCTCAGCCGCAAGCGGGCCTATATCCGCCACCGCATGGAAGAACGCGGCGAGCGGCCCTACTAGCAGTCCGCCCCGATTGAGGAGACGCCACCCGCCCCGCGGCGGGTGGCGTTTTCATTTGGCGAAGCGTCAACGGCGGGCGGAATCGCGCCAATCGACAGGATTGCTTCGCCAGCGGCCTGGGCCCAGCCGGGGCGTCGGGAATAGCTTCCCGCCCGTCCAGCCCAGGGAGCCACACGCCGTGAAAAACCTCTTCTACGCCGCCCGCCCGATCGTCATCGACATGGTCGCGACGCTCATCTTCGCGGCCCTCTTCGCCATCACCGGCAACGTCTATCTCTCCACCGGCGTCGCCGTGGCGCTCGGCGTCGGCCAGGTCGGTCTCGAAACACTGCGCCGCCGGCCGGTGCCCGGCATGCAGTGGGCGAGCCTCGGCTTGGTGACGATCCTTGGGGGGGCAACCCTTCTCACGGGCGACCCGCGCTTCGTCATGGCCAAGCCGACCATAATCTACCTCACCATCGGCGCGGCCATGCTCCAGCGCGGCTGGCTGGACCGCTATATGCCGCCCCGGGCCAAGGAATTCCTGACGGGCGGAATGGTCGCCGCCTGGGGTTATGTGTGGTCGGGCCTGATGTTCGCCACCGCCGCGGCCAATCTCATCGTCGCCGTGTGGTTCGGTCACAAGGCGTGGCTGGCCTTCATCGGCGTCTTCCCGCTGGCCTCCAAGCTCGCTCTCTTCGCGGTTCAATACGCCACCTTCCGCCATGTCGCGATGCGCAACCACCGTGCCCGCGAGGCCTCGCTTCTTCAGGTCCAGCCGGCCTGAACAAGGGTGCTATAATGCCCCGATGGATGGCGCGGCCCGGCAACCCAATGGCTTCGATGCGGCGGGGCATATCGAGCGCGTCCGCCGCGACGGCTTCACGATCATCGAGGGAATCCTCGATCCCGAGGCGCTGGCCATGTTTCGCGCTGGCGTCGCCCCGCACCTCGATCGGTGGACCGGCCGCAACGCCTTCGAGGGGCGCAAGACCGAGCGCGTCTACTCCCTGGTGGCCCGCGGCCAGGTCTTCGAGCGGATCGCCGCCGATCCGCGCATCCTGGCGGTGGTCGGGGCCTTCCTGAAGCCGGGCTTCCTGCTCAGCGCCAGCCACGCCATCCGGATCAACCCTGGCGAATCGGCCCAGAGCATCCATTACGATGACGCCTTCTATCCCTTCGAGCGGCCGCGCCCGCCGCTGGGCATGAGCGTGATCGGGGCGGTCGACGGCTTCACCGCCCTGAACGGCGCGACAGTGGCCATTCCCGGCAGCCAGGCTTGGGACGTCGATCAGATCGCCGAGGCCCGCGAGGCGATCGCGGCCGGCGGCGAGGCCGGCCTCGTGCCACTGGAGATGCCGGCCGGAGCGGCGGCGGTGTTCGTCGGCACCTTGGTCCACGGAGCGGGAGCCAACCGGAGCGCCGCTCCGCGGCTGGGCTACACCAACCAGTATTGCGAGCCCTGGGCGCGAACCCAGGAGAACTGGTTCCTCGCTATTCCTCGCGAGCGCGTGGCGGCCATGTCGCCTAGGCTGCAGGCTCTTCTCGGCTACGAGATCATGCCGCCATTCATGGGCGAGGTCACCGGCTACCATCCGGCCAAGGCGCTTGCCGCCGACTGGAGGCCGCCGGTGGTGCGCCAGGAGGGCGACTGACCTCGAAAAAACCCGCTTGACCCCGCCCCAGGGGCGGGCCTCACAAGCCCAAAGGGTCGAAACGGAGATCGTCTCGCCCATGTCCAGCGTGGAGCGCCATTACAGCCCGGCCGAGGTCTCTCGCCTTCTTGGCGTGAGCCCGAAGGCGCTGCGTCTCTATGACGAGCGTGGCCTGGTGAAGGCGGTGCGGGCGGCGAACGGCTGGCGCGTCTACGGGCGGGCCGAAATCGCCCGCCTCACCCAGGTGCTCACCCTCAAGGCCCTTCGCCTGACCCTGGCTCGCATCACCGAGCTCATGGGCGGTGTGAGCCTGGACCAGACCCTGGCGGCGCAGGAATCGGCGCTGGCGGGCGAGGCGGCGGATGCCGTCCGCGCCCTTGGCATCGTTCGCGCCGCCCGGGCCAAGCTGGCCAGAGGCGAACCGCTCTCCATCGACGATCTTTCAACCCTAGCCAAGGAGACCGTCATGCCCCTCAAATCAGGCCAGAAGGAATTGGGCCAACTTCTCGATCCGCATGTGCGGGCGCACTTCAACGACGCCGAGATCGCGGAGACCGGCCGCCGGCCCTTCGATCAGGAGCAGATCGGCGCGCAGTGGGACGCCCTCATCGCCGAAGCCAAGGCCCTGATGGCCAAGGGCGATCCGACCTCTCCGGCCGCCCTCGACCTGGCCCGGCGCTGGAAGGCGCAGGTGGACCAGTTCACCCGGGGTGATCCAGGCGTGGCGGCCAAGGTTCAGGCGGTATGGACCGACGCGTTGGCCGACCCGACCAAGGCGCCCGCCCTGCCACTGAACCCGGAGATGTTCGCCTTCGTGGGGCAGGCCCAGGCCGCCCTGGCCAAGGCGGAGGAGCGCTGAGCTACAGCTACAGCTTCATCTCACCGCGTTCGATGGAGAGGACCCCGGTCCGGGAGACTTCCACCAGGCCGATGGGGCGCATCAGATCGACGAACTTGTCGATCTTGGAGGGCGCGCCGCTGATTTCGAAGATGAAGCTCTCGGAATTGGTGTCGATCACGCGGGCCCGGAAGATGCCGGCCAGATCGCGGGCCTCGGCCCGGTCGGCCCCGACGCCGCGCACCTTCACCAGCGCCAGCTCGCGCTCGACGCCATTTGGGTCGCGGGTGACGTTCTGGACGTGACGGGTGGAAACCATCTTCTCCAGCTGGGCCTCGATCTGGGCCAGCACGTGGGGGGTGCCGCGGGTGACGATGGTGATCCGGCTGGTGTGGGCCTTGCGGTCGGTCTCGGCGACGGTCAGGCTCTCGATGTTGTAGCCGCGGGCCGAGAACAGCCCGACCACCCGGTGCAGGACGCCGGGCTCGTTGTCGACCCGCACGGCGAAGGTCGCCAGATCCTCGGCCTCCTCGGCATGGCCCATGTCATAGGCGCTGGCCGGGGCCTCCTCGACGGGATCGCTCACACCAGCCTCCGTCCGGCATCGCCGATGACAGCGCCCACGTCGCCGGCCTCCTGGCCAAGGATCATCTCATTGTGAGCCTTGCCCGAGGGGATCATCGGGAAACAGTTCTCCGCCCGCTCGACCCGGCAATCGAGGATCACCGGCAGGGGGCTGTCGATCATCTCCTCGATGAGGCCGTCGAGCTCGTCGGGGTGGGTCGCGCGCAGCCCCATGGCTCCGTAGGCCTCGGCCAGCTTCACGAAGTCCGGCAGGCTGGCCGAATAGGAGTGGCTGTAGCGCTCGCCGTGGAGCAGCTGCTGCCACTGGCGGACCATGCCCATCCATTCGTTGTTGAGGACGAAGACCTTGATCGGCAGGTCGTGCTGGATGGCGGTGGACATCTCCTGGATGGTCATCTGCACGCTGGCGTCGCCGGCGATGTCGATCACCAGGCTCTTGGGGTGGGCCGCCTGGACCCCGATGGCGGCCGGCAGGCCGTATCCCATGGTCCCCAGGCCGCCGGAGGTCATCCACCGATTGGGTTGGTTGAAGCGATAGAACTGCGCCGCCCACATCTGGTGCTGGCCGACCTCGGTGGTGATGAAGACGTCGCGGCCGGCGGTCAGGGCGAACAGGCGCTCGACGGCGTACTGCGGCTTGATGACGTCCGTCGACGGACGATAGGCCAGGCAGTCGCGGGCCCGCCAGCGGGCGATCTCCTCCCACCACGGCGCCAGACGCTCGCCGCCCAGCCGGCGACGCTCGCCCTCGAGGACCGCGGTGAGCGCCGCCAAGGCCTTGCCGGCGTCGGCCAGGACCTTGACGTCGGCGCGGACCACCTTGCCGATCGACGACGGATCGACATCGATGTGGATCTTCTTCGAGCCCGGCGAAAAGGCGTCGAGGCGGCCGGTGACCCGGTCGTCGAAGCGGGCCCCGACCGCGATCATCACGTCGCAGTCGTGCATGGCGTTGTTGGCTTCGAACGTCCCGTGCATGCCGACCATGCCCAGCCAGGCCGGATTGTCGGCGGGGAAGGCCCCCAGCCCCATCAGGGTCGAGGTGACCGGGGCGCCGGTCAGCGCCGCCAGTTCGCGCAGGGCGGCTACGGCGGCCGGACCGGCGTTGATCACCCCGCCGCCGGTGTAGAAAAGCGGCCGCCTGGCGCTCGCGATCAGGGCCGCCGCCTCGGCGATGGCGCGCGGATCGGGCTTAGAGGGTGGATTGTAGCTGTGCAGCGGGGCCGCTTCCCTGGGCCCGACGTAAGGGGCGCTGGCGAACTGGACGTCCTTGGGCACGTCGACGACCACCGGACCTGGCCGCCCGGCGGCGGCGATGCGGAAGGCTTCGTGCATGATCCGCGGCAGGTCGGCGACGTTCTTCACCAGGTAATTGTGCTTGGTGCACGAGCGGGTGATGCCCACCGTGTCGCATTCCTGGAAGGCGTCGGTGCCGATCAGGTGAGTGGGCACCTGGCCGGTTATCACCACCAGGGGGATGGAATCCATCAGGGCGTCGACGATGCCGGTGACGGCGTTGGTCGCTCCCGGGCCCGAGGTCACCAGCACCACACCGACCTTGCCGGTGGAGCGGGCATAGCCCTCGGCGGCGTGGGTCGCGCCCTGCTCGTGGCGGACCAGGATGTGGCGCAGGCGCGGTTCGTGGAACAGGGCGTCGTAGATCGGCAGCACCGCCCCGCCCGGATAGCCGAAGAGGTCGGTCACGCCCTGGTCGACCAGGGCGCGCACGACGATCTGGGCCCCGGTGAGGATTTCGGCGGACTGGTCGGTGTGGACGGAGGAATGGACGGTCATCACTGAGGACTCTGGGTGCTGGAGCGGGGATGAAAAAAGGCCCGCGAGGGGCCTTCAAAATGCGCGACCGACCGCGAGGCGAGGAGGCCTCTTAGCCTCCCGCCGCGATCGGCCGCCTAATAAGTACGATGACGCGCCCGCGCATCGGTTCTGCTCCGAAATCCCAGTTCGCGGACATGCCATTGCCGGCGGCCCGGGTCAAGACAAAGGCCTGACGCAATATTTTGCCTATCCAGGGGAGTGCGGTCTTTCGCGGCCGGCCCTCAGCGTGTTGACCCCCGCCGGGCGCGGGTCTTTACAATGGCCGCAGAACTCGCATGCCGGTGAGGTAAGCGATGACCTACAAGACTCTGACGGGGCTCTACACCAAGGGCTACAACCTCTCCAACAGCTACACCGGCGTCGTCGCGACCTCTTCGGCCTATGTCTACGGGCGGGCGGGCGCCGCCGGCGGCACGCCCGGCGCCGCCGGCTATGCGGGCGGGATTGGCCTGCTGGTTACGTTCGCGGCGGTGGTTGAGAACGCCGGCCTTCTCTACGGCGGGGCCGGCGGGGGCGGCGCGGCCTACAGCGTCAAAGGCTCCACCGGCGGGGCCGGTGGCGAGGGCGGTGTCGGCCTGTGGCTTCTAGGCGCAGGCTCGATCTCGAACACCGGCAACATTTTCGGCGGTTCGGGCGGCGCTGGGGCCTATGGCGGCAAGGTCGGCGGGCATGGCGGGGCCGGCGCCGCGGCGGTCGTTATGTCCGCGGGCGGCACGCTCACCAACGCCGGCGTCATTGTGGGCGGTCTGGGAACCGCTGGCGCAGTTGGCGGCGGCGGCGGCCCGGACGCTTACGGGTTCGATGGGTCCGGCGGGTACGGCGTGTCGCTGGGCGCCGGCGGCCAGGTTGTCAACGACGGCACGATCAGGGGCGGGCCCGGCGCCCTCGGCGGACCTTTCCCCGGCGACGGCGGGAGCGGAGTTTACCTCGGCGACGGCACGCTGCAGAACAACGGCGTCGTCCTGGCGGGACCTGGAGGCCTGGCCGGATTCTTTGGCGTCAGGGCCAACGGCGGGATGGTGAGCAACGGATCGTCCCTGTCGGCTACGGCAACGATCGGCGGCGGTTTCACGGGCGTCGAGGCGACGAACTCGACGGTGCTGAACTGGGGCTTGCTTCAGGGCATCGACTACGGCGCCGCGATCACCAGCTCGACGCTCTTCAACTACGGCACGGCGGCGGGTAGCGCGGTACAGGGAAGCGGTGTGGACGTGCGGACCGGCGCCACCTTCGTCAATCGCCCATCGGGCGTGGCCAAAGGCAAGTACGGCGCGCTGGTCGCCGGGGGCCGGCTCGTCAATTTCGGGACGCTCGCCAGCTATTCGACGATCTCGGTCTCCGACTCTAGCGGCCGTGTCGTCGCCGAAAAGGGCGCGGTGTTCGACGGCCTCGCCGAGGGCCAAGGGGCCGCAGCGACGCTGGAACTGGCCGAGGGCGGTGGGACCCTGGTCACCAGCGCAACGGCGAACTCGACCCTGACCGGCCCGGGGGGTCTGAGCTTCATCGGTTTCGGAACCGTCCAGCTCGACAAGGGAAGCTGGAGCCTCAGCGGCGGTCTCGCCGCTGGCGTCAAGCTGCTGGTCGAGAACGGCGAGACCCTGCGGCCGCAGGGCGCGTTCCTCAACGAGGGGACGATCGTTCTGGCCAGTACGAAGAACCCGACCGATCTCGCGATCGCGACTGCCGGCCTCACGCTCTCCGGCGGCGGCGAGGTGAGCCTGGTCGGACCGCAGAGCCGCATCTATGGCGCGTCCTCGTCCACGAAGCTTGTCAACGTCGACAACACCATCATCGGCCGCGGCTGGCTCGGCCTGGGGACCATGGTCTTCGTCAATGAGGCCAAGGGGGTCGTCGAGGCGACCGGAGCTCAGGGCCTGGTGGTGAACGTCGGCGCCTCCAGCATGGTGAACGCCGGGCTGATGGAGGCCGGCTTGGGATCGACCCTCACGGCGCCTTCGACCACCATCGATCAGAGCGCCGGCGGAACCATCCTCGCCGCCTCCGGCGGCCGGGTGAATCTGCCGGGGGTGACCATCCTGGGCGGAAGCCTGGTCCAGGTCGGAACCGGCGTCATGGCCGAAAGCGGAAAAGGGGCGCTCGTCGGCGCCAAGACCTCGGTCGCGGTGGCCGGCATCGTCGAGGTTCTCAACGGCGCCGCCCTTACCCTCGACGGCATCATTGGCAACACCGGCATGATCGACACCTTCGCGTCGAGCGCGTCGACCAGCCTCATCGTCGGCGCCGATGGACTGGTCCTTTCCGGCGGCGGCCAGATGAACCTGAACGCCAGTCTCGAGAACCACATCGTCGCGGCCACGCCGTCGGCCACCCTCACCAATCTCAACCAGCGCATCGCCGGGGCCGGGACCATCGGCGGAGGCGGTCTGCTGCTGGTCAACGGGGCGTTCGGCGTCATCGCGGGCACGACCGCCGTAGCGCTCACCCTCGATACCGGAGCGGCGACTATCCACAACGGCGGAACGATCGAGGCGACGAGCACCGGTCAGGTGAACCTGGCCAGTCCGGTGGCCAACACCGGCCTGCTGTACGCCTCCGCGGGGACGCTGAATGTCGACGGCGCGGTCACCGGAACCGGGGTCGGCAAGATCAGGACCGGGGTGCTCAATATCGCCGCCAAGTTCGGCGAGACCGTGAGCTTCGTCTCAGGGGCCACCGGTCAACTGCGGCTCACCGACTTCAAGGACTTCACCGGACCGGTGAGCGGCCTCTCGAAGACCGGGGCCAATGCCATCGACCTGGCGACGATGGCCTTTGTCAGCGGGACCACCAAGGCCACCTATTCGGGGACCACGGGCAGCGGGGTGCTCACCATCACCAACGGCGCGCTCACGGCCCATATCACCCTCGAGGGCGATTACCTGGGTCATGCCTTCACCGTGGCCTCCGACGGCCATGGCGGCACGCTCGTCAAGGATCCGCCGACGCCCCCCGCTCCCGCCTTCCTCGCGGCGGCGCCCCTGGCCATGGCCATGGCGGCCCTGCCCGCGCGCGGCGAGGCGACCACCGTCGGGTCAGCCGCGCACGCGCCGTTGCGCTGGGCCACGCTCGTCGTTCCGCCATGAGAGGCGTCATACCTTCCTGAGGAAGGTTTGCTGCAACGCCGCGACGCCTTGGTGGGCGCTGAGGCGCGGCCAGCCGGGGTTCTGGCGATCGAACCAGGTGATCTGGCGCTTGGCATAGCGGCGCGTTTCCGCCTGGGCATGGGCCAGGGCCTCGACCGGCGTGAGGTCGCCGGCCAGCGCCTCGGCCAAGGCGGCGACACCCAAGGCCTTCATGGCCGGCAGGGCCGGATCGAGACGGCGAGCTAGCAGGGCCTCGACTTCGGCCAGGGCCCCCGTCGCGATCATCGCCTCGAGGCGCGCGTCGATGCGGGCGTAAAGCTCGGCCCGGGGCAGGGTGAGGACCACGCCCGACCAGGCGTCGGGGGGCAGCGTCGGACGGGTTTCCTCCCGCCAGTCGCTGAGCGAACGGCCGGAGGCCACGAAGACCTCCAAGGCCCGGGACAGGCGCTGGCGATCGCCGCTGGCGATGCGCGCCTCGGCGGCCGGATCGACGGCGGCCAGCCGCTCGCGGCAACCGGCCTCGCCGAGCCGCTCGTAGTCGGCCTGTACCGAGGCCCGGACCGCCGCCGGCACCGGCGGGATGTCGGCCAGGCCGTGGGTCAGGGCCCGGAAATAGAGGCCCGTGCCGCCCACCACGATCGCCGGCCGGCCGCGCGCGGCGATCCCGGCCACGGCGTCGAGCGCGGCGGCGAGCCAACGGCCGACCGACCACGCCTCGCCGGCGTCGGCGACGCCGAACAGATGGTGCGGCGCGGCGGCCTCGTCTTCGGGGGTAGGGCGGGCCGTGAGGATCCGAAGCCCGGCGTAAAGCTGCATGGAATCGGCGTTGACGATCTCGCCGCCGGTTTCGCGGGCCAGCGCCAGCGCCGCCGCCGACTTGCCGCTCGCCGTCGGCCCGGCGATCAGCCAGACGGGAGGGGCGGTCATTCGCCGTTGGGATCGAACGGATGGTCGGGGGCGGGGCAGACCTTGACCGGGTGCGTCCGGGTGCTGCGCAGATCGCTCAGCCAGCATTCGTCGAGAATGGAACAGTAACAGGCGCGGAAGGTGATCCGGCGCAAGGCATCATCGAACCGGCTAGCGACGACCGGGGCTGCGCGCGCGCGCTGGAGAAGCATGACGGGATTGTTCTCGCCGGCCCGGATCACCGTCTCGTCGGCGACGCTCTTCAGCAGGCCGTGGCGGATCTGGGCGCTGGCTCCGACGGCGTCCGCGGCCAAGCCGCAGCAGCGGCGCAGCAGATCGAGTGAACTCCTTACCGGCGCGCCGGCGTAGAACACTTCCAGGAACTTCACCTTGGCCGGGCCGACCCCCGAGTTGCCGAAGCCGATCGCCAGCGCGCGGCCGTTGTCCCAGACGTTGCTGCTGATCTCCTGTAGGAAAGGCCAGGAACTGGCCGCCACCAGGTCGCGCTCGGTCTTGCCGTGCTCGATGGCCACAAACAGTGACACCCCGGAAATGAAGATCGCCGAGATGGCCAGGACGAGGTCGATGCGGCCCTGGCCGGTCCGGCGCGGGCGAACCTCGGGACCGTCGGGATCGGCGTGGATGGGCGCATCGCTCATGGCGCCGCCCCGATAGCGCCGCCGGCGCCCTGGCGCCAGCCCCGCTACAAGTTTAGGGGAGGAGCCATGAGCTTGGCCGGCAGATGGCGGGAGATCGGGCGCGAGGCCTTCCTCGTCCTCTCCGCCATGGCCATGGCCCTGATGCTCCTCGTGCCGCCGGGCTTCATGGTCGGCTCCGGCGACGAAGGGCCGGCGCGGATCGCTATCTGCACCGGCCACGGGGCCGTGAGTGGCTTGGCCGATCTTGGCCACGCGCCCAAGGGCAAGGTCTCGCCTACTTGCGCTTTCGCCGGGCATGGCGCGCCGCCGATTCCGGGCCCGGCAGGTCCGCTCCTCACCCTCGTCTGGGCGCCAAGCGTGGCCCCTGTCGCCACGCCGGCCGATCAGGTCGCCATCGGCGCCGGCCTCGCTGCGCCCCCGCCGGCCCGCGCTCCGCCCTCCTCCCGGGAATAGATCGCCCAGCTCGCGCGTCTAATAGGCGCGCGCACGGTCACGGCGGCCGCGGTTGCCTCTCGGGGATTTTCAATGAAGACGGGTTTCGCGAGGCGCTGGCGCCTCACTGCCGCGGTGGCCGCCCAGGCCGCCGTCCTGCCCTCCCTGGCCATGGCCTGCGCCTGCGGATGCGGGGTGTTCGACGTCGGCGACGCCACCCTGATCCCCGGCGGGGTCGGCGGAGCGACGTGGCTGGAATATGACTTCCTCGGCCAGACCCGCAACTGGAGCGACGCCTCGCGCGCCCCCGCCGCCGACAACCCCGATAAGCGGATCATGACCAACCTCGTCACCCTGGGCGGCCAGTACATGACCAAGTCCGGTCTGGGGGTCATGGTCCAGGTTCCGATCATGGACCGCACCTTCGACACCACCAGCGATGCCGGCGCGCCGGAGCGTTTCCACCACACAGGCATGGGCGATGTTCGCCTCACCGGCGTCTACTCCGGCTTCTCGCCCGACAAGTCGACCGGGATCACCTTCGGATTGAAGCTGCCGACCGGCGGCTTCCACCATGCCGGCTTCGACCGCGACGTCGACATCGGCTCGGGGACTACCGACCTCATCCTCGGGGCCTATCACCTGAGTTCGATTGGCAAGGAGGCGCGGTGGAGCTGGTTCACCCAGGGGAACTGGGACCACGCGCTGGGTTCGCGCGAAGGCTATCGACCGGGCGGCGAGGCCGACGCGGCCGCGGGCGTGGCCTGGTCGGCCAGCCAGCCGACCGCCAAGGTCTCGATCACCCCGATGCTGCAACTGATCGGCTCGGTGAGGGCCAGGGATTCCGGACCAGAAGCCGACCCGCTCAACAGCGGCTACGAGCGCCTGCTCATCGCCCCGGCGGTCGAGTTCAAGACGGCGGCCTGGAAGCTCTACGGCGATGTCGAACTGCCCCTCTATCAGAGGGTGAACGGCAATCAGCTCATCGCCCCCCTGCTCTTCAAGGTCATCCTCAGCCGCAGCTTCTGAACTGGCGCCCACTTGATCGCGACCGCCAATCCGTTACCCACTCCGACGACGTCGGGAGGCGAGGCATGGGGGATGGGGCAAAAGGGGCGGTCTGCGCGGCGCTGGGGGCGCTGGTCCTGATGGCCGGCCCGGCGCGAGCCCACGACGGAGCCGCCACGGCTCTGCACGCCATCCTCGCCGACTACGACGCCTATCACGACCGCGAGGACCCGATCGGGGCCGGACAGCGGGGTGACCTTGCCGCCGCCGCCCGCTGGCCCGACGACAGCCCCGCCGCCGAGGCGGAGCGCCATCGTCTCGACCTCGATTTCAAGCGTCGCCTGGACGCCGTGCCGGCCGCCGAGCTTTCCGGCGAGGACGCCCTCAATCGCCAGTTGCTCGAAGCCCATCTTTCCATCGACATCGCCGGCGACGCCTTCGACGAGGAGCGCACCCCGTTCACCAATGACGAGGGCTTCTTCGTCTTGCCGGCCTACGTCGCCGAGGAGACGCTGATCCGCAGCGACGCGGAGGCGCGGGCCTGGCTCACCCGCATCGGGGCACTGGCCGACTATTACGCTGTCCAGACCGCCAATATGCGCCGCGGCATCGCCACCGGTTTCGTCAGCCCAAGACTCACAGCCACGACCGTCGCCAAGGCGACCCGCGCCCAGGCCGAGCTGCCGGTCGAGCAGAGCCCCTTGCTCGAACCCTTCGACCACCTGCAGGCGGCCATGGCCCCCCGACGCGAAGCCCTGCGCGCCCAGGCGCTCGAACTCATCCGCGCCCGGGTCAAGCCAGCCGAGGTCAGGCTCGCCGCCTTCTTCGAGAGCGAGTACTTGCCCAAGGCGCGGGCCTGCCTCGCCGCCTCCGACCTGCCGAACGGGCGCGCCTACTACGCCTATCGGGTGCGCCGCGAGACGACCACCGACATGTCCCCCGACGAGATCTTCGCGCTGGGCCAATCGGAGATCGCCCGGATCCGCAAGGCCATGGAGGTGGAGATCGCCGCCGCAGGCTTTCACGGCACATTCCAGCAGTGGCAGGAAAAGCTGCGCACCGATCCGCAGTTCTACGTCACCACGCGCGAGGCCCTGATGGAAAAGGCCAGTCGCCTGGCCAAGCGCGTCGACGGCCAGCTGCCGGCCTTCTTCGGCAAGCTGCCCCGGCTTTCCTACGGCGTTGTCGAGGTGCCGCGAGCCATCGAGGACGGCTACACCTCCGGCCGCTACAACGAGGGCAGCCCGGAGGCCGGGGTGGCCGGCAAGCTCCTGATCAACACCTCGCACCTCGACCAGCGCCCGCTTTTCGAACTGCCGGCGCTGGTCAGCCACGAAGGCGCACCGGGCCATCACATCCAGATCGCCCTGGCTCAGGAAATGACCGGCACACCCCGCTTCCGCCGCGACGACGGGATCACCGCCTATGTCGAGGGCTGGGCCCTTTACGCCGAGCAGCTGACCCGCGAGATGGGTCTCTACCAGACGCCTTACGAACGCTTCGGCCTGCTCTCCATGGAGATGTGGCGGGCCTGCCGCCTGGTAATGGACGTCGGCATCCACTGGAAGGGCTGGAGCCGCGACCAGGCCCTGGCTTGCCTGAAGGACAACAGCGCCCTTTCCGAGAAGAACATGCAGAACGAAACCGATCGCTACATCGGCTGGCCCGGCCAGGCGCTCGGCTACAAGATCGGCCAGTTGAAGATCGAGGCCCTGCGCGACAAGGCCCGTGCGGCGCTCGGGCCCCGCTTCGACTACCGCGCCTTCCATGACGTGGTGCTTGACGAAGGCCCCATGCCCCTTTCCGTAATCGAAGCCCGCGTCGACGCCTGGCTGGCGGCGCGGACAACTCCCAAAGGCTCGCCATGAAAATCCAGACTTCCCTCGTCGCGCTCGCCTTGCTCGCCGCGCCGGCGGCGGCCGCGGCCGATTGCCAGATGAACGAACTCCTCGAGCTGCCGGTGGTCATGCAGGGCCTGCGCCCAACTGTCCCGGCCAAGGTCAACGGCGCCGACGCCCGCTTCGTTCTCGACAGCGGCGAATATGAAAGCTGGGTCACCTCGGGCGCCGCGGCCCGGCTGCGAATGAGGGCCACCCTGGAGGCGAGCGACTATCGGATCGAGTCCGCCGGCGGCGCGCCCATGACCACGGCCAGGACCCTCACCCTCGGGTCCATGACGTTCAAGGACGCCGCGTTCCAGATTGATGACGGCCGGGCGGCCCAGGGCGTCGACGGCTATATCGGCCAGAAGCTATTGAAGGTCGCCGATGTCGATTACGACCTCAAAGGCGGTCTCGTCCGACTGCTGCGGCCGGCCGGGTGCGGCGACCAGCCGCTCGCCTATTGGCTGAAGCCCGGCGAATCCTTCGGCGTCGCCAACCTCTCGAGCGGCGGCGTCTATGGAACTGACGCCACGGCGACGGCCAGGATCAACGGTGTCGATCTCAAGGTCGGGTTCGACACCGGCGAAACCGTGTCCGTCCTCACCCTCGCCGCGGCCAAGCGGGCGGGGATCAGCCCCGGCGATCCCGGTGTGGTCAAGGCCGACGTCGTCATCTCCGACGGCAAGGGGGTGCAGCTGTGGACCGCCCCCATCAAGAGCTTCGAATTCGGGGGTGAAGAGGTGCGCGACACCCGCCTGCGCATCAGCGCCACCGATCTCTTCGGCTA
>DASXIE010000098.1:0-2313 GCA_036498165.1 Caulobacteraceae bacterium
ACCGACGCCCAGTTCAACGCCTGCATCACCGACGAAAAGGCCCAGGCGGCGCTCAACGCCCGCTGGGACCGCTACATCAACGACGACAAGATCACCGCCACCCCGACCTTCGTGATCAACGGCCAGACCTTGAGCGGCGAACTGACCCTGCCGGCCCTCGACGCCGCCGTCGCCAAGGCCAAATCCGGCAAGCCGGCGACGTGAACGGGGAAATGTCGGCTCGCCCATCCGCAAATTCGCGTCATCCCGCACGCAGGGGCGCGCCAGCGCCCCGAAGATGCGGGACCCAGGGGATCAAGCGCGTGCGCAAGCCCCTCCCTGGATCAAGTCCGGGGCAGGCTCTGGGTCCCGGCTCTCCGCGCCTACGGCGCTGCGGCCGGGATGACGCATTTTTTCTGGGCGCAGGGACGATACGAGGCGGAGCCATCTTCGCGATTGTCCTGGCCGCCGTCTTGGCGCTCGGCGCGCCGGCCGCGCGGGCGGCCGAGGACATGAGCCTGGGGGCGGCGAAGGCCCCGGTGACGGTGATCGAATACGCCTCGCTCGGCTGCCCCCATTGCGGGGCGTGGTCGCGCGAGGTTTTCCCGGCCTTCCGGCGCCGCTACATCGACACCGGCAAGGTCCGCTTCGTGCTGCGCGAGATGCTGTTCGGCGATTCGAGCATCGCCGCGGCCGGGTTCCTGACCGCCCGCTGCGCCGGGCGGGCGAAGTACTTCCAGGTCGTCGAGGGTCTCTTCGCCGCCCAGCCGCAGATCGAGCGCGACGGCGACGACTTGCCCTCCCTGCTGAGGGTCGGCGCGGCGGCGGGCCTCAGCCAGGCCCAGGTCTCGGCCTGTCTTAGCGACAAGGCCGCCCTGGCGGCGCTGGAGGCGCGGGCCGAGGGTTACACGCGCGACGATCACGTCACCGCCACCCCGACCTTCGACATCGCCGGGAAGAGGATCGAGGGCGAAGCGAGCCTGGCGGCCATCTCGGCGGCGGTCGACACCGCCCTGGCCAAGGCCCGCCGGCGCTAGGGCCATGGACTTCACCCGCCTGCGCCTTTCGGGCTTCAAATCGTTCATCGATCCCTGCGAATTTCGCATCGAGCCGGGCCTCACCGGGGTTGTCGGCCCCAACGGCTGCGGCAAGTCCAACCTCCTCGAAGCCCTGCGCTGGGTGATGGGGGCGGCCTCGGCCAAGGCCATGCGCGGCGAGGGCATGGACGACGTCATCTTCGCCGGGTCGGCGGCCCGCCCCTCGCGCAACCACGCCGAGGTGACCCTGACCATCGACAACGCCGCCCGCGACGCCCCGGCGGCCCTCAACGCCGAGGCGGTGCTGGAGGTGACCCGGCGGATCGACCGCGGCGAAGGCTCGACCTATCGCGTCAATGGCCGCGAAGTGCGGGCCCGCGACGTGCAGATCCTGTTCGCCGACGCCAGGGCCGGGGCCAATTCGCCGGCCCTCGTCCGCCAGGGCCAGATCTCCGAGCTGATCGCCGCCAAGCCGCAGAACCGGCGGCGGATCCTCGAGGAAGCGGCCGGGGTCACCGGCCTCTACGGACGCCGCCACGAAGCCGAGCTGAGGGTCGCCGCCGCCCAGGCCAACCTGGAGCGCCTGGACGATCTGGCCCGCGAGCTGGAATCGGGCCTGGCGCGGCTGCGTCGCGAGGCGCGCCAGGCGGCCCGCTACAAGGCCCTGGCCGGCGAGATCCGCGCCCTCCACGCCACCCTGCTGCAGCAGAAATGGAGCGAGGCGCGGGCCGCCGCCCAGCGGGCCGGCGCAGAGGCCGCCACGGCGGCGCTCGAGCTGGAGTCCGCGACGCGGGCGGCCGCGGCGGCCTCGGCCAAGGCGGTCGGCGCCGAAACCGCCATCCGGCCGCTGCGCGACAGGGAGGCGGCGGCCTCCGCCGTCCTCGGCCGCCTGGCGATCGAGAACGATCGCCTGGGCCGCGATCTCGAGAACGCCCAGGCCGAGGCGCGCCGCCTCGCCGCCGAGCTCGAGCGCATCGCCGCCGACGATCGCCGCGAGGCCGAACGGGGCGAGGACGCCGCCGACGCCCTGGCCAGGGTCGAGGCGGAAATCGTCGCCCTGCAAGGCGAGGTGGACCAGGCGCCGGAGCGAGGGCCGCAACTGCAGGCGGCGGCCGATGCGGCGGAGAGCGAGAGGGCCCGGACCGATGCGGCGGTCGAAGCCCTGGCGGCGGCGGCGGCGGCCGGCGAAGCGGAGGCGCGGGCGACGGCGGCGCGCCTGATCGAGGCCGAGCGGCGGCTGGCGCGGCTGACGACGGCGCGCACCGAGGCGCAGGCTGAGCTCGCCGGTCTGGGCGAG
>DASXIE010000099.1:0-2297 GCA_036498165.1 Caulobacteraceae bacterium
CTATTTCAAGGAACGCCTCGACGACCTCGCGACGCGCCACCCGTGCATCGGCCAGGTGCGCGGCCGTGGCCTGATGATCGGCATGGAGCTCGTCGAGGCCGACGGCTCGCCGGCCCCCGACCTCTGCCAGGGCGTGATCACGGCGGCCTATCACCACGGCCTCCTGCTTCTGATGTGCGGGGTCAGCACGGTGCGCTTCATGCCCCCGCTGACCATCGGCCGCGGCGACGTCGACGAGGCCATGTTCATGCTCGAAGCCGCCCTCGAGTCGGCCCTGGCAACATGACGCCACGTCCGTTCTCCCGCTCATCCCCGCGAAAGCGGGGACCCAGTGCTGTCCAGCTTGGCTCTCTTCCGGGGGGATTTGCGGGTTCAAGCAAACCAAAAAAACCTGGATCCCCGCTTTCGCGGGGAAGAGCGGGGGCGTGGTGACGTCAATTTCGACCGAAGGCGCGGCGGGCGAGCAGCGATCCCTCGGCCTGTGGATGTGCGTGGCCCTGGTGGTCGGCAATATCATCGGGATCAGCGTGTTCCTGCTGCCAGCCTCTCTGGCCCCATTCGGCTTCAATGCCCTGACCGGCTGGCTGGTCACCTTGGCCGGGTGCCTGGTCCTGGCCGGCGTCTTCGCCGCCCTCTCTCGGCGCTTCCCTGAGGCCGACGGACCTTTCAGCTACATCCGCGGCGTGCTCGGCGAGACCGCCGCCTTCGTGGCCGGCTGGTGCTACTGGGTCTCGTGCTGGTGCGGAAATGCGGTGCTGGCGATCGGGGTGGTCGGCTACCTGAAGGCGGCGATCCCGGCGCTCGGGATCCTACCCGATTGGCTCCTCGCCCTGACGCTGCTGTGGACTTGCGTCGCGATCAACGCGCTCGGCCTGCGATCCGGCGGCCGGGTGCAGATGGCCACCACGGTCCTCAAGCTGCTGCCCATGGCGGCGATCATCCTGCTCGGCGTGTGGATCCTGGTCAGCGCTCCAGTCACCTTCGGCCGCCACCTGCCGGCGACGCCGCTGTCGCTGACCGGCACGATGATGGCCGCGACCCTCACCCTGGCCGCGATGCTGGGCATCGAGTGCGCGACCATCCCCGCCGGACGCGTCCGCGATCCCGCCCGCACCGTCCCCCTGGCGACCATGGTGGGCGTCACCGTCAGCGCCGTCATCTACATCGCCGTCTCGACTATCCCAATGCTGCTGACGCCGCAGGCCGAGCTGGCCCATGAGAGCGCCCCCTTCGTCGATCTGCTCAACCGCCTCGCCGTCGCCGGGTCGGGCCGATGGCTCGCGCTCTTCGTCGTCATCAGCGGCCTTGGCTGCCTCAACGGCTGGACCCTGATCACCGGCGAGATGACGAGGACCATGGCGGCGGCCGGAACCCTGCCTTCCCCGCTCGCGCGCGCCAACCGCTGGGACGCGCCGGGCGTCGCCCTGGTGGTCACCGGCGCCTTCGGCTCGGTGCTGGTGGCGATGAGCTTCAGCCACTCCCTCGTCCAGGCCTTCACCTTCATGATCAACGTGGTCACCGCGGCCAGCCTGCCGCTCTATTTGCTGTGCGCCGTATCCCTCGCGGCTTTGGGGCTGGGCGCGCGGAAAAGGGGTTCACGGCGGATCATCGCCCTCGGCCTCGCCGGCGCGGCCTATTGCATCTTCGTCTTTGTCGGCGTCGGCTGGGAGCCGTTCGTCTGGGCCCTCGGCCTCGCCGCCGCCGGCCTGCCGGTCCTCGCCCTCGAGCGCCTCGGCCGCCGCAGGACCGCGGCGGCCTGACCCAAGCAACCGTTCTCTTCCCCCCGCATCGGGGGGAAGTACGCCCCAAGGGCGGGATGGGGGGAGGGACGGGCAGGCCGGAGTCTCCGATCCCCCATCCCCCGCTGCGCGGGTACTTCCCCCTTTTGAAGGGGGAAGGGAAGGGTGTCAGCGCTCGGCCTTTCCCAGGGCCTCGCGCCAGGCGGCCGTCCGCGGATTGACGGGCGGGGCGCCCGAGCCCTTCGCCTCCTCGGCGACACGGCGGCCAAGGGCGATCACGCTCGGGATGTCGGCATCGGCCAGCGGCGCCATCCATTGCTTGCGCGCCATCGCCGCCTCGACGTAGGGCGCCAGCTCCTGCGCCTTGCGCCTGACCCGCTCGGCCTCGCGGGCCTTGAACTCGCCCATCACCTCGCCGGCGAAGAGCTCCAGCGCCTCGCAGATATCCTCGTGCCGGTTGCGCCCGCCCTGCTGGATGAAGGCCACCTGATCGACCCCGCAGGCCTCGAACTGGCTAAGGTGCGCGCGCAGGTCGTCCGGCGTGCCGATGCCGCGCTC
>DASXIE010000100.1:0-15840 GCA_036498165.1 Caulobacteraceae bacterium
AGCCGATCATACGCCGCCGACACACGAGTCGCACGCGACAGTTCAGCGCAGTCTCGGAACTCAGGCGGGAAGGACGTCGAAGGCGATCGCCAGACGCGGTTCATCGCCGCTGAAGGCCACCGTGCCGTGCCACATGTAGGATGGAAAAAGCACCAGGTCGCCGGCTTGTGGCTTGAGGAATTTCTCTGGGCCCAGCACGGGGCTTGTGACGACGCCCGGCTCGCCGAATTTCAACCAGCCCTGACGGCCATCCTCGACGGCGTCGGGAAGCCCGACGTGGAAAGCCGAGGAAATCCACCCGAGCGGATGGATATGGTCGACATGGTGGCCGCCGGGCCGCAGCAGCGCGGACCAGGCCCCTGAGAAGCGGTAGCCCGCGGTGACCCGCCGTCCGAGAACGTCCGCCCGCTCGGATAACTTCGCGATATAGGCCCGGATCGGGGCGTCGATGGCGGCGAAGAAGGCCTTGATGGCCGGATCGTCCGAGCCGGCGAGCGACTGGCTGGTCTGGGAGCCGTGGCGCAGGGACTGGCCCACCGGATGGCCGCGCAGGCGTTGCAGGTCCTTGAGACTGGAAGCGAGGTCGCCGAGGTAGGCCTCGAGCGTAGGCCAGCCCGCCGGGGTGGCGATGGTCTGGCGAAAGACCAGCCGCTCGTAGTCGTAAAGGGAGGCATAGCGCCCGTCGCCAAGGATGCGCCAGGCAGTGGCGGCAAGGGTCACCGGATGCTGGTCGAGGGGCCAGTCGCGCATGAGGTCTTCAGCGAGAGCGGCCGCTTCGGCGGCGCGGCCCATGGCCAGATTGGCCTGACACAGGGCGGCGGCGGCGGGGCCGTAGGCCGGCGCCATGGCGTAGGCGCGCTTGGCGTGAGCCATCGCCCGGTCGGCGTCGAAGTTCACGGCCAGCAGGCTGGCGGCG
The DNA here is from genome assembly GCA_036498165.1 of Caulobacteraceae bacterium. Taxonomy (GTDB): domain Bacteria; phylum Pseudomonadota; class Alphaproteobacteria; order Caulobacterales; family Caulobacteraceae; genus Acaudatibacter. The sequence continues at coordinate 917 of DASXIE010000100.1, forward strand.
ACTTGCAGCCTGACGTCGCCGGCCCGTTTCTCGAGGGCGCTGGAGAGGGCCGAATAGGCGCTCTCGGCATCGCTCGCGTATTCCAGGAGCCGGGCCTTGGCGAGGCTCAGTTCGACATCGTCCGGCGATCTCGTCAGCGCCTGGTCCAGCGCCTCAGTCGCGGCGGCCAGATCTTCCGTCCGCATCCAGATGAGCTGGGCCAGTTCGGCGAGGGCCTCTCCATAGGATTCTCGCCGGCGGAGGGCCTCGCGCAAGGCCGCCTCGCCCTCGTCGTAGTCCCCGAGGCCGATCAGGGAGCGGCCATGCACCAGCCAGGTCTCGGGGGCGTCGAGGCCCATCTCGAACGCCCGGCGGGTGGCGGTCAGGCTTTCGGGGTAGCGCTGGGCGTCTCCGAGCGCGCCGGCGAGATTGTGCTGGGCGACCGCGCTTTGCGGGGCGAGGGTGGCGGCCCGGTCGTAGGCGGCCACGGCGTCTTCCTTGCGCCCGGCCGTCTTGAGCGCCAGGCCGAGCGCGGTGAAGAAGGCGGTATCTGCCTGCGGGCTGGCGGCCAGAGGCTCGAGCATCGCCGCTGCTTCGGCTGCTCCGCGCCGGGGCGTGATCAGGCTGGCCAGGCGAGTGGCGATCGCAACGGCGCCTGGATGGCTCGCCAGAGTCGCACGCAGGGCCTTTTCGGCCCCGGCCTTGTCACCGATCGCCTCCAGCGACTGAGCCAGCAATTCGTGGCCGTCGATGAGGTCCGGGTCGCGGTCGACGATCTCGCGGGCCAAGGCCAGGGCGCGTCCGTTGGCGCCGCTGGCCAGCAAGGCGCGGGCTTCCTCCAGCCGCGCGGTGTCGCTCAAAGACTGTCCCCTGCCGGAATCCCGAACCGGTCGAGGGCCCCGCAAAGCCTGGCGATCAGTTCGCGTTCCTCGAGCGAGAGCCTGGGAGACCACACGTCGGCGATGAGGATCGCGCGCGGCTTGTCGCTGTCGTTCCAGGCTTCATGCTCGATGGTGTCGTCGAATACCCACGCCTCGCCCTCCCGCCATTGTCGGACTTCGCCGCCGACCCGAAAGCCGCAGCCGTCGGGGACGATCAGCGGCAGGTGCAACACGACCCGAGTGTTGGCGACGCCGGTGTGGGGCGGAATGCGGGTGCGCGGGCGCAGGATCGAATACATTGCCGCCGGGGAACGGGAAGGCACGGCGGGCATGTCGATCAGCTCGAGCGCGGCCATGGTGCGCGGGCATTTGGCGCAATTGGCTGCCACGGGATCGCCGTAGAACCAGAGATGGTAGGCGCTCCACGCCATGGAATGGTTGAGTTCCGCCCACTGGTCGAGCGGGGCGGCGGGCGGATAGTCGACATAGGGGGTAAGGCCCTCGGAGCCGTCCGCCCACACCGCAAGGACCTCGTCGCGGATGGCTGCCGTTTGCGCCTCCAGGGCTTCAAGGAAGTCAAATTCTTCACGTTCGTAGAACTCAATCGCCGGCAGTCCCGGAAAGTTCAGCTTCACCGGTTCCTGGTGGTAAATCCGCCGCCGCCCGACCAGGGCTTCGATGAAGATATCGGCGCGGCGAGCGAGCGCCGTGCTCCCGGCGGCTGAACCGAGGCCTATCTCGGCCTTAAGCATGGCGGCAAGTTCGTCGACATGGGCCCGGTGCGCTTCCTCGGCGCGGGCGAGGGCCCGGCGGGTCGGCTCGGCGAGGCTGGCCGGCGATGGAGCCAGCTGCAGGGCGATCCCGTAGCTCGCCGCGGCCTCCCGCTGCTGGTCGAGAGCGTCGAGGAGGGCGCCCTTCATCAAGTGGGCGGGAAAGAACCTCGGCTCCAGCGCCAAGGCGTTATCGACCGCCGCGAGGGAGGCGCGATGGTCGCCCACGGCGCGCTGGCAGGCCGCCAAGCCCATCCACAGGTCGAGCCGCTCGGGCGCCAGGGCGGTGGCGCGCTCGAAATGGAGGCGGGCCAGGCGCGGATCGCCGCTGCGCAGGGCGCGATCGGCGTCGTTCTTGAGGGCCTCCGCCCGGCGGGCCTGATCCTCGACAGCCATGCCCGCCCTTAACCGCCTTGGCGGTGCGCCGCCAGCCAAAATGACCGCTTGGTCAGCGAACACGTTTGCACCGTCGCCCCGGGGCGATCAAAATCGCCGCGATGACCAATGCGGCGATGATTGACGAGGTGGCGCAGGCGGCGAACGAGGCGCTGCGGCGGCGTAATCCGGCGGCGGCGCGCGAGCTCTTTGGCCGCCTGACCGCCGCGCGCCCCTCCGATCCGAACGCCTGGTACGGGATGGCTCTGGCCTGCCGCGGGCTGGCCGACGAGGCGGGGGAGGGGACGGCCTTGGACCGCGTGCTCGGTCTCGACCGAGGCCATCTGCCGGCCCTGATGATGAAGGGCGACGGCTTCGCGAGGGCTGGCGACGGCAGGGCCGCCCACGCCTTTTACAAGGCCGCCGTCGCCCGCGCCGCCGGGCAGACCAATCTGACGCCCAATCTGCGCAGCGAAATCCAGCGGGCCGAGCGCGAGTGCCAGAGATACGCCAAGTCGTACGAGGATCACCTCCTGCAGGCCGTTGGGGCGGTCGGCTTCGACCCGGCCGCTTCCAGCCCGCGGTTCGCCCGCTCCCTGGACATGCTGCTCGGCAAGAAGCAGATCTTCCTGCAGGCGCCGCAGTCCTTCTACTTCCCCGAGCTGCCGCATCGGCAGTTCTATGAGCGGTCCGAGTTCCCCTGGCTGGCGGCGCTTGAGGCGAAATCCGGGGTCATTCGCGACGAACTCGTCGCTCTGGTGGGCGAGTCGCGGCATTGGGACCCCTATGTCCGCAGTAGCTCCAGGCGCCCGCACCGGGAGTATGGCGCTCTGCTCGACAACCTCGACTGGAGCGCCTTGTATCTGATCAACAGTGGATCAGTGGTCGCCGAGGCAGCGCAGCGATGCCCAAGCACCCTGGCGGCGCTGGAAGACGTCCCCCTCACCGATACGCCCGGCAGCATGCCCTCGGTGCTTTTCTCCCTGCTGCGTCCGCACGTGCGCATCCCGCCCCACACCGGCCACACCAACGCCCGGCTCATCTGTCACCTGCCGCTGATCGTACCGGGCAATGGGGCGCTGAGGGTCGGCAACGAGACGCGCGCCTGGTCCGAGGGCGAGGCCCTGATCTTCGATGATTCCATCGAGCATGAGGCCTGGAACGACAGCGACGAGGTGCGCATCGTCCTGCTGTTCGACATCTGGCGCCCGGAATTGACTGTCGAGGAGCGTGGCCTCGTCAAGGCGGTCCTGGGGGCGGTGAGTTCTTACAGCGGCCAGCCGGCGGCGTGGGACTGACAGGCGGCTCTCATTCGGCCGGATAGCCAAACGCTTCCACCCATGGCGCCAGGATCGGCAGGACCGGGGCTAACTGGGCGCGGTAGCGGCGCCAATGGGCCGTGCCGTCGGTGTAGAGACCGCGGGCGATCTGCGCCGAACTGGCGCTGGCCACTTCGCCCCGCTGGGCGCGTCCGGCCACGTCGGCGAACTCCGGCCGCCATTCAGAGCCGATGAATTCGCACGCCGTCTTAGCCACGGTCGGCAGGTCGGCGATAAGCTCTTCATAAATCAGCGTGAATTCGTCGAATCCGAGTTTGGCTCGGAGGGATGCGGCCAGCCGCATGGTTCGGTCGTAGGAGGCGGCCGCGGACTTCAGGTCGAGAAACTCGAATGTGGACGCGTTGAAACTGAACCTGCGACGGAAACAGCTCAGCACCACTTCGCGGGGATCGCGGCGAGCGAAGAGGATCCTGGCGCTGGGAAACAGCTTCCTGATCAGGGGCAGCTTGAGGGTGTTGAACGGGTTTTTGTCGATGAATATCTTGCCAGCCGGCTCGATGCCGAAGCTTCGTACGTTGGCCCAATAGTCCTTCCGCAATTCGCGCAGTACCGGGCCGCGCGCCTTGGTCAGATGGTCGAGGTCGCGAGGGCTGCACAGGAAGGCGAGCACCGCCGCCCTCAGCGTCTCTCTTTCCTCGAGGCTGACGACATCGGGATTGGCGGCCAGAACCGTTTCCATCAGGGTTGTCCCCGAGCGCGGGAACCCGACGAGAAAGACGTGGCCGCGTTCGCCCCCGAAGTTTTCTGCTTCCTCAGGCTCGGCCACCCAGTCTTCAGCTTTCAGCTTCTCAGCCCACGACACCAGCCAATTCTGGGTGTGGGCGATGGTGACTTGCCCAGGCGCGTTGAACCGCGGCGAGAGGGAATCACGGAAGACCTTGTTGCTGGCCGCGTAAGCGTCAAAGGCCTGGGCTGGCCGATCGAGGGCGTCCAGAACGTCGGCAAGCTGACCTAGCGCCATGGCCCGATCGAACGGGCTCAGGGCCTCCTTGAGCAGGCCGCGCAAGCGCTCCTCTGCGCGCCGCGGCTCATTCATTTCGACGCTCGCCAGGGCCAGGATGGCGGTCGGATGGCCAGGCTGGAGATCCAGAGCGGCCTTGGCGTGCTCCCTAGTGCTCTCGGCGTCGCCGCGGCGCGCCGCCAGAGTTGCCATGTTGGCCCAGGCCTGGACATTCTGGGGATGGATTTCAACCGCCCTGGCGTAGGACCGGGCGCCTTCCCCGGCCTCTCCCAGCCTTTCCAGGACATGGCCGCGGTTGAACCAGGCCTGGCCGAAATCCGGCTTGAGCGCCAAAGCCCGCTCGTAGCAGGCCCGGGCCTCCTCCCATCGCTCCATCCGGGCTAGGGTGAGCCCGCTGGCGTTGAGGATCGCGGGGTCGGAAGGCGCCAGGACGTGGGCCCGGCGCAGGTCAGTCAGGGCCTCGTTGAATCGCCCGGAATTTTCGAAATCGAGCGCCCGCAGGCTGAGGAGAACCGGGTGTTCAGCGCCGTCGGCCAGGGCCAAGATCGCCAATCGGGTGGCCGTGGGAATGTCGCCGGCCTTTATAGCGGAGAAAACTGCCTCTTCCTTCTGCGAGTGCATCGCGGAAGGCGCGCCGGCCACGCCGTCGTCAGCGCCCATCGTCGCGTCCTAATCCGGCGGATAGCCATAGCGCTCGATCCATGGGGCGAGAATCTCCCTGACCGGTTCGAGCGCGAAGGCGTAGTTGCGCCATTGGCCGGCGCTTTCTGCATAGAGCCCTTTGCGTATCTGCACGCTGCTGGGCGTGGCGATCGTCCGTTTCGTGTCCGCGAAGTCGCCGAGCGCGGGCGTCCACTCCACGCCGAGGAAATCGCACAGTCGGCGGGTTTCGGTTTCGAAATCGGCCACCAGGGCCTCATGCCGAAGCCGATGAACCGCGATAGGAAGGCGCTCGAAGTAGGTTTCGGCGGCCGTCATCATGGCGTCGTAGAAACGGGCTGTCCCGGTGAGGGTGGTGAGTTCGTAGGCATTCGCATTGACGCTTCGTCGAAAACAGCTGACCACCACGTCCCGCGGATCGCGTAGGGCGAATATGACCTTCGCCGCCGGAAAAAGCTTATGGATCAGCGGCAGGCGGATCGCGCCCAGGGGGTGTTTGTCGACGAACACCTTGCCGGCGGGATCGCCCCCGAACTCGCTCACGCGCCGCCAATAGGCGTCGCGGTACGGCTGGAGCATCTCGCTCAGCACGGCGGCAAGCCGGCTGAGGCCGCCGGATTTGGACAGGAATTCCGCCTCGGCGTCCATCATCACCGGTCGTTCGCCCAGCGCCGCCATATCGGGATGGGTGGCGATCACTTGCTCGAGCAAGGTGGTCCCCGACCTTGGAAAGCCCATCAGAAAGGCATGCCCGCGCTCGGGGCCACGCTTGATCGAGCGCAGAGGGGCAGTCCAGGACTCCGCTGGGCTCGCAATGAATTCCGCCAGCATGTCGCGCACGGCGTCAGGGGCCGCTACCATGTCGGGACGCCGGAATTCAGACGCGTAGAGGTCGTTGAGCTCTCCGTTGCCGGCGGCGTAGGCGTCGAAGGCGTCTCGATGACGGCCGAGCCCATCCAAGGCGTCACCCAGGATAATGCGGGCGTTGGCGTGGGCCAGAGGTTTCAGGAATGGCAATTCGACGATCCGTTCGAGCTTCACACGGGCATCATCGAACGCCTCCTCGCCCAGATCGACCCGGGCCAGATGGAGTAGCGCGTCCGTCTGTCTCTCGTTGATGGCCAAAGACCGTTCGGCCAAGGTGCGGGCAAGCGCCCAGTCGCCGCGGCGGGTCGCCAGGCCGGCGAGACCGGCCAGCGCATCAGGATGGTTGGGATCCAGCTTCACGGCGCGTTCGAAGGCCGATCGGGCCGAGTCCAGGGCGCCTAGGCGTTCGGCGGCACAGCCATAGCCATAGGCCGCCTCCGCCAGGTTCGGATTCAGTCTCATGGCTGTCTCAAATACTTTGGCGGCCTCCTCTCTCCGATTGAGGTCGAGCAGGCATCGCCCGATGGTTACCATCAGGCCGGGGCTCCGCGGGGCCAATTCGAGGCCCAGCCCCAGTTCGGCGATCGCGTCGGCGAAGCGGCCAGCGTCACGCAGGTCCATGGCCACGAGATGGTGCACGATGGCGGACCTGAGACCTTGCGCCCTTGCCTTCAGGGCCATCTGCTTGGCCTTGGGCAGGTCGGTCTGGGCAAGCCTGGCCATCTGGGCATTGCGAGAAGCGGTGGAGTCGGACTTGCCGCCGCCCTTCGCGGATGGGGTGGTCATGCATCGCCTCTGGGCATGGTGGGGAGACTTACGGCCCGCCTGTCAGACGTGCAAGTCGCCAAAAGAAACGGGCCGGGACCGACTTTGCGTCGACCCCGGCCCGCGAAGGCTAGCGGATTTCCGTCGCTTAGAAGTCGGCGGTGAGGCCGACGAACAGCACCCGGCCGAGCGGATCGAAGACTTGCGGCCAAGTGTTGGCGTTGCCGAACGGCGGCGCCGAAATCCCGTAGTTGTTGGTGTCGAGGATCGGCGGGGTGCGATCGAAGATGTTGTTGACGCCGCCGCGCAGAGTGTACCGATCGTGCCACTTGTACTGGAACGACACGTCAAAGTAGCTGAACGCCGGGACGTGACGGTCAGTCCCCACCGTGTCGGGAGGGCAGAAGTTGGGAGCGCAAGCAGAACCTGCGGTGTGGAGGACCGCCTGGTTCGAGTCGATGTCCAGGTTGGTCGGGCTCAGATAGCGCCAAGCCGCCGACAGCGTCAGGTTCCAGGGCGTGGTCCACGACACGCGGAACTGGTGCCGCCACCTGGGGGTGGGCGTGCCGCAGGTCAGTCCGTAGAGACCGGCGCAGTCGTAGGTCGGCGAGCCGAGGTTGGTGGTCGTCAGTTCGTGCACATAGGTGCCGGTGAAGTTGAGATCGAGCGAACCCCAGTCACCCATGCCCATGTCGCTGAACGAGGTCCGGTAGTCGGCGTTAACGTCGATGCCCGTGGTCTTGAACTGGGCCGCATTGACGTCGGTCGACTGGACGAAACCGGTGCCAAAGAGGGCGCCGGCCGCGCTGCGGTGGACAAGGGCGCAGTCAGCGGTAATGCCGCCGTTGAAGCAACCGCTCAGGATCTGCGGCGCGGGGATGATGGTGACGACGTTGTCGACCTCGATGTTGAAGTAGTCCGCCGAGAGCGAGAAGCCATGGAGGAAGGTCGGTGTCGCCACGAACCCAACCGACCACGTCTTGCCTGTTTCCGGGGTGAGATCGGGGTTGCCGCCCGTCACCAGGCCGCACTGACCGGACACGCACTGGACGATCTTGCCGTATTCCGCCGGCGTCACGCCCGTGAGTTCGCACGCGGCCAGACTGGCGGCCGGGGTCGGTCCGGCGCAGGGGTCGTTGCCCCCGAACAGGCCCTGGAACTGAGGTCCGAACAGCTCGTCCACGTTGGGCGCGCGGACAGCGCGCTCATAGGATCCACGCAGGCGCAGATCCGGGATCACCTGCCAGTCGACACCCAGCTTGTAGGTCCAGTTTCCGCCGCCCGACGTGTAGTTCGAGTAACGGGCGCCGCCTTCAAATGTCAGATCCTTGAAGAACGGCATGTTCTGGATCAGCGGGATCCGGATTTCGCCAAACACGTCCTTGTCGGACTGCGAACCGGTCGCGCCGACGGTGGTGCCCGCGCCGGAGACGTCGCCGCTGGTTTCCACGGAGTCAGGCACGAAGGTCAGGAACTCACGGCGATATTCCGCGCCGAGCGAGATCCCCACCCCGTCGGAAGCCCACGGCGCCTTGAAGCCATATTGGCCGAGGTCGCCGGTGACCGATCCGGTTATCACCTGTTCGGTGGTGTAGCCGGAATCGACCGCGGTGCCTTGAACGTAGTTCAGAGCCGCCGGCGTGACACCGCCGGGTGTCCAGATATTCCACGGCACGCAGCTTCCCCCGACGGCGCAGACCGGACCATTCGGGCCGGGAACGACGTCCAGGGCGTTGGCGATGTGGCTGACCAGCATCTGATTGGTGTTGACGTCGGTCAGAACAGAGCGGCCGTACTGCAGGGAGAAGTCGTAGGACCAACCCGTGGTGATGTCGCCCTTGGCCCCGAACACGATGCGATAGTCGCTGTGGGTCGTGTCGGATACGCGCGGTCCACCTTCGACGTTCCGGCGTCCGAGCAGGATCGCGGCCTGTGTGCCGGGCTCGCCGGCGTTTTCGCCGCACAGGCTGTTGGCCTGGGCCGGTGAAAGCAGCGGGTCGTTACAGGGAATGAAGAAGGTGTTGCCCAGGAAGGCCGCCGATGGCCCGAGGTGGGCCGAGGTCTTGTCGTCCATGAACATGAAGCTGGAATAGACATCCATCCACGGGGCGATCTCGTAATGCGAGAATTCGCCGGCCGTGTAGCGCTCGTCTGACCGCTGCAGGAACTGATAAGGCGCGAAGTTGAAATCCTGGTTGGGATTGAACGGCGCCATGTTGTTGCCTTCGGGGGGCAGGGAAGCGTCGTAGTCGCCGGCGCCGGAGCCGCCGCCGGAGCCCGGTACGGACGACGAAAGCAGGATCACGCGGCCGGTGGCGTCGTTGGACGAGCCGAGGCAGTACTGCTGGTTATGGGAATTGGTGTAGAGGCTGCACTTGCTCCAGTCATAGGTGGCTTGGTTGACCGCGCTGAGGTGCGTGTAGCCCAAGTAGAATTCGACATTGCCCTTGTCGTCGGGCGAGTTGGCGCCGCCGGTGATGGTCACCGTGCTACGCGCGCCGGCCCAGACCGCCCCGTGGGGCAGATTGAAGTCCGGCAGGCCCTTGAGACTCTGGCCCAGGGCGTTGGCGGCGATGGCCTGCTGGCTGTTGTTGTTGTGCTCGCCAATCGATTCTTCGGCGTCGATCTGCAGGCCCTGGAAGTTGTGCTTCATGATGAAGTTCACAACCCCGGCCACGGCGTCCGAACCGTACACGGCCGAGGCGCCGCCGGTCAGCACTTCCACCCGGTCGATAAGGGCCGGCGGGATCATGTTGATGTCGGCCACCGGAATGTTGGGGTCGCCCGGCTGCAGGCGCTTGCCGTCGACCAGCACCAGGGTGCGGACGTTGCCGAGGCCGCGCAGGTCGATCGTTGAGGTGCCCGACGAGCCGTTGGTCTCGAAGGTGCCGAAGTCGGCGAAAGCCTGGGGCAGGTTGTTAATCAGGTCTTCGACGTTGGTCGTGCCCTGCAGCTTGATCGCTTGGTTGTTGACGGTCGTGACCGGGCTGACGCTGGTCAGGTTCTTGGAGGGGATGCGGGAACCCGTCACCACCAGTTCCTGCACGGCCGTCGGCTGAGCCGGCGCCGGAGCGGTCTGGGCCTGGGCGCCCGTGGAGACGGCGGCCAGGGCGGCGCCGGTGATCATCGTAGAGGCCAGAAGACGCGTGCGCGTTTTCATAGTGGTCAAGTTGAAGTCCTCCAATCAGCCCCATCGCGCCGTCTTGAGCGGCGCATTGGGCGCGAGCGCAAAGGTTTCCGGGCAGAAAAATCCCCCCCGGATGGGCCGCACTTAGGATGGGGCGGGTGAATCGGTCAACGCGGATTACACCCAGTTAAGGTAATCGCCGCCGCCGTGTCACTTTCCGGTCACAGATTCCGCGATCGGGCCGCCGCCAAGCAAGTTTTCGCCGCCCTCCGGCGGGAATCGAGGTCCGCCGCGGCTCTGAATCTCAGGGATTGCGCATACCGGGCGGCGGGTCATTATGATTCGCACCGCAGGAGGGGAATCGCCATGCGACGGACACAATTGCTGTTGTTCGCGGCCGCCGGCGCGATGTCTGTGCTCGCCTCCGCGCGGCCGGCCGGCGCGGCTAAGGAACTCTCCAATCCCAAAGTGATCCAAAATCTGCTCGACTGCCGCAAGCTCACCGACAACGCCGAACGTCTGGCCTGCTACGACCGCGAGGCGGCGGCCGTGCAGACCGCGACCAGCAGCGGCGATCTCGTAACCATCGACCGCGAGCAGCGCCGCGCCGCGCGCCGCCAGGCGTTCGGGTTCAGCCTGCCGAGCCTCGCCTTCCTGGAGCGCGGCGAAAAGGCCGGCGAAGTCAACCACCTGACCGCCCAGGCGGCCGAAGTGAGCCAGGATCCCTTCGGTAAGTGGGTGATCAAGCTCGACGACGGCGCGGTGTGGACCCAGACTGAACCAGAGATGCTCGCCCGGCGCCCGCGCAAGGGTTCGAGCGTGGTGCTCAGCCGCGGCGCCCTGGGGGGATATTTCATGACTATCGACGGCCAGGGGGCCGGCAAGGCCAAGCGGGTGAGCTGATCGCGATGAGCCACTTCAGACCGGTTACCGACTATTTCGCGGTGAGCGGCCAGCTCTCGCCGATCGATGTGGCGGCCGCGCGGGCCGAGGGTTTTACGCTGATCATCGACAATCGGCCCGATGGCGAAGCGCCCGGCCAGGCGACCGCCGGCGAGATTGCCGCCGCCGCCGAGCAAGAGGGCCTCGCCTTTCGCCACATTCCCGTGGTCGGCCTCCCGCCGCCAGGGTCGGAAGAGTCTGCGGCGGTCAGCGAAGCAATCGCCGAGTCGGGCGGTAAGACGCTCGCCTACTGCCGCACCGGCACGCGCTCGATCGCCTTATGGGCGCTCGGCGAATTGGCGGCGGGTCAAAAGAGCCGCGACGAACTGCTGCGCATCGCCGCCGACGCCGGCTACGACCTCGCCGGTGTGCTGCCGCATTAGACTTGGGCGCGACAGGCTTGGTTCACCCAGAGGGTCGGTCCATCGGATGGCTTCTGTTCATGGTGTCCCTGGCCTGATCCGACTGCTGCTGCCATTGCGCCTTGGTCATGCACACCTTGTGGCCTCCCAGACGGCTGCCGGTCGGGGTCAGCATCTTGCAGACCACCTTGTCGTCCGGGTTGCCGACGGGCTTAGCCGGCGGAGCGGCGATCCCCGCGGCGCTCGCGGCGGGGGCGGCCGCCGGATCCGTCTGCGCCAGGGCGACGCCGGATGCCGAAACAAAAACTGAGGCGGCGAGCGCCGCCAGCAATGTCCGTGTCATGATTTCCTCGTCAAAATGACTTAGGCGTCAATTTGCGCCCAAGCCGATAGCTGATGCAAGCGCGGCCATAGGCAAAGAGGAAAGGGGACCTGAGTGAAGCGGAATGTCCTGACCGACGCCGGCCCACCGCACTATCCAAGCCGCTTGGAACAATCCGCCGACCGCTGGGTGCACATCGCGGGACTCACTGCGGGCGGCTTAGGCGGCCTCACCCTGCTGGGGCTCGCCCTCGGCCTCGGCCATCTGCGCCAACTCGTCGCGATCGGCATCTACGCCGCCTGCCTGATGGCCATGTTCCTGTGCTCGGCAGCCTACAACCTGGCCAGTCCGCGCCGCCAGCCCTTGCTGCGCCGCTTCGATCACGCCGCCATCTTCCTGATGATCGCCGGGTCTTACACCCCTTTCACCACCCAGAGCCTGACCGGGGCCTGGGCTTTTTGGATGACCTCGGCGGTGTGGTTCCTGGCCCTGGCCGGCGCGGCCGGCAAACTCTTCCTCCCCGGGCTCGGGCGCGGTTTCTGGGTGGCCCTGTATCTCGCCCTCGGCTGGGTGGCGGTGATCGCCGTCAAGCCGCTGATGGCCGGGGTGTCCCTGGCCGCTCTGATCCTGCTGGCGGCTGGGGGCCTCGTCTATTCGGCCGGCGTGATCGTCTACGCCAGGCCCAGCCTCCCGTTCCGCCGCGCCATCTGGCACGGCTTCGTCTTCGCCGCGGCGGCGATGCAGTACGCGGCCGTCCTGACCGGCGTGGTCCTCCCCGCCCGCGCCTGACGTGTTCCTAAGCCGCGGCGACGCGCGGATGGGCGAGCAACATCGGGGCCATGTGCGCCCCGCCAAGCCCGCCGCCGGTCACATGGCCGCCGGCGCCGCCGCCAAAGCCGGCGATCGCCTGGGCCACGCCGACGGCCGGGATTTTCGCAGTCGGCGTCTTGGCCGCCGGCGGATCGCCGATGATCAGGTTGCCGGTGAAGCCCTGGCTGGCTGCGTTGGTGGTGATCGACATCTCGGCGATCACGGTGAGTGTCGAGCCGCTCAGGGCCCCCGTCGCCAGAGACCCCACATCGATGGCGTTGTTGGTGAAGAATGTCACCGCCGCCGCCGCGCTGGTGAACACTTGGTGGATGACATCGTTTCCATCGGCGATGAGGTCGAAGGTCATGCTCACGAAGCCCGTGCCCGTCTTGGCGCCGCTGTAGAGGCCGATCTCCAGGTCCTTTCGGCTGGCCAGCTGGGTCAGGTCCACCGTTTCGCTGAACGAGACGTTGGTGGTCTGGGTCGCGGTTCCGCCTGTGGAGTAGCCCGCGCCGAGTTCGCCGATCGCAAAGAACACCGGCGAGGCGCCGAAACCGGCCGAGATCTTGCTGTTGGCCGCCAGCACCGCCGCGGCGCTGGCGGAGCTGGGCGCGCCGGTCTCGAAAGATACCGCCTGCAGTCCGGTCGCGATGGTCGGCGGCGTGCCGGCGATCTGGGCCTTGGCCTCGGCCTTGCTGGTTCCGTCGACGACCCCGGCGGCCGTGGCGGTCACCGCCTGGATGAGCTGGCCGCCCGTCAAGGCCGTGTTGGCCGAGGCGCTGAAGGTCCCGCCCGCGCCTGTGGCCGTCGTCGTCGCCGAGGCGGCCCCGGCCTTGAGGCCGGTCCCGCCATTGGCGACTGCGGTCGCCACCAGATTGCCGCCCGCGACCGCGGTTGTCGTGGCGCTTGCGCCACCACTGTTCCCGATGGTCCCGGAGCCGCCGATCCCGCCGCCGTTGCCTCCCGTGGCGATCGAGCTGGCGACCATGCTGTGTGCCCCCGTCAGCGTCAGAGACGCCGTCGCCGCGCCGCCGGCGCCGCCGTTGGTGGAACCGCTGCCAAAGCCGCCAAGACCGCCGGTAGCGGTGATGGTGCTGGCGACACTGAGGCTCTTGGACGTGCTGGCGGTGTCGTCGAAGGTGAGCGAATCGGACGCCGCGCCGCCGACACCGGCCGTCCCGGAGTTGCTATTGCCGCCCGTGCCCCCAAACGCCGATTGATCGAGAGTGAGAGAGCCGTTGGCGGTCAAGCCGCTGACCGCGTTGGTGACGGTGCTGGCGCCGCCGGCGCCGCCGTTGGCGCTGTTGCTGGCGTTCCCGCCATTGCCAGCCACGGAAATGGCGGAGACCGTCACCGACCCGACGCCCGTTCCGGTGCCGGTGGCGCTGACCGTTCCAGCCCCGCCGGCTCCGGCCGCGTGGCCGGTGCCATCCGCGGTTCCGCCGTTGCCGCCGGTCGCGCCGGCGGCGACGCTGACCACCGCGCCCGTGGCGGTGGCGGTGGCGTTGGCCGCCCCGCCGATCCCGCCGCTTCCGGCCGTTTGTCCGGCCCCACCATTCCCGCCGGTGGCGCCCGCCGAACCGCTGACGGTTCGCCCGCCGGTCAGGGTGATCGTGGCCGTCGCCTTGGCGCCGACCGCGCCGTTGGCTCCGGTGTTGGCCGATCCGCCCGACCCGCCCTTGGCGGTGCTGGTCCCGTTGAGGACTGAGCTCTGGTGGGCGCTGAGGGTGTCGTTGAACGTCAGGTTAGACGTGCCGGCGCCGCCGAGGCCGGCGGCGCCGCCGACCGCGAAACCGCCGTTGCCGCCGTTGGCCGTCTGGTTGAGCGACAGCGTCCCGTTGACCGTCGTCCCGGAGACCGCATTGGTCAGAGTGCTCGCCGCCCCGGCCCCGCCCTTGGCGGTGCTACCCGAGGCCGTGCCGCCATCGCCGCCCGTCTGAGTGACGGTGGCGGTCGACGTACCCGCCGACGTGCCGGTGACCTTGGCCGTCGAGCCGGCAGCGATCCCGCCGGCCCCGCCGAGATGGCTGGAGCCATCGCCGGAGCCCCCGGCTCCGCCGTTCGCGGTCGACGTCGCCGTGGCCACGCCCCCCGAGGCGGTGGAAGTTGCTTTGGCCGTACCGCCGGCGCCGCCGTTGCCGATCGTGGACACGGCGCCGCCGTTCCCCCCCGAGACGCTGCCCGTGCTGGTGACGGTCTGGCCGGCGGCGGTGGCGGAGTCGGTCGCGGTCGCCGCCCCGCCGATGCCGCCGTTGGCGCTGGTCGCGCAAGCTCCGCCGGCCCCGCCAAAGGCGGTCGCGTGGCCGGTCAGCGTCCCGGTGGCCGTCAATGTCAACGTCGACGTCCCCGCGCCGCCGTCGGCTCCCGCCGACCCGGACGTGCCGTTGCCCCCGGCGCCGCCGCCCGACTGGCTGAAGCCGATGATCGCCGCACTGAGATTGGTGTTTAGGGTGTCGTCGAAGGTGAGATTCGACGTGCCGGCCGCCCCGGCGTGGGCGGATCCGCCCTGGCTGTTGCCGCCCGCGCCGCCGACCGCGCCTTGCGTGAGCTCGAGCGTGCCGTTGTTGGTCGATCCGGTCACCGCGTTGGTGAGGGTGCTGATCGCCCCGGCGCCCCGGCGGCGGTGTTGGAGCCATTTCCGCCCGCTCCGCCGGTCTGGCCGGCGGTCACAAACAGCGTCCCGCCGCCGTTTCCCGTTCCGCTGGCGCTGGCTGTCGCCGTCCCTCCGTTTCCAGCGACGTGGCCGGCGCCTTCGCCGCCGCC
>DASXIE010000101.1:0-6004 GCA_036498165.1 Caulobacteraceae bacterium
TGGACGGGGCGATCGCCACGACCGGCGAGGCGCGGGACCTCCTGGCCTGCGATTTCATCCTGGCGGTGGTTCCGGCCCAGCATCTGCGCGCGACCCTGGCCGCCCTCGCCGACGGCTTTCCGGCCGGCCTGCCGGTGGTGCTGTGCGCCAAGGGCGTGGAAGCCGGTTCCCTGAAACTGATGAGCGAGGTCCTCGCCGAGACCCTGCCGGACGCCGCGCCGGCGGTGCTTTCCGGCCCCAGCTTCGCCGCCGAGGTGGCCGCCGGCCTGCCGACCGCCGTCACCCTGGCGGCCGGCGATCTCGCCCTGGCCCGTGTCCTCGCCGAAGCCGTCGCCACCCCGGCCTTCCGCCCTTACGTCTCCGACGACATGATCGGCGCCGGGGCGGGCGGGGCGATCAAGAATGTGCTGGCCATCGCCTGCGGGGTCGCCGAGGGGCGTACTCTTGGCAAGAGCGCTCAGGCGGCGCTCATCACCCGTGGCTTCGCCGAGCTCACACGCCTGGCGGTGGCGCTGGGCGGCGAGGCGGAGACGGTGGCCGGCCTGTGCGGCCTTGGCGACCTGGTTCTGACCTGCTCGAGCCCGGCCTCGCGCAACATGAGCGTCGGCCTGGCGCTCGGGCGCGGCGAGAGCCTCAGCGAAGCCCTGGCCGGCAAGCGGACGGTGGCCGAGGGGGTGGCCTCGGCTCCGGCGGTAACCGCCCTCGCCCGCCGGCTTGGCGTCGAGGCGCCGATCTGCGAGGCGGTGCGCGCGGTGCTCGCCGGCGAGAGCGAGGTCGGACCGGCCATCGCCGCCTTGCTGGCGCGGCCGCTGAAGGCGGAGGGATGAGAGCGATATGTATGTACTTATCTGCAAGGACTGGCCGGACGCCCTGGCGCTTCGGATGTCGGTGCGCGAGGCGCACCTGGCCTTCGCGCGTGGACTGAGGCCGGGGTTGGTGAGGCTGGGCGGCCCGTTCCTGGACGCGGCGGGCCAGATGTGCGGCTCGCTGATCATCCTCGACACCGACGACCGGGCCGAGGTGGACGCCTATCTGGCCGCTGACCCCTACACGGCCTCGGGCCTCTTCGAGAGCGTTGATGTCCAGCCCTGGCGCGTCACCATGCCGTGGACGTGAATCCGGCCCGTCCGGCCCCCGGTGAGCGGCTGTGCGCCGTGGCCGAGATCGCCGATCCGGGGGCGCGCGGCTTCACCTTCAGGAGCGGCGAGGCGCTCTTCGCCGGCTTCGTGGTCCGCTCCGGCGACGAGGTGCGCGGCTACGAGGACCGCTGTCCGCACGCCGGCATGCCGCTCGCCCTCATGCCCGACCGCTACCTGACGCGTGAGGGCGATATGATCCTGTGCGTCTCCCACGGGGCCGTCTTCCGCATCGCCGACGGCGCCTGCGTCGGCGGCCCGTGCGCTGGCAAGGCCCTGGATCCGTGGCCGGTCCGGCTGGAGGGCGGGGAGTTGCTGACGGCCTAGGCGCCTTTCACGCCGTCTCCGTGCGCTCCAGGGCCGCGAGGGCCAAGGCCCGGACGGCTTTGTAGTCGAGCTTGCCGTTGGGGGCTCGGCCGACCGGGGAGATGACCAGCTCGCGCGGGGCCTTGTAGCCGGCCAGGTGCTCGCGGACGTGGCCGCCGAGCGCCTCAAGGGTCAGGCTATGGCCGGGCCCGACCTCGACCACCGCGCAGATCCGCTCGCCGAAGCGCGGGTCGGGCACCCCCACCACGGCCGCGTCGCGCACGCCCGGATAGCGCTTGATGGCCTCCTCGACCTCCTCAGGGAAGACCTTCTCGCCGCCGGTGTTGATCACCTGGGAGCCACGGCCCAAAAGCCTCAACGTGCCGTCGGCCTCGACGGTGGCGAAGTCGCCGGGCACGCTCCATCGCCGGCCCTCGACCTCCCAGAAGGTGCGGGCGGTCTTCTCCTCGTCCTTGTAGTAGCCCACCGGCAGGAAGCCGGAGACGGCCAGGAGGCCACGCTCGCCAGATCCCGGCTCGATGCGCCGGCGGTCCTCGCTGAACACCGCGGTGTTGAGGCCCAGCATGAACTTCGCCGTCTCGGCCGTGGCCCCGGCCGCCGAGGTCGAGGCCCCAAGACCCACCGCCTCGGAGGAGCCGAGGCTGTCGTAGATGCCGATCTGGGGCAGGTGGCGCAGCAGGCCCTGCTTGTTCTCCATGCTCCACACCGTGCCGGACGAGCCCAGTCGGCGCAGGCTGGAAAGGTCCCAGCGGCCGGGGTTGGCGTCGAGGGCCTCGAGCATCGGCTGGGCGAAGGCCATGCCGACGATGGCGCCCGAGACGGCGTTGAGGCGCTCCGCCTCGTTCCAGAACTCGACGGCGTTGAAATGGGTCGAGGGCAGGCAGGCCACCGTGCCGCCGGTGGTCAGCGCCATCAGGGCGGTGAACTGGGCGGTGCCGTGCATCAGCGGCGCGGCCGCGATGTTGACGGTCGGCCCCACGGCGACGGCCCGCGGCCCGGCCTCGTCGAGGCTCTCCAGCGGCGGAATCTCCATCAGCAGATTGCCGCCGGCGCCCAGGACATAGAAGAGGTCCTCCTGGCGCCACATGACGCCCTTGGGCATGCCGGTGGTGCCGCCGGTGTAGAGGATGAGGAGGTCGTCGCCCGAGCGGCCCCAAGGCCCCTCGACGCGTCCCGCGTCGCGATCGGCGAAGGCCTCGTAGTCGCTGGCGAAATCCGGGACGGGATGGCCCGGCTGGGCCACGGCGATCCACGCCTTGACGCCCGGCAGGCGATGGCGGATCTGCTCGACGGTGGGCGCGAAGGCGGCGTGGAAGACCACCGCCTCGGCGTCGGCGTTGTCGAAGAGGTAGATGAGCTCGTCGGCGACATAGCGGTGGTTGGTGTTGACCGGCACGAGGCCGGCCTTGAAGGCGGCATAGTAGGTCTCGAGGTATTCCGGGGCATTGTAGAGATAGGCGGCGACCTTGGCCTGGCGGCCGAGGCCGGCGTCCAGCAGGGCGCGGGCGAGGCCGTTGGCGCGACGATCGAATTCGGCCCAGCTCGACACCCGCTCGCCATGGATCTGAGCCGCCCGGTCCGGAACCGCGGTCGCCACCTGCTCCCACAGCTCGGCGTAATTCCAACTCGTCACGTCGGGTCGCGCTCCCTTTAGTCGCGGCGGAAGTCAGCGATCATTGGTCGGGGCTTCCTCGCGGAAGTCAACGCGGCGATGACCGTTGCGGACTTTGTCTCGATTGGCCAAATGACGCGCATTGGGCGCAGCCTCATCAGGGCCGCGGCGTCAACAGAAAGATGAGTCATGTCGGACAGTAGGATCGCCATCGTCACCGGCGGCAGCCGGGGCATCGGCCGCGATACGGTGCTGCGCCTGGCGAAGCGCGGGGTGCGGACGATTTTCACCTACCGCGCCAATCGCGCCGAAGCCGACAAGGTCGTGGCGCTGGCCGCCGAGGCGGGCGCGCCGGCGATCGCGCTGCAGCTCGACACGGGCGAGGCCGCCGCCTTCGCCGGTTTCGCCGAGCACGTGCGTGAGGCGCTGGCGAGCCTCGGCGTCGAGCGCTTCGACTATCTGGTCAACAACGCCGGCACGTCGTCCGCCGCCAGCCTGACCAGCATCACCGAAGCGGAAATGGACGGGCTCTACAGCGTCCACTTCAAGGGCCCCCTGTTCCTGACCCAGGCGCTTCTGCCGCTGATGAACAACGGCGGGCGGATCGTGAACATCTCCTCGGGCCTGGCCCGTTTCGCCATGCCGAGCCGCATCGGCTACGGCTCCATCAAGGCGGCGGTCGAGGCGCTCACCCGCTACATGGCGGTCGAGCTGGCGCCGCGCCGGATCGCCGTCAACGTCGTCGCGCCGGGGGCGATCGCCACCGATTTCAGCGGCGGCATGGTTCGCGACATGCCGCAGGTGAACAAGGCCATCGCCGACCAGACGGCCCTCGGGCGCGTCGGCGGCCCGGAAGACGTGGGCCCGGTGATCGCCGGCCTGCTGTCGGACGAATTCGGCTGGGTCAATGCACAGCGGATCGAGGTGGCCGGCGGCATCCACATCTAGGCCGCCGTGACGACCTAAATCCCTATGGGGGAGGGGCGGCTGGCGCGGCGTTGGCGACGGCGAGGGTGACACGCAGGGGACGGGCGTGGGCGAAGGTCAGGGTCAGCGGGACATGGTCGCCCAGGCGCAGCGGACGGGCCAGGTGTTCGAACATCAGGTGGTAGCCGCCGGGAGATAGGACGGCCCGGCCGCCCGGGGGGATGGCGAGGAAGGGGACCGGCGTCATGGTCATCATCGCCCCCATCTGACGGGACTGGTGGAGGGTGACCCGCGCCGCCACGGGGCTGGCCGCCGCGATCAGCCGCTCGGGGGCCGCGCCACGGTTGACGAGGGTGAGGTAGCCGGCGCCGTTCATGCCCGCCGCCGCCGGGCGGATCCAGGCGCCCTGGGCCTCGATGGCCGGACGCGGGGCGACGGCGCCGACCGCCACGGCAAACAGCCCGACGAGAATCGCGCGGCGAAGAGCGCTCACGCTGCCGCCTCCCGGGTCCCGCCGCCGCGGACGAACATCAGGCCGGCGAGGCCGACGATCAGCAGGCCGATGATGGTCGCGAAGCCGCCCTGCTGGGTCTTGAAGATGCGGGTGCCCTGGTTGACCAGGAAGGGTCCGAGCCAGCTCGTCGCCGTGCCGGAGAGGGCATAGACGCCGAAGAAGGCCCCGGTGCGCTCGGGCGGGGTGAGGCGGGTCAAGAGGGTGCGGCTTGAGGCGAACTGGGCGGTAATGAAGACGGCGTTGGAAAACCCGATCAGGAGGAAGATCCATTCCGGCACGGTGCGGAAGAAGGGCCCGTCCCACAGGGGGGCGTGGGCGGCGACGTCCCAATGCCAGAAGAACAGGATGCGGTCCGGCGCCATGCCGAGGAAGGCGACGAGGCCGAGGATCGACATGAAGATCTCGATCTGGACCGCGCGCTTGGGGCCCAGGCCCTTGTCGAGCCAGCGGCCGACGAAGCCGCCGAGCACGGCGAGCACCGAGAGGATGATGCCGAAAAAGAGCATCTCCAGGGCCCGCCACTTCATCACCCCCACGGCGTAGACCCCGGCGTAGATCAGCACCGCGGTCATGCCGTCGTAGTAGAACATCCGCGCCGACAGATAGACCGCGGCGTCGCGGAAATGGCCGACGGTCTTCACCATCGCCCACAGCTCCCTGGCCCCGCCGCGCAGGGCGACGAGGGGGTGGATGCCGGTCCGCGGCGCATCGGGGGTGAAAAAGAACAGCGGCAGGGCGCCCAGCGCAAAGAGACCGGCGGCCAGGAGGGCGACGACGCGCTCGGGCTCATGCAGGGCGCGGCTCAAGCCGAACAGCGGGGCCTTGGGCACCCAGCCCCAGTGCGCGGTCTGCGGCAGGCCCGGCAGGGCGAAGGCCCAGGCGGTGAAGCCGAGCGCCAGGACCGCGAAGAGGTTGGCGAGCGCCAGAGCGAGGCCCGAGGCCTTGTGCGCGGCCCCGAGGCCGGCGGCCCGCACCAAGAGGGAATTGTGCAGCACCTCCGACCAGGTGAAGAGGATGCCGATGGCGGTGGTGATCGCCAGGGTCGCGGTGACCGAAAGCCCTGTATGGTCGGCCTTGGTGAACCACAGGGAGGCCATGAGCGGAACCATCGCCGCGACGATCAGGCCCAGCCACAGCTTGCGCCCCCCCAGCTTGTCGATCGAGGCCCCCAGGAACGGGGCGGTGACCATCACCGCCCAGCCGGAATATTGGCTCCATTGGGAGATGACTTCCTGGCCCCTGACAGGATCGCCGACCACGGTGGCGGCCACATAGGGCATGAAGATGTAGATGGTGATGAGGATCACGTAAGGGTCGCGGACCCCCTCGAAGAGCGCCCAACACGCCCCGCCGAACGGCAGTTTCTCGTCGCGCGGCGCGGGCAGGATGGCGGCCGGGCTGAGGTCGGCCTCCTGGATGATCTCGCTCAAGCGCGCCTCCCCTTCTCTTCCCCCTTCACAAGGGGGAAGTACCGGCGAAGCCGGGGAT
>DASXIE010000102.1:0-3452 GCA_036498165.1 Caulobacteraceae bacterium
TAGGGGAAACCCAGGACATTGTTGACCTGGTTGGGATAGTCCGAGCGGCCGGTGGCGACCACCGCGTCGGGGCGGATGGCCAGGACCGCCTCGGGGGTGATCTCCGGATCCGGGTTGGCCATGGCGAAGATGATCGGCTGCTTGGCCATCGTCGCCACCATCGCCTGGGTCATCACGTCCTTGGCGGAGAGACCGAAGAAGACGTCGGCGTCGACGAGGGCGTCGGCCAGGGTGCGAGCCTCGGTCTCCACCGCGTGGGCCGATTTCCACTGGTTCATGCCGTGCTCGCGGCCGCGATAGATGACCCCGGTGTTGTCCACCGCGATGCAGTTGTCGGGCTTGACGCCCATGGCCTTGACCAGATCGAGGGTGGCGATGCCGGCCGCCCCCGCCCCGCAGAGCACCAGCTTGACGTCTTCGAGTCGCCGCCCGGTGATGTGACAGGCGTTGATCAGGCCGGCGGCGGAGATGATCGCCGTGCCGTGCTGGTCGTCATGGAAGACCGGGATGTCGAGCAGCTCCTGCAGCTCGGTCTCGATACGGAAGCACTCGGGGCTCTTGATGTCCTCGAGATTGATCCCGCCGAAGGTCACGCCGATGTTCTTGACCACCGTGATGATCTCGTCCGGATCGCGGGAGGTGACCTCGATGTCGATGGAATCGACGTCGGCGAAACGCTTGAAGAGCACCGACTTGCCTTCCATGACCGGCTTGGCGGCCAGGGCGCCGAGGTCGCCCAATCCAAGGATCGCCGTGCCGTTGGATACCACCGCCACCAGATTGCCCTTGGATGTGTAGTCGTAGGCGAGGTCCGGATCGCCGGCGATGGCGAGGACCGGGGCGGCCACCCCGGGCGAATAGGCCAGCGACAGGTCGCGCTGGGTGGCCATGGGCTTGGTGGCGGCGATCGCCACCTTGCCGGGGGTGGGATACTTGTGGAACGCCAGCGCCTCGTCGTCGGTGAAGCTGCGTCTTTCGGCGTCGTTCATCAGGCGTCGATCGCTTCTTCGTTTCGAGGGGCCGGGGCGAGCGGCCACCCTAGCCCAGAGGCGCCCCCACGGACAACCAGCCGCCGGGCGCCGGGCTTGACCGCCGGGCCGGGCGCGGGGGAAGGATGGCCTCATGCAGAGGTCCACACCGCTTCAGCTGGGAGTCGCCGGCGCCGACGGCGCCATGGGGCGCGCGGTGCTGGCCCTCATCGAGGAACGCGCCGACCTGGAACTCGCGGGCGTGATCACTCGCGCCGCCGGTCTCGATGAAGCGCTCGGGGCCTGCGAGGTGATCGTCGACTTTTCCACCGCGTCCGCCTCGGCGGCCCTGGCCAGCGCCGCGGCCGAGCGCGGCCGCCCGGCCCTCGTCATCGGATCGACCGGCTTCACGGAGGCCGAGGAGACCGCCATCGCTCAGGCGGCGAGCCGCATCGCCATCGTCAAGTCCGGCAACTTCTCGCTGGGAATCGCCCTGCTGGCTGAGCTTGTCGAGCAGGCCGCGCGCCGCCTGGGCCCCGCCGACTGGGACATCGAGATCCTCGAGGCCCACCACCGGCGCAAGGTCGATGCGCCCTCGGGCACGGCCCTGATGCTCGGCGAAGCCGCCGCTCGCGGGCGTGGCCGAAAACTCGCCGATCTCGCCGCGCGCGGCCGCGATGGCTTGACGGGGGCGAGGGGCGACGGCGCCATCGGCTTCGCCTCCCTGCGCGGAGGCGGGCTGGTCGGCGAACACAGCGTGATCCTGGCCGGCGAGGACGAAATCCTCACCCTTTCCCACTCGGCGCGCGACCGGCGCCGGTTCGCGAGAGGCGCCCTGACGGCCGCCCTGTGGGTCAACGGCAAGCCACCGGGGCTCTACGACATGCGCGACGTGCTGGGATCGGAAGTCCGCGAAGTTTCGCCTCGATGACGTGACCATGACGCGTCGCTGTCGTGTTCAGCCGGGGTTTTCCGAACCAATCTGGGTCCAACGGCAAAAGGAATTGACGATGCTGATCCAGAAGCTGCGGCTTCAGCACGGATGGTCACAGGAAGAACTGGCCGTTCTGAGCGGCCTGAGCGCACGCACCATTCAGCGGCTGGAACGCGGTCACCCGGCCAGCGTCGAATCCCTCAAGGCCCTCGCATCGGTGTTCGAGATCGAATTCTCGCGCCTCAAGGAGACCGACATGACGTCTGGCCAGCAGACCCCCGATTATCGGGCCGACGAGGCGCTCGCCCTGGCGCGTGTCCGCAAGATCAAGGGCTTCTACGTGGACCTCGCCACCTACGTCCTGGTGATCGGGGGCCTGGCGATCATCAATATCTCCACCTCTCCCGGCTACTGGTGGGTCGTCTGGCCGGCGGCCGGCTGGGGGATCGGCGTCGTCGCCCACGCCATGCAGGTTTTCGACAGGTTTCCGTTCCTGAACGGCGAGTGGGAGCGGCGTGAAGTGGAGAAGATCCTGGGGCGCAAGCTCTAGCCGGCGCGGGGCCGCCCGTGACCTAGCGCGCGCCGGTCGAGCCGAAGCCGCCGGACCCGCGGCCGGTCTCGTCGAGACTGGCGACCTCCGACCACAGGGCCTGGACCACAGGGGCGATGATCAGCTGGGCGATGCGGTCGCCGCGATGGATGGTCACCGCTTCGGCCCCATGGTTGATGATGATGACCTTCACCTCGCCGCGATAGTCAGCATCGATGGTGCCCGGCGTATTGAGCGTGGTGACTCCGGCCCGCAGCGCCAGGCCCGAGCGCGGCCGCACCTGGCCCTCGTATCCCTCCGGCAGGGCGATGGCGAGGCCGGTGGGGATCGCCGCCCGCTCGCCGGGGCTGAGCACCACCGGCGCTTGCGCATCCACCGCGGCGCGCAGATCCATGCCGGCGGCGCCAGGGCTTTCGTAGGACGGCAGGGGCAGATCCGCCCCGTGGGGAAGGCGAACCACGCGGACAGCGGGAATCACGTCAGCGCCCCGGCGATCCGTTCGGCGAGGCGCCGGGCCACCTCGGTCTTGGAGGCGCGCGCCCAGCGCTCAACGCCCCTCGCGTCGATCAGAAGCACTTCGTTTTCCTCGCCGCCCATGATCGCCCCTTCGGCGACGTCGTTGGCGATGATCCAATCGCAGCCCTTGCGGGCCAGCTTGGCGCGAGCATTGGCTTCGAGGTCGCCTGTCTCGGCGGCGAAGCCGACCACCAGCTTTGGCCGGGCCGGGCCGGCGGCGGAGAGATCGGCCAGGATGTCGGGATTTTCCACCAGGGTGACCGCCGGCGGGCCGCCCTTGCCCTTCTTCAGCTTCGCTGCGAACGCCGTGTCGGGACGCCAGTCGGACACCGCCGCCACGCATACCGCCGCATCGGCCGGCAGGGCGGCGCGGCAGGCTGCGAGCATTTCGACCGCCGTCTCGACGTCGCGGCGACTTACCCCGGGCGGAGTCGCCAAGGCCGTGGGGCCGGTGACGAGCGTGACCCGCGCGCCCAGATCGGCC
>DASXIE010000103.1:0-7482 GCA_036498165.1 Caulobacteraceae bacterium
GCCAGAAGGCGACAGTGATTGTGACCGGCGCCGGCGCCGTCCGCTGCGTCCTCGCCTCGCCCTATTGGGACTGGGACACGCAGACGCGCGCCGAACACAGCCTCACCCCGGCGGGCTAGGCTTGCGCGCGGGGGGAACGGATAACCTGTCACCCTATTGGCCGTCGCCCTATTGGCCAGATATCAGGGGCTGACGAATTCGCGCAGCTTCACTTCGTGATCACGGGCGATGATCTCGGCCGCCTTTTCGCCGATCATGATCGAGCTGGCGTTGGTGTTGCCGCTGACGATCTCGGGCATCACCGAGGCGTCGGCCACCCGCAGGCGATCGACGCCGAGGACCCGCAATCGCGGATCGACCACCTCCCCAATGCGGCAGGTGCAGGCGAGGTGATAGACGGTGATCGAGAAGTGCAGCGCCATGTTCTCCAGCAAGGCGTCGCTCGGCCGCTCGCCGCTCTTGTGCCCGTGCTTGCGGGCGAGTTCGGGCGGGACGACGAGGGACGAAGGCTTGTTCGGCCCGGGCCAGGCCTCCATGATTTCCAGCACCCGCCGCATCACCGCCGTCATCACCTTCAGGTCATGGGGATCGGCGAAATAGTTCATCCGGATCGTCGGCGGGACGGCCGGATCGGGGCTCTCGATAACGATCTCGCCCTCGCTGTGGGGCAGCACCGGGTTGGCCAGCACGATGATGTTCTCGCGCTCCGGGGCGAGGATCGCGTCCGGGTCGGGAAGGAAGGCGCCCGTGTCGATGCGCAGGAGGGACTCGAGCAGGGCGCGATTGTAGCCGGTGGCGAAAAAGCCGATCTGGGAGTCGTGACTGTGGGCATCGCCAAGGCCGGTGGAGAAGAAGGCCACCGCGTCGTAGAGCGACGAGGCGATCAGCCCGCTGCCGGTCTCCTTCCATTCGGCCAGCCGCTTCTCGGCCTCGGCTTTCAGCTCCGCCAGCTCGCCGTTGAGATGGACGTCGTCGGCCGGGTCGGCGGGCAGGGGGCCGCCAGGGGCGCGGAGGGCGTCCGGTCCCAGGGCGACGCCGATCTGGGCCATGGAGACGCCGATCTTCGGGGCCTCGAAGAATAGCGGAACCTGGAGATGGTCCTTCAGGTGCTTGCCCACCGCCGGCAGGTCGAGCCGGCAGGCGATGTCGACATTCTCCAACTCGCGGCGGGGCCCAATTCCGGAAAGCATCAACAGGTGCGGCGAGCCGACGGCGCCGGCGCTGAGGATGACCTCGCGGCTCGCCTCGATGGTGCGGACCTGCCCATCTTCGGCCTGGTATTCGATGCCCCTTGCGACCAGCTGGCCGGCCCGTTCTTCGAGAACCACCCGCCGGGCCAGGGCGTGGGTGATGAGCGTCAGGTTCGCTCGCCGCTCCGCTTCGCCTTCCAGATAGGCGCGATAGGTGCTCGATCGACGGCCATTGCGCGTGTTGGTCTGCAGCAGGGAAGCGACCCCCGCCGGACCGCCGCGATCGCGCCCGTTATAGTCGCCGCGCGGAATGCCCGCCGCCTCGGCGGCATCGACGAAGCCGAGGGAAGCCGGCAAGACGGGCGAGCGCACCGTGACGCCGACCGGTCCGCCCTGGCCGTGAGCGCCGCCGTCCACCGAGATCTGGTTGGTGGGGACGAAATCCTCCATCTTGCGGAAGAAGGGCAGCACGTCGGCGTAGCCCCAGCCGGTCGCGCCGCGCGTGGCCCAGTGATCGAAGTCCCCCGGATGGCCGCGCACCCAGGCCATGTAGTTGATGCCCGAGGATCCCCCGAGCATCCGCCCGCGCGGCGCCTGCATGCGCCGCTCGCGAAGGCCCAGACCGCAGCGGCCGGGATCGGCGGTGAACATCCAGTCCGTCTCGGGGTTGAGCTGCAGGCCGGCGCAGGCGGCGGGGATCTGCTCGGCCTCCGGCGGCCGCTCGCCCGCCTCGACCAGGGCGACACGGATGGCCGGATCCTCCGAAAGGCGGGCGGCGATCGCCGCGCCGGCCGAGCCGCCGCCGACGATGATGAAGTCGTAGATGTCGCTCATTTTTCCGCCCCGCCCCAAGGCCCGTTGGCGGTGGATTAACGACGCCGATCGGCGGCAGGCAAGGGAAAGGTCGGCGATCCGTGGCCGGAGATAATATGCCTAGGGCGTCGGCAGGCACGCCGCCGGGCCGCGCGGCGAGATATGGCTCTGCCCGCCCGAGGCGTCGATCGTCGCCTCGACGTCGTAGAGGATGACGCTGGGGTCGTCGGCGGCGACGCCCTTGTAGGCGACCTTGCAGGCGGTCCGGTCCAGCGGCGGAAGGGCCGGCGAGACCTTGCCTTGCGCGACCAGCTTCGACCAACAGGCTCGCCCGTCCTTCATGATCGAGCAGGCGGCGTTGTAGCCGCGCCGATAGCGCAGGCGCAGCACCCCGGGGCCGAGGCTCGCCACGCCGCTCTGGCCCAGGGCCGGAGAGACGCCGTCCTCGAAGAGGATTCGCCCGCCGCGCGCATCGATCACCTTGAACGCCATGGCGCCGTTGGGGTCGGAAGCGAACCAGATCAGGAAGCGGCCCTTGCGACCGTCCAGGGCATAGCCTTCGGTCTCGAGGGCCACGGAGCCGGCAATCCGCCGCGCGGTGCACGCCGGGCGGGCCTGGCCGGGCGAGAGAGGGACCAGAACGGCGTCGTCGGGGTCGGGCGTATCCGTGCCGCTTTCCCGCACCATCAGATCGGCCCAGTAGGTGCAGGTGATCTGGCCGGCGGGGTCGGCCTGGGACTTGGGCTTCATCTGCCGGGTCGCAATCGGCGCGTCCAGAGGCCGGAAGAAGGCCTTGTCCGCCCATGCGGTTGAGAGGGGCCAACACAGCATCAAGGCCACGGTCAGGAGTCTACTTTTACCGGTCATTCGCGCGATCAGGCGGGGACGTAGGTCAGCAGCATGACGGTCTCGCCGATCCGCTCGCTGGCCGTGAGGCGCAGCGGCGGCCGGTGGCCGGCGAAGAAGGCCTTGCCGCCACCCAGCACGACGGGGTGGAGGTAGAGCCGGTATTCATCGATGAGACCGAGGTCGGTGAGGGTTCGCGCCAGCTCCGGTCCGCCGACATCGATCTCACCATCGCGCTCGGCCTTCAGACTACGGATCACTGTCTCGAAATCGTCGCCGAGCAGGGTGGCGTTGGGGCCGACGGACTTCAGCGAGCGCGAGACGACCCATTTCGGCTGCTTGCGCCACGCGGCCGCGAATTCGCGCTCGTCGCCGTCCCAGTCGGCATGGTCTTCGTCCCAATAGCGCATGACCTCGTAGAGGCCGCGGCCGTAGAGGCTGCCGGTCTGGACGCGGGTCGTCTCGACGAAATGCCGGAAGAGCGCCGGGCTCGGGCTCATTTCGAGGTGGTCGACATAGCCGTCCAGGGACTGGTTCATTGCGAAGACGAGCCTGGCCATGCGGCGAATTCTCCACGCGAC
Source organism: Caulobacteraceae bacterium (assembly GCA_036498165.1). Classification (GTDB taxonomy): domain Bacteria; phylum Pseudomonadota; class Alphaproteobacteria; order Caulobacterales; family Caulobacteraceae; genus Acaudatibacter. The sequence goes on from DASXIE010000103.1 coordinate 3,431, forward strand.
GGTTCCCAGAATGACTCAAGCCGGGGGCGAGCTAAAGAACCCTCTGCCCGACGGTGAAGCCTAGTCGCCCTTGCGGACGAACGGGGCGCTGATGATCAGATCGACGTTGTCGCCGATCGTCGCCGCGTACTTTTTGATCCCGAAATCGCTGCGCTTGAGCTTGCCGGTGAGGTCGAAGCCGATCTCGTAGTCCTTGAGGATCGCATTGGGGCCCGCCGCGCCCTTGAAACGCGCCTGCAGCACGATCGGCCGGGTGATCCCGTGCAGGGTGAGATCGCCGGCGATCGACGCGCGGCCGGGGCCCGACACCGTCACCCTGGTCGACCTGAAGGTCATGGTGGGGAATTTGGCGACATCGAACCAGTCGGCGCCCTTGAGCGTGGCGTCGAGGGCGGCGTTGGTGGTCGAGAGGCTGTCCACTGGCACGGTGACCTCCACCTGGCTCGCCGACGGTTTCTTAGGGTCGAGCTTCAGCGTGCCGGAGACGTGGGTGAAATCGCCGTACCAGGTGGACGTGCCGAAGTGGTCGACGGCGAACAGCACGCGGGTGTGGGTCGGCTCGATGGCGTAGGCGCCGGGGCGCACGCCGGCCGGGTCGACAGGCGCGGCGGCGGCGGCGGTGGCGATCGCCAGGGCCGCGGCTATCACGGCGGTGCGAAAAGCGAACATCGGCGGGTCCTCCAACCGGTGGCGTCGGCCTGCGGCGCCGCACGAATGGCGCACTCGACAGGATTCGAACCTGTGACCTCTGCCTTCGGAGGGCAGCGCTCTATCCATCTGAGCTACGAGTGCGGCGCGGGCGCGGTTTAGCGGAAAAGGCCGCGGCGGGGCAAACCTTTCGCCGGGCGATGGGGGCGTTACGGGTTTGGGGGGCTATCTTGCCCGCAGCATAATCCCTCACCCTCCCATGGCTGCGCCATGGGCCCCTCCCTCTCCCGCCGGGAGAGGTGTCCTTAATCCCTCACCCTCCATCCTCCTTCGCCAAGGCTTCGGAGGATGGGGCCCTCCCTCTCCCGCTGGGGAGAGGGTCTCCTCCCGAAACCCGAGCGCGGCGCCAAGCGTTGGCGTAGGAGCGTCGGCGAGAGGTAAGGTCCATGGCCCTGGAAGTCACCGTCGGGCCGCCGCGCCTTTCGATCAATCACGGCTATGGGGTGCTGATCACCGAACTGGACGGCCAGATCACCTGGCCGACCGACAAGGGCTTCTACCACTCCGACACCCGGGTGCTGTCGGCATGGACGATCTACGCCGACGGCCAGCCGTGGGACCTGCTCAACAGCGGGGCGATCACCCACTACGCCAGCCGCATCCACCTCGCCAACCGGGCGCTGGACACCGAAAGCGGCCAGGTGCCGGCCCGCACCGTAGGCCTCACCATCTCGCGCTGCATCCTGGGCGGCATCCACGAGGACCTGGATATCGTCAACCACGGCGAGGGGCCGGTTCAGTTCAACCTCGAGATCGTGGTTCGGGCCGATTTCGCCGACCTCTTCGAGGTCAAGAGCGGCAAGATCGTTCGCCGCGGGCGGATCACCACCACCTGGTCGGACGCCCGCGCCCGCCTGCAGACCGCCTACCGCAACAACGGCTTCAGCCGCGACCTCATCGTCAGGGTGCACGATTGCGGCTCGCCGCCGGTCTACGCCAACGGCCGGATCAGCTTCGAGGTGCAGCTCAAGCCGGGGGGAGTCTGGCACGCCTGCCTGCTCTATGAGATCGGCGACGGCCACGACGTCGATACGGCCCCTAGGGCTTGCGTCGAGCACATGAACGAGAGCGGGGCCGGCAAGCGCCTCGACGACTGGCGCGACGCCGGCCTCAAGGTCCATGGGGCCAACAGCGATTTCAACCGCTTCTACGCCCAGTCGGTAGAGGATATCGCCTCCCTGCGCCTGCCGATCGAGGGCACCAGCCACCTGGAGTTCGTGCCGGCCGGCGGCTCGCCGTGGTTCGTCGCCCTGTTCGGCCGCGACAGCCTGATCGTCTCCCTGCAGGCGGCCCTCGTCTATCCGGATTTCGCCCGCGGCGCCCTGGAGGTTCTGGCCCGCTACCAGGCCCGCCGGCGTGACGACTGGCGCGACGCCGAACCGGGCAAGATCATGCACGAGCTGCGCCGCGGCGAGCTGGCCCACTTCAAGCTTATTCCGCACACCCCCTATTACGGCACCGCCGACGCGACGATCCTCTACCTGATGGTGCTGCACAACGCCTGGCGCACCACCGGGTCGCCCGACCTGCTGGAGCAGTTCATGCCGGCGGCCGAAAAATGCCTGAAGTGGATCGATCACTTCGGCGACCGCGACGGCGACGGCTTCCAGGAATACCAGACCCGTTCGAGTTCCGGCTACGAGAATCAGAGCTGGAAGGACGCCGGCGAGGCCCTGGTCTACACCGACGGTTCCCTGGTCAAAGGACCCAAGGCCCTCGTCGAGCTGCAGGGCTACGTCTACGACGCGTGGCTGCGCATGGCCCAGATCTACGAGGCTCTCGGCCGGCCGGCCAAGGCCCGGGCCCTGAGGCGCAAAGCCAAGGCCCTCTTCGAGCGCTTCAACGAGGCATTCTGGGACGAGGAGCTGGGGTTCTACGCCTTCTGCCTGGACGGCAAGAAGAAGAAGGTGATGAGCATCGCCTCCAACCCCGGCCATCTGATGTTCTCGGGGATCGTGCCCCCGGAGCGGGCGGAGCGGGTGGTGAAGCGCCTGATGGCCCCCGACATGCTCGGCGGCTGGGGCATCCGCACCCTGTCGGCGAAACATCCGGCCTATAATCCGTACTCGTACCAGAACGGCGCGGTGTGGCCGCATGACAACGCCCTGATCGCCGCCGGCTTCCGGCGCTACGGCTTCGACGACGAGGCCGGAGAGGTGATGCGCCAGGTGTTCGACGCGGCGACCTATTTCACCCAGCACCAGCTGCCTGAGCTCTATTCCGGCCTGCCGCGCGAGGCAGGCGGCTTTCCGGTCCAGTACCTGGGGGCCAATACGCCCCAGGCGTGGGCGGCGGGCTCGTGCTTCGCCTTCATGCAGATGATGCTGGGCTTCGCCCCCGACGCGCCGGGCGGCAAGCTCTACGTCGATCCGGCCTTGCCTGCGTGGCTGCCGAAGCTCGACATGCACGGCCTCATCGTCGGCCAGCAGTCCTTCGACCTCACCTTCTGGCGCGACGGCGACGTGACGCGGTTCGAGGTGCTAAAGGGCGATCCCCACTCAGTGGAGCAGAGGAGCTATGCGACCGCCACGGATCGCTGGGTATGAGGCGCCATGAGGCCGCCGCCGATCGGGCGGCGCGCCCTGCTGCGCCTGGCCGGGGCGGGTGCGCTGGCGGGGCCCGCTTTGGCCCAGACACCAACCCAGAGTCCGGCCCGGACTCCGGCGTCGGCGCCGGTCGAGGGCGGCGCGGAGCCTGATCCGCGCGATCCGTGGCCGGCCTGGTTCCAGGGCCAGAGAATCTGGGCCTACGCCGACCGCACCAGCTTCGAGCCGGGCGAGCGCCTCAACATCATGATGTCGACCGGGCCCGGGCAGAGCGCCCGCAAGGTCCGCGTCGAGGTCTTCCGGATCGGGGCCGGCGAACCGACGCCGGTCTGGCAGAGCGAGTTCGTCGATGTCGACGCCATCGGGGCCACCGCCACGGGGGCGGCGACCGGACCCGGCTGGCCGCCGCTGGTGGGCGACATCGACACCCGCGCCTGGCCGCCCGGATGCTACAGCTGCGACGTGGTCGAGGAGAAGACGGGCGTGCGCGACGTGCGCGCCTGCCAGTGGATCGTCAAGAACCCCGCCCGCTCCGGCGCGGTGCTCGTGCGCCTGGGGACCAACACCTACCAGGCCTATAATTCCTGGGGCGGCCACAGCCTCTATCCCAACGGCGACGATGTCGTCCGTGGACTGATGGTCTCGTTCGACCGCCCCGCGCCGCCGGACCTCTTCGAGTACGACGTCTTCCTCGTCCAATGGCTGGAGGGCCTCGCGGGCCTCGGCGGGGTCGACTATGCGAGCAATTTCGACATCCACGCCACGCCGGGCTTCATGGACCCCTATCCCCTGGTGATC
>DASXIE010000104.1:0-16066 GCA_036498165.1 Caulobacteraceae bacterium
GCCAAGAGCAGCAAGGTCGCCGGCGAAATAGCCATCCAACGCCGCCTTGACCGCATTTGGCGCCCTGCCGGCGGTGAGATCCGCGCGGCCATAGTGGCGGGCGAGCAATTTCAGGTTGCGAGCCTCGAAATCCTCGAAATCGAGGCTGCGAAGGCGGCCCTCGTCATCGTGGACCAGGCGGATCACGCCGATAGGCGAGGCAATGCGGTCAAGCTGCAATCGCACGTGAAGTCTCCTTGGGCAGTGGGACCATCCACAGGTGGAGCGCCGCATAGGCGCGCCACGGTCGCCATGCCTGAGCGCGGGCGAGAAGGGCGGCCGGGCTCGGCCGCCCGGCCCCATCGTCCATGGCCCGCATCAGGCCGATATCGGCGGCCGGGAAGGCGTCCGGCTCGCGCAGGGCGCGCATGGCGATGTAATGAGCCGTCCATTCGCCGACACCCGGCAGGGCCGTCAGCGCTGCGATCGAGGCCTCGAGATCCTCCCCGCGCTCGAATAGGGCGGGGTTGGCCGCCGCGCTCGTCGCCAGGCGGGAGATCGCCGCCGACCTCGCCGCCGGCATGCCGCCGATCACCGAGGCAGCCAGCGCCTCGGGTCGCGGAAACAGGCGCTCGAGACCGTCTGCCTCCCAAGGCTCGCCCCAGCGCAGCGCGATCGCGCCGGCCAAGCGGGTGGCGGCGGCGACGGTGATCTGCTGGCCAAGCACAGCCCGGACCGCCAGTTCGAAGCCGTCCCAGGCGCCGGGAACTCTCAGGCCGGGGCGCGCCGCCACCAGCGGAGCCAGGCGCGGATCGCGCGAAAGCGCGGCCCCGATCGCCTCAGGATCGGCGTCGAGGTCGAAGATTTGCCTCAGGCGGGCGATGATGCGCGGCAGGGCGGTCAGGCGTGGAAAGTGGATGGTGGCGCGCAGGCGACGGCGCTGCGGCTCGTGCGCCACCGTGACGCTTCCGGCCGCCCCGGCGATCTCGATGGTCCGGCGATAGACGCCGTCACGGATGTCTTCGACGCCGGGAATGGCCCGCGCGGCGAGGAATCTCAGTAGAGAATCCCAGTCGTAGGGCGGGCGATAGCCGAGCGAGAGCGTGATACCGGCGGCGGCCGCGTCGCCGCGGCCAAGACCGCGGCGCAGCTCCAGGGGCCCGCGGCCGAACAGGTCGCGGAAGCATTCATTGAACCGGCGCACGCTGCCGAAACCGGCTGCCAGCGCCACCTCGCCCATCGGCAGATCGGTCTCGTGGATCAGCTGCTTGGCGATCAGCACCCGGCGTGTCTGGGCAACGCTGACTGGCGACGCGCCCAGATGCCTAAGGAACAGCCGGCGAAGCTGGCGCTCCCCGACCCCCAGCCGCCCGGCCAGGGTGTCGACCGAGCCCTCGTCCAGGGCGCCGTCATCGATCAGGCTCATCGCCCTCGAGACGGTATTCGAGGCGCCCCGCCACGCCCCTTGGCCGGGCGCCGTCTCCGGCCGGCAACGCAGGCAAGGCCGGAAGCCGGCCGACTGTGCGGCGGCGGCGGAAGGATAGTAGCGGCAATTCTCGGCCTTCGGCGGCCGGGCCGGGCAGACTGGCCGGCAGTAGATTCCGGTCGACTGCACGCCGACGAAGAAGCGGCCGTCGAAGCGGGCGTCGCGGGCCAGCAAGGCCTGGCGACAGAGGATCGGATCGAGGTCCATCGCCCCACCATAGTCGCGTTTCGCGCTCTGTGTCTGGCGGTTTTCGGACTCACATGGCGCCGGCCACGGCTTGCCAACTGACCCATGAAGCGCGACCAAGGCTCAACTCAAAGAAAGCGACGGAGGCGCGGGTGTCCGATCCGGTGGCTGACCTGATGGCCGATCTTCTCGCCTGGCTCGCGCCGGCGCCGAGGCCATACGACGAGGTCATGGAGTCCTGGCGCACGTCCTGCTCGCGCCTGACGGTGTGGGAGAACGTCCTCGACGCCCGTTTGGTCGCCCGCCGGCCGGGCGACAACGGCGCGCCGTGCGTCGCCGTGACGGATGAGGGTCGCGCCTGGCTCGCCGCGCGCCGCGAAGCCTGAACCGCGTCATCCACATCGAAGACGCGGAAGACGCGCGCATCGCCGCCTTCCGCGAGGTGCGCGAGCGCGACGTCGCCGGACGCCTCGGCGGCTTCATCGCCGAGGGCGAGGTCGTCCTTAGAGTTCTCGCCCGCAGCCGGCTGCATCGGCCCCGATCGGTCCTTGTCGCCGCCAAACGTGTACCGGCCCTGGCCGCGATCCTCGCCGACTTCGACGAGGAGGTGGAGGTCTTCGCCGCCGCCCAGGTCGTGATGGACGCCATCGCCGGCTTTCATATTCACCGCGGGGTTCTCGCCTTCGCCGCGCGGGCTCCTGCCGTTTCGGCCGACGAGCGCCTGGCGGCGATCGCCGGTCCGGCCGTCGTTCTCGCTCTCTTCGGCATCTCCAATCATGACAACATCGGCGGGGTCTTCCGCAACGCCGCCGCGTTCGGCGCCCGCGCGGTCCTCATCGACACCGCGTGCTGCGATCCCCTCTATCGCAAGGCGATCCGGGTTTCGGTCGGCGGCAGCCTCATCGTTCCCTTCGCCCGCCTGGCGCCGGGAGAGGACGCTCTGGAACTATTTGAGCGCCATCGGTTCACTGCCTTGGCCCTCAGTCCGGCGGGAATAAGGCCTCTGGCCCGCTCGGGCGCGCCGGCCCGCGCCGCGGTCCTGCTGGGCGCCGAAGGCGCGGGCCTGCCGCCGGCGCTGATGGCGCGGGCCCGGACGATCGCCATCCCCATGGCTGACCGTTTCGATTCCCTCAATGTCGCCACGACCAGCGGCATCGTCCTGCATCACCTCGCCAGCTATGGTCGCGCCACCGATTGAAGGAGCCCAGCCTCCGATGACCAAGGCCTATATCGCCGCCATCGACCAGGGGACGACCTCGTCGCGGTGCATGATATTCGACGCCGCCGGGGCGGTGGCGGCGAGCGCCCAGGTCGAACATCGCCAGCACTTCCCCCGACCCGGCTGGGTTGAGCACGAGGCCTTGGAGATCTGGGCCAATGTCGAGGCCGTGGTCGCCGCGGCGATGGCCAAGCTTGGCCTCGGCGCCGCCGATCTCGCCGCGGTCGGCATCACCAACCAGAGGGAGACGACCCTGGTCTGGGAGAAGGCGAGCGGGCGGCCGATCGCTAACGCCATCGTGTGGCAGGACACCCGCACCGCCGAACTCGTCAAGGCGCTCGCCGGCGAGGCCGGCCAGGATCGCTTCCGAGAGCGCTGCGGCCTGCCCCTGGCGACCTATTTCTCCGGTCCGAAGCTCCGCTGGCTGCTCGACAACATCGACGGCGCAAGGGCGCGGGCCGAGCGCGGCGAACTGCTGTTCGGGACCATGGACTCCTGGCTGATCTGGAAGCTCACCGGCATCCACGCGACCGATGTCACCAACGCCAGCCGAACCATGCTGATGAACCTCGCCACCCTCGACTGGGATGACGCCTTGCTCGACGCCATGGGCGCGCCGCGCGCCATGCTGCCAAAGATCGCCGCCTCGTCAGGGGTATTCGGCGAGGCCCGCGGCGTACTCGCCGGCGTCCCAGTGGCCTCGGCGCTCGGCGACCAGCAGGCCGCCCTCTTCGGCCAGACCTGCTTTTCGCCCGGCGAAGGCAAATGCACCTACGGCACCGGCAATTTTCTGCTCGTCAACACCGGAGAGCGGCCGGTGGCCTCGGCGAACGGCCTTCTCACCACGGTCGCCTATCGGATCGGCGCGGCGCCGGCGGCTTACGCCCTGGAAGGCTCGATCGCGGTCACCGGCGCGCTGGTCCAGTGGCTTCGCGACAATCTCGGCCTGATCAGCGCCGCCGCGGAGGTCGAGACCCTGGCGAGAAGTGTCGAAACCAATGGCGGCTGCTATTTCGTGCCGGCCTTTTCCGGCCTGTTCGCCCCGCACTGGCGCGCCGACGCCCGCGGTGTGATCATCGGCCTGACCGCCTTCGTCAACCGCGGCCACATCGCCAGAGCCGCCCTCGAGGCGGTCGCCTGGCAGACCCGTGAGGTGGCCGACGCGATGGCCGCCGATTCCGGTCAGCCTCTCAGCGTCCTCAAGGTCGACGGCGGCATGACCGCCAACGACTTTCTGATGCAGGTCCAGGCCGATGTCCTGAATGTTCCGGTGGTCCGTCCGGCGGTCGCCGAGACCACTTGCCTCGGCGCCGCCTATGCGGCCGGCCTCGCCGTCGGCTTCTGGCCTGACCTCGAGACCTTGCGCGGCCATTGGCGGCAGGATCGTGAGTGGCGCCCGTCCATGGCCGATGAGGTTCGGGCGCGGGAATACGACCAGTGGCGCAAGGCGGTGGCGCGGACTCTCGACTGGGTGGTGTGAGCGCCTTGCCCGCGCCGTGGTCGCGCGCTAAGGCCCACGGCTCTTTGAATAAAGCGGGTGGGCATGGCCAAGTTCGCGACCCTGATCGACACCTTGGCGCTCGAGCGCATCGAAGTGAATCTGTTTCGTGGCGTCGCCCCCGACGACCAGGGCCCGCGCATTTTCGGAGGTCTCGTCATCGGCCAGGCGCTGCTCGCCGCCTATCGCACCGTCGAGGCGCGCGTCTGCCACTCCCTGCATTGCTATTTCATCCGCCCCGGCGATCCGGCCGTGCCGATCCTCTACGACGTCGATCGCTCACGCGACGGCAAGTCCTTCACCACCCGCCGGGTCACCGCCATCCAGCACGGGGCGCAGATCTTCAATCTGGCGGCCTCATTCCAGATCGACATTCCCGGCTTCGAACACCAGGAACCGATGCCTGATGTTCCCGCGCCCGCGACCATTACCGACCAGACCGGCGAGGACGGCTGGCGGCGCGATATCGAGATGCGCTGGGTTGACGGCGAGCGGTGGAGCGAGGAGCCGGTTGTCGCGGCGCCGCGGCAGAACGTGTGGATGCGCGCTGTCTCGTCCTTGCCCGACGAGATCGCCATGCAGCAGGCGGCGCTCGCCTACGCCTCGGACATGTCGCTGCTCTCCACGGCCATGCGCCCGCACGCCATCAACTGGCGCACGCCTGGATTCCAGTCGGCGAGCCTGGATCACGCGATCTGGTTCCACCGGCCGTCAAACTTCAATGAATGGCACCTCTACGCCCAGAGGAGCCCGTCGGCCTCCGGATCTCGCGGCTTCAACCTTGGGGAAATCTTCAGCGCCGACGGCGAGCTTGTCGCCTCCACCGCCCAGGAGGGCCTGATGAGGCTCTACCCGGCTAAGGAGTCACCTCGCTCATGACCGCGCCGATCTCCTCGTGCAGGACGATGTCGGCGAGGCGGTCCTGATCAGTCGCCTCGCGGTTGACGATGGCGAGTAGCGCGCCGCTCTGCTTGGCGATGAGGGGGAAGCCGGCGGCCGGAAAGACCACCAGCGACGATCCCAGAACGATGAAGAGATCGCAGGCCCGGCTGGCGGCGTCGGCGCGCGCCATCGCCGCGTCGGGCATGGGCTGGCCGAAGGAGATTGTCGCCGTCTTGATGATGCAGTCGCAGACGCGGCAAGCCGGGATCGTCCCGCCGGCCAGGAACGGTCCCTTGAGATCGGCCAGTTCGTGGCGCAGGCCGCATTCGAGACAGCGCGCATAGCTGGCGTTGCCGTGCAGCTCGATGACCTGCGCCGCCGGCACGCCGGAGTCCTGGTGCAGATTGTCGACATTCTGGGTGATCACCGCCGAGGCCTTGCCGGACGCCACCCACTTCGCCACCGCGTGATGGCCCGCATTCGGCTTGGCCCCGACCCAGCCCGCTGCTCCGCCGAAGGCGCGCGTCCAGGCCTCGCGGCGCGCCGCCTCGCTGGCCACGAAATCCTGGAAATAGATCGGCTTCATCCGGCTCCAGACGCCGCCTGGACTGCGAAAGTCGGGAACGCCGGATTCGGTCGACATCCCCGCGCCGGTGAAGAAAACCACGCGCCGGGCGGCGGCGATCATCTCGCCAAGCTGGCGCGCCCCGCTCACGTCGGCTGGGGCGCCGCGCGCGTCCGCCCGGCCAGCCACAGTCCGGTCACCAGTGCGGAGAACGGGATCAGGGCCAGCAAGTCAGACCACGGGCCGTTGTAGAAGGGATTGTGGGCGGACATGAAGTCGGCGACCTTCTGGTTGAAGCCCGTCAACGCCCCGGCCATGAAGGCGATGCCGATGCCGGCGATGGCTCCGCCGGCGATATAGCCCGAGGCTACCAGGACCCCGGGACTCTTGTCGGTCTCGGCGACGAGCTCGGCTTCGCTGAGGTTGCGGTGGGCAAGGCCCGCCTTCAGCCGGCGGTCGACGAACCAGCGCACCGCCCCCCCGATGAACACCGGCATGGACGAGGAGATCGGCAGGTAGACGCCCACCGCGAAGGCGAGCGAGGCGATGCCGCACATCTCCAGGACAATGGCAATCATCCCGCCGAGGATCACCAGGGTCCACGGCAGCTCGCGGTTCAGGATGCCCTTGATGATGTAGCTCATGAGGGTCGCTTTGGGGGCGGCGAACTTGTTGACCGTGGTGCCGTCCGGCCGGATGCGATGGGCCCCGTTTATGCCCGGGTCGACCAGATAGCGGGGGGTTCCGGCGCCATCGACGAGGTAGCGGCCGGCCGGCCCGTCGATGGTGTCGGTCTTCTGCCACACCCGGTAGGTCGCGGCGTCGGACCTGGCCTGCTCGCCTTTCACCTTGTCGAGCGGCAGGGCGGCGATCTTATCCGCGGGAACTTTCCAGGCCGGGGCCGGCAGGCTGGTCGCCGCCGCGCCGGCCGGCGGAGGAGCGGCGCTGGCGGCGATCGGCACATAGACCGTCGAGGCGTCGTTGAGGGACAAGAGGATGGGCGCCAGCGCCAGAGCCGAGGCGAAGGCCCCGCAGAGGATCGCGATCTGCTGGCTGCGCGGCGTCGAGCCGATCAGGAAGCCGGTCTTCAGGTCCTGCGAGGTCGTGCCGCCATTGGAGGCGGCGATGCACACAATCCCGCCCACCGACAGGGCGGTGACGTAGTAGCCCGGGCCGGTCCAGCCCAGCGCCAGGAAGATCAGGCAGGTGAGCAGCAGGGTCGCCACCGTCATTCCCGAGATCGGGTTGGACGAGGAGCCGATCTGGCCGGTCAGGCGCGAGGAAACGGTGACGAAGAGGAAGCCGAAGAGGACGATGAGCAGGGCGCCGAGGATATTCATTCTCAGGGAGTGGGCCATCAGTATGCCGGCGACCAGGATGACAAGGCCGATGGCCACGAACCGCGGCGAGAGGTCGAGGTCGGTGCGCGGGGTGACGCGGATCTGCGCGTCTCCCCGCCGGGTTCGCCAGTCGGCGAGACCGCCGGCGAGACCGCGCCAGATCATCGGCAGGGAGCGGAAGAGGCTGATCACCCCCCCGGTCGCCACCGCCCCGGCCCCGATGTAGAGCACATAGGCCCCGCGGATATCGTCGGGCGCCATCCGGGCGATGGGGATCACTCCCGGCGCGATCGGGGCCGTCGTGGCCGAGCCGAAGAAGTGGATCGCCGGAATGAGCACCAGGTAGGCCAGCACCCCGCCGGCGGCCATGGTGGCGGCGATCTTGGGGCCGATGATGTAGCCAACCCCCAGCAGTTCCGGAGAAATCTCGGCCGACAGGGAGCCGGCGGCCAACGGGGCCGCGAAGACCTTCTCGGGGATGTCCTTCCACAGCTTGAATGCCTCCATGGCCAGCTTGTAGGCGACCCCGACCCCGAAGCCGCCGAAGATCGCCGCCGCCCCGGAGCGCGCCGCCGCCACCCCCTCGGCCGCCGCGCCGACGTCCCGGCCCATAGCCCGCTCCTCGGCGGTCGCGCCGGCCTTGAGCACCTCGGCGCAGGCCGTGCCCTCGGGATATTTCAGGATGCCGTGCTCCTGAACGATCAGGGCCCGGCGCAGAGGGATCATCATCAGGATCCCCAGGAGGCCGCCAAGCACCGCGACGGTGATCACCCGGGTGACCTCGAGGTCGAAGCCGAGGATCATGATCGCCGGCATGGTCACGCCGATGCCGAAGGCGATGGATTCCCCCGCCGAACCCGCCGTCTGGACGATGTTGTGTTCGAGCACGCTGGCCGAGCGCAGGCCGAGCCGGCCGAGGATACGGAACAGGGTGAGGGAAATCACCGCGACCGGGATCGAGGCGCTGACCGTCAACCCGACCTTGAGCACCAGATAGAGCGACGAGGCTCCGAAGATCACCCCAAGAAATACCCCCATGATCAGGGGCAGGGGCGTCAGTTCTTGCAGGCTCACGGTGGCCGGGATCAGGGGACGGAACAACGCCCGGGGGGCGGGCGCCTCGACAGCCGTCATTTCAATCCTCGCCCCGTGCTGATTTGCGGCGCCACTTCAGCACGGCGGCGCCGCCCCTGCCAAGGCGTTCAGAGGGCGAGAACGGGAACCGGCCGCCATGCCTCGGGGAACAGCGTCTTCAGCTGGCTGAGCTTGGGCATGTCGTAGATGGCGATATAGGGCTGGTCGGGGTGGTGGACGAGATAGTCCTGGTGATGCGTCTCGGCCCGGAAGAAGCCGTCGGCCGGGTCGACGCGCGTGGCGATCGGGGCGTGCAGCAGGTGGGCGCCATTGAGCTGGGCGATATAACGCTGGGCGACTTGCCGCTGGCCGTCGTTCGAATAGAAAATCTCCGAGCGGTACTGAGTCCCGACGTCGGGAAACTGGCGGTTGACCTGAGTAGGATCGGTCGCTACCGAAAAGAAGATCCGCAGGATCTGCCCGTAGGAAATCTGCGCCGGATCGAACTGGATCTCGACCGATTCCGCATGGCCGGTGGTTCCGGTGCTGACCAAGTCGTAGCTGGCCGTGTCGCGCTTGCCGCCGGAATAGCCGGCCCAGACGCGCTTGACGCCCTTGACGTGCTCGAACACCCCTTGGACTCCCCAGAAGCAGCCGCCGGAAAGCACGGCCGTCTGCAAGCCCTTGGCGGGTGGGTCATAGGCCGGAGCAGGCAGGCGGGCGGCGGCCGCGCCCGGCCCGGCGGCAAGGCAGCCGGCGATCAGGGAGGCGGCGAGGACGGGCAAGACGCGGCGAAGAGACATTTCAACCTCATTGGCGTGCGGACGGTGGATCATACATTCGCGCCCGGCGCGGCGATGGTTACGCCTTGGCGCGAAGCGATGTAACGCTTCGGGCGCGAGCGGCGAACTAAAGGATCGGGAACCCGGCAACCTTGGAGGCGAGGCTCAAGGCCCTGATGGTCGCCGCCCAGGCGGGGGACGCGGGCGCGCAGACCCGGCTGCTCACCTTGCTGGCCGGCTATCTGCGCGGCTATTTCGCCCGCCGCCTCGCCGGCCAGGGCGCCGACGTGGAGGATCTGGTGCAGGAGGCCCTGCTCGCCATTCATCTCAAGCGCGCCACCTTCGATCCCAGGTTCGCCTTTACCCCCTGGGCGCTGGCCATCGCCCGCTACAAGCTCGTCGACCACTACCGGCGCCGCGGCGGGCGGCGGAACCTGCCCTTGGAGGACGCGGGTGAACTCCTGGCGGTGGAGAATCCCGAGGAAGGGGCGGTCAGGCGCGACATCGGGACCCTGCTGGGCCGCTTGCCCCCGCGCCAGCGCGCCCTGATGACCGACGTCAAGCTCACCGGCCATTCCATGGAGGAGGCCGCGGCGCGGGCCGGCATGAGCGTCACCGCCGCCAAGGTCGCCGTCCACCGGGCGATGAGGCGTCTGATGAAGGAGGTCGCCGATGAAGACCTCTGAACTCATCGCCCTGCTGGCCGCCGCCGATGGCGCGCCAGTGCGGCCGGTCTCACCTGTCCCTGCGCTCATCGCCGCCGGCGTGGTGGGCGCGGTGCTCGCCCTGGCCGCCCTGGCCCTGACCCTCGGCTTCCAGCCCTTGGGAGCGGCGGCGCGAGCCTCGTGGTTCTGGATGAAGGCGCTCTACAGCCTCGCCACCGCCCTGGCCGGCCTGCTCCTGCTGGGGCGGTTGGCGAGGCCCGGCGTCGCGCCGAGGGCGGCGGCGATGGTCATCGGGCTAGCCGCCCTGGCCGCCATGGCGATGATGGCCGCCCATGCCGCCATGCGCGCCCCTGCCGACGCCCAGCCGGCGCTCTGGCTCGGCCAGACCTCGCGTTTGTGCTCGTTGCGCATCCTGCTCCTCGCCATTCCGGCTTTCGCGGCCGAGATCACTGTCGTGCGGCGCTTCGCGCCAACCCGCCTGCGACAGGCTGGCGCGGCGGCCGGTCTCATGGCCGGCGGCTTGTCGGCGGTCGTCTACGGCCTCTATTGTCAGGAGAGCGCGGCCCCCTTCGTCGCCGTCTGGTACAGCCTGGGCATGGCGGCATGCGCCTTTATCGGCGGACTGACAGGTCCGCGGCTCCTGCGCTGGTGAGATGAATGACCCTGATCCTCAACGTCCTGTGGTTCATCTTCGGCGGCTTCGTGTCGGGCCTGGCCTGGTTGATCGGGACCGGGGTGATGGCTCTCACCATCATCGGCCTGCCGTGGGTCCCGGCGAGCTTCCGGATCGCCATCTTCGCCTTCGCCCCGTTCGGCCGTCACGCCGTGCCGCGGGCCCTGGTTACCGGCCGCGATGATCTCGGGACCGGTTGCTTCGGCCTGGTGTTGAATATCGTCTGGTTCGTCTTCGCCGGCTGGTACATCGCCCTGGCCCACCTGGTGATCGGCGTCGCCCAGGCGGTGACGCTGATTGGCATCCCCTTCGCCATCCAGCACTTCAAGCTGGCGATGCTGTCCGTGGCCCCTGTGGGCATGACCATCCGGCCATGAGTCAAGCCGCGCTGGGCGGGCCGGCGCGGCTTGGAGCAGCTTCATTGAAGCCTTGAGCATTCGCCGCTCCCCCCGGCGCGCACGAAAGCCTTGAGCGGGGCGAGCCGGCCGCGAAGCCGGCTCGCCCGCCGTAGGGTCTACATCGAGGGCGGTGTCGTCGGAGCCGGCGCCTCGGGGGCGGGAGCGGGCTCGGCCGGGGCCGGTCCAGCGCCCATGTGGTGATGCATGTGGTGATGCATGTGGCGATGGTGTCGCATGTGATGGTGGTGGTGGCGCCAATGACGCCCGTGGTGGTGGTGGCCCATCGGAGTGGTCGCCGGGCCCGGCGGGTTCGGAACGGGCTGCATGGTGACCTGCGCGGCCGCCGTTCCCCCCACCAGCGCGGCAATCGCGATGGCCGTGACTGCGATGGCTGGAAGCTTCATGGCATTTTCCCTTATGAAGTGAATTCAGTCTCTCCCGACTCATAGGGCTTTTAGCCCGGTTCTGTAACGGCGAAAAGAGCCGCCGCCAGGGCGCCGCGACAGGTTGACAGGCCAGGGGATCGGGACCATTGCCTCGCGCGCGGCTCCCTGGCGGCGCCGCTTTTGTCGGAAACTCAAACCCCAATGCCTAGCGACAGTACTGGCCCAGATAGCGGGCCGCCGAGGTTGTCGAAGCGGATCTGAGTTTTATCGGGTCCTCGTGACGGCCGACGCGGCGTTCACGAGGCGAGCCCATGGTCTTCCTCACCACCGACCGGATGAACGCCGGCCTGCTGGCCCGTTTCGCGCGGCGGCGGTTCGCGCCCAATCGCTTCGACCTGGTCGCCTTCCTGCTGCTGGGCGGCCTGGCTGTGCTGGTCGTCCACGGGGCGCGGCAGATGAACCTGCCGCTCAATGGTCTTCACAACGCCGGCGTGGTGCTCGACCCGGCCCGCCTGCCCGAATACGCCCTGCGCTCGACGCTGCGGATGTTCGCGGCCATCATCGCTTCGCTCGCCTTCACCTTCGTCGTCGCCACCCTGGCCGCCAAGAGCAAGAAGGCCGAGCTGATCATCATCCCGGCGCTGGACATCCTCCAGTCGGTGCCGGTGCTCGGCTTCATGACCTTCACCCTGACTTTCTTCATGGGTCTCTTCCCGGGAAGCGAGCTTGGCGAGGAACTGGCCTCGATCTTCCTGGTCTTCACCGCCCAGGCCTGGAACATGGCGTTCAGCTTCTACCAGTCTCTGCGCACGCTGCCGGAGGACCTCGACGAGGTCAGCCGCCAGTTCGCCCTTACGCCCTGGCAGAGGTTCATCCGCCTGGAGCTGCCCTTCGCCACGCCCGCCCTGGTGTGGAACACCATGATGTCGATGTCGGGCGGCTGGTTCTTCGTCGTCGCCTCGGAGGCCATGGCGGTGGGGCGCCACACGGTGACCATCCCGGGCATCGGCTCGTGGCTCGCCCTCGCGATCGAGCGGCAGGACGTCGCGGCGGTGGCCTGGGCGGTTGGCGCGATGGCGGTGGTCATCCTACTCTACGATCAGCTTCTCTTCCGGCCCGTCGTCGCCTGGGCCGACAAGTTCCGCTTCGAACAGACCGCCTCGGAAGAGCAGCCGTCGTCATGGTTCTTCGACGTCCTGCGCCGCACCCGGCTCTTCCGCCGCCTGGGCCGGCCGGTGGCGCGGCTGGCCGGCGCCATGCCTAGGCCGCGGCTTCCCAGGTTCACGGCCCCGAGGTTAGGCGGGGCGCGGACCGCCCGCTGGGTCGATCGCATCTGGATGATCCTCGTCGCCGTCGGCGTCGCCTGGGCGGCCTGGGCGATCTTCCGCTATCTCGCCGCCAACATCAGCCCGCGCGACGCCCTCACCGCTTTCGGCCTGGGCCTGATCACCCTTTTCCGGGTCCTGGTGCTGATCGCCATCGCCAGCGCCATCTGGGTGCCGATCGGTGTATGGATCGGCATGCGACCTGTCTGGTCGCAGCACATCCAGCCGGTGGCACAGTTCCTCGCCGCCTTCCCGGCCCAGGTGCTGTTTCCCTTCGCCGTGGTGGCGATCATCACCCTGGGGCTGGATCCCAACATCTGGCTCTCGCCCCTGATCATCCTGGGGACCCAGTGGTACATCCTCTTCAACGTCGTGGCCGGTGCCAGCGCCCTGCCCAATGACCTCAAGGAGGCCGCCGGCATCTTCCGCCTGCGCTCCTGGCAGAGGTGGCGCGACTTCATTTTGCCCGGGATCTTTCCCTACTATGTCACGGGGGCCCTGACCGCGTCCGGCGGCTCGTGGAACGCCAGCATCGTCGCCGAAGTGGTGAAATGGGGCCACACGACGCTTCGCGCCCATGGCCTTGGCGCCTTCATCGCCGACGCCACCAGCGCCGGAGACTTCCCCCGTGTCGCCCTGGGGGTGACGATCATGGCGGTCTTCGTGATCGCCCTCAATCGCACCCTCTGGCGGCCGCTCTACGCCTACGCCGAAAAGAACCTGCGCCTGAACTGATGAGGAGCCCAGCCATGACCCTGACCATGGAACGTCCGGCCCAGAGACCGCTGGTGGAAGTCGCCGGCCTGAAGCACGTCTACGGTGCCGGCCATGGGCCCGGCCTCGTAGTCCTGGAGGACGTCAACCTCACCCTGCGGCCGGGCGAGATCGTCGGCCTGCTCGGCCGCTCCGGATCGGGGAAGTCGACCTTGCTGCGCTCGATCGCCGGACTGATCACGCCGACCGCCGGCAAGGTCGAGGTCGCCGACATGCCCGACGACGACACCGCCCATGGTGTCTCCATGGTCTTCCAGAGCTTCGCCCTCTTCCCCTGGCTGACGGTGCAGAAGAACGTCGAGCTGGGCCTCGAAGCCCAGGGAGTCGGTCCCGAGGAGCGCCGCAAGCGGACCTTGGCGGCCATCGACCTGATCGGCCTGGACGGTTTCGAGAACGCCTATCCGAAGGAGCTTTCCGGCGGCATGCGCCAGAGGGTCGGCCTCGCCCGCGCCCTCGTCGTGCAGCCTTCGATCCTCTTGATGGACGAGCCGTTTTCGGCCCTTGACGTGCTGACCGCCGAGACCCTTCGCACCGACCTGCTCGATCTGTGGTCGGAAGGGCGCATGCCGATCCGCTCGATCCTGCTGGTGACCCACAACATCGAGGAGGCGGTCCTGATGTGCGACCGCATCCTGGTCTTCTCGTCCAACCCCGGACGGGTGATCGCCGAGATCAAGGTCGAGCTCCCCCAGCCGCGCAAGCGCCTGGATCCGGCCTTCCGTGCCCTGGTCGACGACATCTACGCCCGCATGACCGCCCGACCCAACGCCGCCGCGGCGCGCGAGGGCAATTTCCCGGGCACCGGCCTTGGCATGTCCCTGCCGCATGTTTCGACCAACGAACTGGCCGGGATGATCGAGGGCCTGGCCGCCGCCCCCAACAACGGCTCGGCGGATCTCGCCGACCTCGCCCGCGACCTGCAGATGGAAGCTGACGAGCTGCTGCCCATCGCCGAGACCCTTCAGCTCCTCCGTTTCGCCGAGATCGACGGGCGCACCATCCGCCTCACGGCCCCGGCCCGCCGCTACGACGCCGCCGACGTCGACGAGCGCAAGCAGATCTTCGCCCGCCAGCTCCTCGCCTATGTGCCGCTGGCGGCCCACATCCGCCGGGTTCTCGACGACCGCGCCTCCCACCAGGCGCCGGCCAGCCGGTTCCGCGACGAACTCGAGGATTTCATGAGCGAGCCGCGCGCCGAGGAAACCCTGGATGCCATCGTCTCCTGGGGCCGCTACGCGGAGGTCTTCGCCTTCCACGACGACGAGGACCGCTTCAGTCTCGACGACCCGGCCTGATCCTTATCGTTTACAAAGCATATGGACGACGAGCCTCCGGCGCCGGTTAATACGCGCGCCGGATCGAATCTCTTGAAAGGGCCTCGTCCATGACTACGACCGATCAGACCGCGACACCCGCCGCCGGCGGCGCCGCCTCGCCGCCGCCGACCGCTCATCGGCCGCGCCGGCCCCTGAAGAACTATTACCGGGAGAAGCAGGAGAAGCTCTCATTCATGAACAAGCTGGCGCTGTGGATCACCACCCGCGTCGGGACGATGGGGTTCTTCCTGATCATCTTCACCTGGACGGTGATCTGGCTGAGCTGGAATTTCTTCGGGCCCAAGTCCATGCGCTTCGACCCCCCCATGGGCTTCGTCTTCTACCTGTTCATCTCCAACGTGATCCAGATCCTGCTGATGCCGCTGATCATGGTCGGGCAGAACATCCAGGGCTCCCACGCCGACGCCCGCGCGGAGCATGACCTGGAGGTCAACATCAAGGCCGAGCAGGAGATCGAGGTGATCCTCAAGCACCTGGAATATCAGAATAATCTTCTGATCAACATGACCAGGAGCCTCGATGCGCGGCTGACCGAGCATATCGCCGAGGCCGGCGCCGGCGGCGGCGGGGGCGTCGACGCCTGAGCCAGGCCTTTCAGCGCGCGAGACGAATCTACGCCGTTACCGCTAAGCCAGGACGGGTAACGACTTAAAGTCGCGAGGAAACCGCCATGTCCGGCTTGCAGGCCATCATCCTGGCCATCGTCCAGGGGATCACCGAACTCTTCCCGATCTCCAGCCTCGGTCACGCGGTGATCCTGCCGGCCCTGCTGCATTGGCAGGTCGACGAGAACGCCGAGGGGTTCCTGCCCTTCCTCGCTGTCATGCATCTGGGGACGGCCATTGCCCTGCTGGCCTATTTCTGGCGCGACTGGGTGTCTTTCGCCGGCGGCGTGCTGCGGTTTGGCGATCGGGCCGGCGCCCCGGACCGGCGTCTCTTCTGGCGCGTCGTGGTGGCGACGATTCCGGCGGTGATCATCGGCTTCGTCTTCGAAAAGATTCTCAAGGCCGGTTTCGGGGCCCCGGTCCTGGCGGCGGCGTTCCTAATCGTCAACGGGGTCATGCTGTTCGCCGCCGAGCGGCTGAAACGGACCCAGGTCCGCCCGCTCGGCCAACTCACCTGGCTGCAGGCGGTGATCATCGGCCTGTGCCAATGCCTGGCGCTCATTCCGGGCCTGTCTCGCTCGGGCGCGACGATGGCCGGCGGCTATCTTTGCGGCCTCAACCACGAGGATTCGGCGCGGTTTTCCTTCCTCACCGCCACGCCGATCATCCTGGGCGCGGTGGTCCTGGAGGCGCCCAAACTGATCCATCACCACAGTTCGTTCAGCGCCACGGCCATCCTCGCCGGTGTGGTCGCGGGCGTCACGGCGCTGGCCAGCGTCATCGCCCTGATGCGCTGGTTCAAGACCCACGAGGCGAAAGGGTTCGATCCCTTCGCGATCTATTGCGTCCTGGCCGGCGCCGCCTCCCTGGCCTGGCTGCTCATCGCCCGATA
>DASXIE010000105.1:0-18931 GCA_036498165.1 Caulobacteraceae bacterium
GCCGCCGCCCGGCGCGGCGAGGACGTCGGCTTCGTGCGCGTGGCGGCGGCCTGCGGACCGTCGGCGGCAAGCCAGGCGCCGGCCTATCGCTACGCAGTGCGCGAGGGCGCAGTCGCCTGGCGGCTGATGGGGGTGTGCGAGCTCACCGGGGCGCCCTACCGGGCCATCGTCCTCGACCGCGGGCTGGTGGACCGTTTCTCAGGCGAAATGGCCCCCCGCGCCGCCGCCTTCCCGCCTCCGGGCGCTGTGATCGGCGTACTCCGCGCCGCCGGTTCCCGCTGGCCGGTCGACGCCCCGCCCCATCGCGCCGCCGATGGCGCCCTGGTGGTGCAATCGGTCGATCCGGCGGCCCTGAAGATGATCGCCGGGCCGGCGGCCGCGCCCTACTACCTGGCGGTGGAATCGGAGACCCCGGCCCCGCCGGGCGTCACGCCCGCCGCCCTGCCGCAGGACATCCCCAACAACCACCTCGTCTACGCCCTCACCTGGTTCGGCTTGGCGCTCGTCCTGGCCTGGACCTTCGCGGCCTACCTCTGGCGGCGGGCGCGCGAGGCATGAGGTACATTTCCACCCGCGGAGCCGCGCCCCCGGCCGGCTTCCTCGACGTGCTCCTGGCCGGCCTCGCGCCCGACGGCGGCCTCTACGTGCCGCAAGACTGGCCGGCCCTGACGCCGGGCGAGATCGCCGCCTTCGCCGGGGCGCCCTATGCGCAAGTGGCCGCGGACATCCTCGGCCGTTTCGCCGGCGACGAGATCCCGCCCGCCGAGCTCGCCGCGATCTGCGCGCGCGCCTACTCGACGTTCACCGATCCGGCCGTAGCGCCCCAGCGCCAGATCGGTTCGGGCCGCTGGCTGCTTGAGCTCTTCCATGGCCGCACCCTGGCCTTCAAGGACGTAGCCATGCAGGTCCTAGGCGGCCTCTTCGAGCACGCCTTGGCCCGGCGCGGCCGGACCATGACTATCGTCTGCGCCACCTCGGGTGACACCGGCGGGGCGGCGGCGGCGGCTTTCGCCGGGCGGGCCGGGGTGAGGCTGGTGATCCTCTACCCCGAGGGCCGCATCTCCGAGGTCCAGCGGCGGTTCATGACGACCACGGGGGCCGGCAACGTCCGCTGCCTCGCCGTGGCCGGGGATTTCGACGATTGCCAGGCCATCCTCAAGACCCTCTTCGCCGACCAGGCCTTCGCCCGCCAGACGTCTCTTGCCGCCGTCAACTCGATCAACTTCGCCCGCATCGCCGCCCAGTCCGTCTACTACTTCACCGCCGCCGCGGCCCTGGGCGCGCCCAAACAACGCGTCGCCTTCGCCGTACCGACGGGCAATTTCGGCGACGTCTTCGCCGGCTGGGCCGCCCGCCGGATGGGGCTGCCCATCGAGCGCCTGATCGTCGCCACCAACGCCAACGACATCGTCGCCCGCGCCCTGGTCGATGGCGACTACCGCCGCGCCGCGGCCGTCGCCACCTCCAGCCCGGCCATGGACATCCAGGTCGCCTCGAATTTCGAGCGCCTCTGGTTCGAATACGCCGGCCGCGACGGGGCGGCGACCGCCGCCGCCTTCGAGGCCTTCGCCGGCAGCGGGGCGCTGCGTCTGTCTGACGCCATGCGCCGCGCCATGAACGAGGTCTTCACGGGGGTTTCGGCGGGCGAGGCCGCCGCCGCGGCCGCCATGGCGAACGCCTTCGCCCAAGATGGCGCGCTCGTCGATCCCCACACTGCCGTCGCCCTGGCCGGCGCCGAGGGCGTCGCACTGCCACGGGGCGTCCCGCTGGTGGTCCTGGCCACCGCCCATCCGGCGAAGTTTCCCGATGCGGTCGCGGTCGCCACGGGGACGATCCCGCCGGTCCCGCCCGCCGTCGCCGCGATGGCCCGCAGGCCCGAACGAAGCGACCGCATGCCCGCCGACGCGGAAGCAGTGAAGGCCTATGTGCGCGAGTTCGCGGAATGAGCGGGCCGGCCGTCCACCGCCTGGCCAACGGCGTCACCGTGATCTGCGACGCCGCGCCTGGCTACGACACCCTGGCGCTCTCCGTCGTGGCCGGGCGCGGGGCGCGGTGGGAGGACGAGCGTCGCTCGGGCTGGTCGCATCTTCTGGAGCACATGGTGTTCAAGGGGGCCGCTGAGCGTTCCGCCAGGGACATCGTCGAGGCCATTGAGGCCGATGGCGGCCAGATCAACGCCGCCACCGGCCAGGAGCGGACGAGCTTTCAGGTCCGGGCGCTGTCCGGCGGCCTGCCCTTGGCGATGGCGGTGACGGCCGACCTCATCCTGCGGCCGCGCCTCGATGGCGACGACCTCGCCCGGGAGGTCCAGGTCGTCGGCCAGGAAATCGCCGAGGCCGCCGACACGCCCGACGACCAGGTCTTCGAACTGGCCCACGCCGCCGCCTTCGCCGGCCAGGCGCTCGGCCGCCCGATCCTTGGAACCAACGCCGCCATCGCCCGGGCCGAGCCGGCGGCGCTCGAAGCCTGGCGGGGCGCCCTCTACGCCCCCGACCGTCTGGTGATCAGCGCCGCCGGGGCGATCGAC
This sequence comes from Caulobacteraceae bacterium, assembly GCA_036498165.1. GTDB lineage: Bacteria > Pseudomonadota > Alphaproteobacteria > Caulobacterales > Caulobacteraceae > Acaudatibacter. The sequence goes on from DASXIE010000105.1 coordinate 2,528, forward strand.
GAGGACGAACTGCTCCGCCTCGCCGAGGGGACATTCGGCGCGGCGGGCGAGACGGGGGCGGCGGACCCAGCGGACGCCGCCTTCACCGGCGGGGCGGCGATGGAACGGCGGCGGCTGGAACAGGCCCACGTGGTCTTCCTGCTCCCCGCGCCCGGTGTCACCGACCCCGACCACTGGGCTCTTCGCCTCTTCGCCGAGATGCTCGGCGGCGGCATGTCCTCGCGCCTCTTCCAGGAGGCCCGAGAGCGCCTGGGCCTGGCCTACGCAATCGACGCCTGGGCCGACGCCTACGCCGACGTCGGGCTGATGGGAATCTACGCCGGCTGCGCCGCCGCCGACGCCGGCGACCTCGCCGAAACGGCGGCCCGGGAAATCCGCGCCCTCGCCGAGGCCGTGGGTGTCGCCGAGCTGGCCCGCGCCAAGGCCCAGCTCAAGGCCCACCTGTTCATGGGCCGCGAGTCCCTATCCGCCCGCGCCGAACAGGCCGCCGCCCAGCACCTGGCCTTCGGACGCCTGCTGCCACCGGCCGAGATGGCGTCCGCCATCGACGCGGTGGGGGCCGAAGACGTCGCCCGCCTTGCCGGCCGCCTCCTCGCCCCACGCCGCTGCACGGTGAGCGTGTTGGGCCCCCGCCCCGCCATGGCCGCCCCCAAACGCTTCGAGGCCGCCCTCTTCGCCTGAGCTATTTCACGCTTGACACAAATCCGCATCGGAGTCGCCATCGGCGGCGGTGCGGCTGAAGGGCGGCTTCTTCTCATGACCATCAGGACTCTCAACGGGACGTACAATTCCACCTACACCCTCTCGTCGGGCTTCACGGCGCTTTCCGTCACCGCCTCGGGCGTGGTGCATGGGACGCCGGGGTCGAGCTTGGGCGACGGCGGCGGCGATGGCGTCGTGGTGACGTTCGTGGCTCCGGTGATCAATTCAGGATCGCTGTTCGGGGGCGCCGGGGCAGGTGGCTATCCTGGAAGCTCCAAGATCGCACCGGGACAGGGTGGTTCGGGCGGGACTGGCGCCGACCTCACGGCTGGCGGATACCTGCATAACGAAAACGCGATCGTCGGCGGCTCTGGCGGAACCGGCGGGGGCGCGCCGCATGGAGCCCGGGGCGGCTATGGCGGCGCCGGCGTTCTCCTCGGGGCGGCCGGCACTGTGAAGAACAGCAACGCGATTGAAGGTGGCCAAGGCGGGACGGGCGGGACGGGAACTTATGGCGGAACGGGCGGGACGGGCGGTGTCGGCCTCTCCATCGCCGGGACCGCCAGCGTCGTGAGTTCGGGGATCGTTGTCGGCGGCTCCGGCGGCATGGGAGGGACGGCCTCTTCCTCCGGCGCCGGGAACGGCGGGGCCGGCGGCGTCGGCGGCGCAGGCATCGTGCTGACGGCCGCGGCGGCCATCGGCAACTCCGGGTTGATCCAGGGCGGCTCGGGCGGCGCAGGCGCCGCGGGGGTGAATGGCGGCGCCAATGGATTGTCGGGAACCGGCGGCGACGGGGTGGACCTGACGGGCGGCGGAACGCTCACCAACACCGGGTCGGTGCTTGGCGGCAGCGTGGGGGCGTCCGTGGGCTTCTACGGCGACGGCGTGCGGCTAGCCAAGGCCGGGAGGGTGGTCAACGGCGGGGCCACGACGACATCGGCCCTCATCAAGGGTGAGGTCGGCGTCTATGCGCAAGCCGGCGCGCTGACGACGCTCATAAACTTCGGGACCGTGGCGGGCCTGGAGGCCGTTGAGCTGGAAGGGGGCGGACGGGTGGCCAACGGCTCCGCGTCGGTGACCAGCGCCCTGATCGCGGGTGGGGTCGTGTTCGGCGTCGGCGGCGTGGCGACCCTGATTAATTTCGGGACGGTCGACGGCTACGTCACCTTCGATGTGGCCAAGGACCGGCTGATCGCCGAGCCCGGCTCGAAGATCACCCACTCCGCCGGCGGGGCCGGCACGTTGGAGCTGGCCGGCGGGGCAGAAACGATCACCGGCATGGGACCGGGCGGGGTGATCACCGGCGGCATCTCCATGTCCGCTCACGACTTCGCCACCTACCAGGTCGACGCCGCCGCCTCCCTTGAGTTGACCGGCGTGAATCAACTCGGCGCCGGCCACAGCCTGATCGACAACGGTGGGTTCGGCGTCGCCTCGGGGGCCAGCCTGACCGTGGCCAACGGGGGAAAGGTCGAGGTCCGAGGCACGGTGGGCAATGTCGGCTCGATTGCGCTGAACGGCGAAGGCTCGGCGACGGAACTGTTCGTTCTGGCCGATACGACCATTACGGGCGTGGGATTCGTGATCCTTTCGGGAACCGGCGCGCGCATTCTGGGCGCGTCCGCCAGCACGATACTCGATATTGCCGGCACGGTGGCGGGGGTTGGGTCCATCGGACTCAATCGGTTGAGCCTGACCGTCGATCACGGCGCGAGAATCGAAGCCAACGCCGCGGGCAACCTGACCATCACCACCAAAAGCGTCACCAACCTGGGCATCATCGAGAGCACGGCGGCTGGCGCCAAACTCGTGCTGGGCCCGCAGACGATCAATCAGGACAACGAAGGAGAGATCTACGCCCCCGCCGGCGTCATCGACCTCGAGGACGATGTTGTCATCGGAGGGAGCGTCGGTTCGGCCCTCCCGGGCCTCGTCTATGTCACTGTCGGGGGCGGTGAATTCAACGGCATTGCCCAAGACATTTCCCTCTTTGGCCAGGTCCGGGTGTCCAACGGCTCGAACGTTACGCTCGAGGGGCGCGTCAATGACACCGGCCAGATCAACCTGTTCGGTGGCTCGAGCACCTCGGAGCTGATCATCGGGGCGGCCGGCGTGAGCCTGATCGGCGGCGGCAGCGTCCTCCTCGACAACAGCGCCAACAACCGCATCCTGGGACAGGCCGCCAGCGACACCCTGACCAATGAGGATCGCATCACCGGTGCCGGTCAAGTGGGCGGTGGGATCATGACCCTCGTCAACGACGCCGCCGGGGTGATCCTCGGCAACCAGACCACGGCTCTGATCATCGATACCGGCGCCAACACCATCACCAACGATGGCCTGATCGAGGCGACCGGCAAGGGCGGGGTGCTGGTCAACAGTCCGGTGATTGGGGATGGGACCCTGGAGGCGGCCGGGACCGGCACGCTCACCTTTGCCAAGGCGGTCGACGGTTCGGGCGTGGGCCTGATCAACGGCGGCACACTTTGGGCCGAGAGCACGTTCATGGAGAACGTCACCTTCACCGGGACGACCGGGGTCCTCAAACTGGCCCACTCGATCGCCTACACCGGTCTGGTGAAGGGGCTCTCCGCCAAGGGGACCAATTCCCTGGATTTGACCGATATCAAATTCACAAGCGGGGTCACCAAGGCGACCTACTCCGGCACGACGACCTCGGGGACGCTCACCGTCACCGATGGGACCCACACGGCCCACATCAAGCTCCTCGGCGACTACCTCGGCTCGACCTTCACGGTCTCCAGCGACACGCACGGCGGCACCAAGGTGGTCGATCCGGCAAGCCTCGCCCACGCAATGGCGGTTCTGCCCGCCGGCTCGTCGGCGCCAGCAGCGGCGACATCGGCAGGGGCCTTACCGCCGACCCTCCTCCTCGCCCACGATTAAGGCCCTTCGCCGACCTCTTGGCGGAACGCCGGAAGCGGGCGAATATCGCCGCCATGGCCCTGCTTGACTGGATCGCGGCCGACCATGACCTGCGCCTCGAAGGGGAGGGGGTGCGGCTGCGCCCGCCGCGGGCGGCTGACTATGCCGAATGGTCGTTGCTTAGGGCCGGCTCGCGGGCCTTCCTGCAGCCGTGGGAGCCGACCTGGCCGGCCGACGACCTGACCCGCAACGCCTTCCGCCGCCGCCTGTCGGCCTACGCCCACGACATGGAGCGCGGCCATGCCTATCCCTTCCTGGTCTTCCGCGCCGGCGACAACGCCATGGTCGGCGGCATCACCCTTTCCAACATCCGCCGCGGCGTCGCCCAGATGGGCTCGATCGGCTACTGGGTCGGCCAGGAGCACGCCCGCCGCGGCCATACGGTGGCGGCCGTCAGGGCGGTGACCCGCTTCGCCTTCCAGCGCTTGGGCCTCCACCGGGTGGAGGCCGCCTGCATCCCGGCCAACACCGGATCGCGCGCCGTCCTCGCCCGCGCCGGCTTCCGCCAGGAAGGCATGGCGATGAGCTATCTGCGGATCAACGGGGTGTGGCGCGACCACCTGCTGTTTGGCCTCGTGGCCCCCGGCGACGCCCGCCATGAAGAGGTAATGGTCTAGGCTTGGCCGGTGAGACCGGAGAGGCGATCGGCGGCGACGCCGATCTTGGCCAGGGCCCGCGACCACTTGTGGGCATGGTCGTCGCCGAACAGCAGGCTCTCGTCCGCCTCGCAGGTCAGCCACACGTTGTGGCGGATCTCCCGCTCCAGCTGGCCGCCGTCCCAGCCGGCGTAGCCGAGCGCCATGACCGCCTTGCGCGGATGCGGCTCGCCGGCCGACAGGGCCTCGAGGACTTCGCGCGTTGCAGTGAGCGCCACGCCTTCCCCGACCGCCACGCTGGTCGGTTCGCCGGCGTAATCGTCGGTGTGCAGCACGAAGCCGCGCTCCTGGGCCACCGGGCCGCCGACCAGGACGAGGTCCTCGATGGGCTTGGCCGGGGTCTTCACCTTCAGGCGGGCCAGCAGCTTCGAGACGGTCAGACCTTCCACCGGCCGGTTGAGGGTCAGCCCCATGGCGTGGTCGGAATCATGAGCGCAGACGAGCACCACCGCCCGTTCGAAGCGGGGATCCTCGATCCCCGGCATCGCCACGAGGAGAGATCCGGTCAGCCACGCGCAGGCGTCTGGGCCCATGGGCCCATGATCGGCCCCCCTCATGGAAGTTTCAAGGCGCCGGGCGCGTCACGCCTTGGCGCGGCCCGCCTAGCTCGCTATCTGACCAGAGAGCACCGACAGCCCCAGGAGTTTGCCTCATGACCCTCAAAGTTGGCGACAAGGTTCCCAGCGCCACCTTCACCACCTTTGGCCCGGAAGGGCCGAGGCCCATCACCTCCGACGAACTCTTCGCCGGCAAGAAGGTGGCCCTTTTCGCGGTGCCGGGGGCCTTCACGCCGACCTGCTCGGCCAAGCACCTGCCCGGCTTCAAGATCCACGCCGGCGAGCTGAAGGCCAAGGGTGTCGACACTATCGCCTGCGTCTCGGTCAACGACGTCTTCGTGATGAAGGCCTGGGGCGAGGACCAGGGGGTGGGCGAGGACGTGCTGATGCTGGCCGACGGCAATGGCGACTTCACCCGCGCCGTGGGCCTGGAGCTCGACGCCGGCCGCTTCGGCATGGGCCAGCGCTCGCAGCGCTACTCGATGATCGTCGACGACGGGGTGGTCACGGAACTCAACGTCGAGCAGGGCGGTGAATTCAAGGTCTCCTCCGCCGAATACATGCTGGCGCAGCTTTGACCGGGTTTTCGCGTCTCTAGCTCGTCCAGCTTGCCAGCCAGTCGGCGAGGCCCTGGGGGGTCATGTGGCGGGCGTCGGCGAGGGCGGCGACGTGGCCGGCATCTTTCAGGCGGCCGCGATTGTCGACGACGAGCAGGCTGGGCACGCCGTCGAGCTTGGTGACGCCGTAGCGGGCCGGAATATCTAGGTTGCGATTCATGTGGCCGACATCGACGGTCACCACCACGTAGTGGGCCGCCACGAACGTCGCGACCTCGGGCAGGCGCATGATCCCCGCGAGCACCCGGCAGTCGCCGCACCAGTTGCCGCCGAGATCGATCAGGAGGAGCTTGTGGTCCGCGCGGGCCCTGGCGGCGGCGGCGGCGACTTCGGCCTGAGCGTTGGCGGTCGCGACATAGGGGCTGGGAAGGGGGGTCGGCAGGTCCTTTAGGCTGGCGATCGAGACCTTCGGAGCGGGGCCGGCGAGGGCGGAGGTGGCGGTGAGCGCGAGGAAAAGTCCGCTCAGAATCAGTCTGCGCATCATGTCCCCTTGGCTGGGGCGGCCGCGTTGGTCGGAGCCGCGGAATTGGTCGGAGCGGCGGAATTGGTCGGGGCCGCGGTGTTCGTCGGCGCGCCGGGCGGAGCCGGTTTGGCCGCCGGGGCGGCCACCTTGGGATTGGGGGCCGGGATCGGCAGGCTGGAGCCCAGGGTGTGCAGGTAGGCGATCACGTTGATCCGGTCCTGCTGGTTCTTCATTCCCACGAAGGTCATCTTGGTGCCATCGATGTATTTCTGCGGCCCAGCGATGAACTCATAGATGTGCTCGTAGTCCCAGATCGGCTGCTTGGCGCCGAAGGCGATCATGGCGGGGGAATAGGCGAATCCAGGATGGGTTCCCGGCTTGCGGCCCAAGACACCGTAGAGCCCCGGTCCGATGTTGTTGGTCCCGGCCGGATCGAACATGTGGCACGACTTGCAGACGGCGGTCTTGGCCTCACCGGCGCTGACGTCGGCGGTCTTGAGCACGGTTCCCCAATCGGGAGGGACCTCCGGCGCCTCCTCGCCGCCCGCCTCGGCGGCCACGGCGATGGCGTAGCCCGGCTTGGCCGGGGGCGCCTTCTCGAAGAGCATCGGAGTCACCACCCCCAGGACCGCCAGGGTGAACGCGGTGGTCAGGGCCGCGCCGAGGATCATGTTCCGGTTGAGGTTGCTCATGGGTCGCCTTGGTTGTGGCCATCGCGGCGGAGACGACCGGCGGCCCCGACCCTCCGCATCAGGTTGCGTTGGCGTCTCTTACACGCTACCGCCGCGAGCGCAAACGCCTTCCCCCAAGGCTAAAATACCCGCCCTGGCGTGAGGCTTTGACGGCGCCGCAACATCCTTGGAACGATGAATCCGATCGTCCTCATCCCCGCCCGCATGGCCGCCCGCCGCCTGCCCGGCAAGCCTCTGGCCGACATCGCCGGCGAGGCGATGATCGTCAGGGTGCTGCGCGCGGCCGAGGCCGCCGGCATCGGTCCCGTGGCGGTGGCGGCAGGCGACGCGGCGATCGCCGAGACGGTGGCGGGCGCCGGCGGGCGGGCGGTCCTCACCGATCCTGACCTCGCCTCCGGCTCCGACCGCATCGTCGCGGCGCTGGCGGTCCTCGACCCCGACGGAGCCCACGACGTGGTGGTCAACCTGCAGGGCGACATGCCGTTCATCGAGCCGGCCGCCCTGAGCGCCTGTCTCGCCGTCCTCGCCCGCGATGCGTCCTGCGATATAGCCACCCTGGTCGCCCACGAGGCCTCGAGCGCCGACCGCGCGAATCCCGACGTCGTCAAGGCGATCCTCGCCCTTGGCTCTGACGGGGCGAGCGGCCGGGCCCTCTATTTCACCCGCTCCGTCCTCTATGGCGATGGGCCCGTGTGGCGTCACATCGGCCTTTACGCCTTCCGCCGCCACGCCCTGAACCGCTTTCACGCCGCGGCGCCCTCGCCGCTGGAGCGCCGCGAGGGGCTGGAGCAGCTGCGCGCCCTGGAACTGGGCCTCGCCATCCACGCCGCCATCGTCCCGGCCGCGCCCGTTTCGGTGGACACCGCCGCCGACCTCGAGGCCGCCCGCGTCCTGGCCGAGAGCCACCCATGACCACCCGCCCGCGCATCGCCTTCCAGGGCGAACCCGGTTCCAACAGCGACGAAGCCTGCCGGGCTCATTTCCCGGACCACGAGCCGGTGCCCCACGCCGCTTTCGAGGACGCCTTCGAGGCGGTGCGGACCGATGATTGCACCCTGGCCATGATCCCGGTGGAGAACTCGATCGCCGGGCGGGTGGCCGACGTCCACCACCTCCTGCCCTCGTCGGGCCTGAAGATCGTAGGCGAGCGCTTCAAGCCGATCCGCTTCCAGCTGATGGCCAATCACGGGACCCGACTCGAGGACGTCGGGACGGTGGCGTCCATGCCCATCGCCTTGGGCCAATGCCGGCGCACCCTGCGCCGCCTGGGCGCGCGGACCGAGCCCTCCGGCGATACGGCCGGCGCCGCCAGGGCCCTGGCCGAACATCCCGATCCCCGCCGCGCCGCGATCGCCCCGGCGCTGGCCGCCGAGCTCTACGGCCTCGATATCCTGCTCGCCGACATCGAGGACGAGGCCCACAACACGACCCGCTTCCTCGTCATGGCTGCGCGGGGCGGCGACCCGCCCGCCGACGGGCCGTGCGTGACCAGCTTCGTCTTTCGGGTGCGCAACATCCCGGCCGCGCTCTACAAGGCCCTCGGTGGCTTCGCCACCAACGGGGTCAACATGACCAAGCTGGAAAGCTACATGGAGAATGGGGCCTTCACGGCCACCTTCTTCTACGCCGAGGTCGACGGCCGCCCAGAGGAGCCCGCCCTCGGCCGCGCCCTCGAGGAGCTATCCTTCTTCAGCGATCACTTCGAGGTCCTCGGCGTATACCCGGCCGACCCGTTCCGGGTGCGGGAGTAGGTCGCAAAAAAAGCCGCGGACCGTTTCCGGCCCGCGGCGGCTCTGCAGCCCGAGTCTAGGTCGATCAGCCTCCGCCGAGATTCTCGGCGATCAGACCGATCTTGTAATAGCCGTCCAACTGGAGCTGGTTGATCACGTCCATGAACGTCCGGTATCGGACGTGGCGGTCGGCGCGGATGAAGATGCGCTCGTTGGTCGGGTTGGCGACGCCCAGGGAAGCGGCGAGGTCGCCGCCCAGGCGCTCCATCGACGAGGGCCTGATCTCGCTCTTGCCGAACGAAACGAAGATCTGGCCGGTGTCCTGGATGGAGATGAACGTCGGAGGCTTGTCGTGTTCGTTGGGGGGCGGGGCCTTGGCCGGCGGCAGGTCGATCCTGATCGACACCGTCGCCAGCGGCGCGACGACCATGAAGATGATCAGCAGCACCAGCATCACGTCCACGAAGGGCGTGACGTTCATGTCGCTGTTCTGACCGAGGTCGAACTTGTTGCCGGTCTCGCCAGCGAGCCTTGCAGCCATAGACCACTCCTTGGCGCCGGCTCCTTCGCCGGTCCGTTTGCCCGACACCCATCGCCCGGATGGCAGGTCTTGTAAAGACGGTTCGCTCGCCTCGCCCGCGCCCCCCGCCGCTCGCCAAGGCCGCCGCCTTCGGGTTATGGCCAAGCGATGGAATTGACCCTCGGCGCCTTCGTCACCGACGTCGTCTTCGATCGCGGGGCGGCGGCTTTCGCGCTCGGCGACGGCCAGGTGCGCTGGGAGGACGGGCGCGCGGTCACCGCCCACGACGGGGCGATCCTTTGCGCCGCCGCCCATCCTTCCGGCGAGGGACTGGTCACCGGCGGCGATGACGGACGCCTGGTGTGGGCGCGTCGGGACGGGGTCGAGGTCATCGCCGAGCTTGCCGGGCGGTGGATCGACGCCCTGGCGGTGGCGCCGGACAGCTCACTCGTCGCCTTTGCCGCCGGCCGCGAGGTCCATGTGCGCGACACCGCCGAGCCGGCCTTCGCGCGGCGCTTCACCCACGAGCGCAGCGTCGCCGGCCTCGCCCTCGACGCCAAGGGCCGGCGCCTGGCGGCGGCGACCTATGGCGGCGCCGCCCTGTGGTGGGCCAGGATCGCCGAGCAGAAGCCGGTCATGATGCGCTGGGCCGGCTCGCACGTGGCCGCCGCCTTCAGCCCCGACGGCAAGTTCCTCGTCTCCTCGATGCAGGAAAACGCCCTCCACGGCTGGCGCCTCGCCGACGGCCGCGACATGCGCATGGGCGGTTATCCGGCCAAGGTGAAGTCCCTCGTCTTCCTGTCCGACGGGGCGTGGCTGGCGACCAGCGGGGCGCCCGGCGCGGTGCTGTGGCCCTTCGCCGGCGCTTCGGGGCCAATGGGCAAGCAGGCCGGCGAGATCGGCTTCCAGGACGGGGCTCTGACCGCCCGCGCCGCCGGGGAGGGCGAGCTCCTGGCCGCCGGTCTCGACGACGGGCGGGTGTGGGCCTGCGATCTGGCCAGCCAGGACCTGCGCTTCCTTAAAGACCAGCGCGGGGCGCCGATCACCGCCCTGGCGGTCAGCGCCGGCAAGGTCGCGTGGGGCGACGAGGCCGGCGGCGCGGGATTGGCGAGCTTCGCCTCAGCCTGAGGGGGGATCGAATCCGCGCAACTCGCCCCACGCCTCGAAGGGATCGCGCCGGGTGCGCCAGGCGTTGATCGGCGCCGCCTCGTCGCGGTAGCCCATCGCCATGCCGGAAAAAACCATGTGGTCGTCGGGGAGGCCGACGAAGGCGGCCACGGTCTTCGGGTAGCGGGCCCAGAATTCCTGGGCGCAGGTGTCGAGGCCGCGCTCCACCGCCAGCAACATCACGCTCTGCATGAACATTCCCACGTCCGCCCACTGCGGCGGCCCGAGTTTGCGGTCGAGACAGAAGAACAGGCCTACCGGGGCTCCGAAGAACTCGAGGTTGCGGGCCAGCTGGCGCAGCCGCGCCGGGCGGTCGTCGCGGGGGATGGCGATGGAGGCGTAGAGATCCTCGCCACACTGGAAGCGGCGGGTGCGGAAGGGCTCCCACAGGTTCGCCGGATAGACCTCGTACTCCGCCGCCTCCATGGGCGTGGCGGCGACGACGGTCTTGAACCGCACCAGTTCCTCGCCGGCCAGGGCGAAGACCCGCCACGGCTGCAGATTGCCGCCCGACGGCGCCCCATGAGCCAGCTCGAGAATCTCGCGGACCACCGGGCCCGGCACTGGCCGGGCCTCAAAAGCGCGCACCGACATCCGCCGCCTGATCGCCTCGCTCACCTCCATACCTTGCCCTCCCGCCGTTCTCTCGCCGCTTGACGAGGACCGCCACGCCGCTCCAACCCATGGCGAAATTTCGCGAAAGAGGCGATGGGCAAACTTCCACGCGCGCCGGATCGAGTGCAGGGCGCCCGCACAGGCGGCGGCATGTTCCGTTTCGTGCGCAGTTTGATCCTGTTCTTGACCCTAATGATACTCTTCCTGCCCCCCTTATGGGTTCTGGCGTACCGCTTCGCGCCCCCTCCGGTGACGTTCCTGATGCTCGAAAGGATCACCGAGGGGTACGGCGTCGACCGCCGCTGGCGGCCGATTTGGCGGATCGCCCCGGCCATGACCCGCGCCGCCATCGCCGCCGAGGACGCGCGCTTCTGCAAGCATCACGGCTTCGACCTCGCGGCCATCGACAAGGCCTTGCGCCACGACGCGCGCCGCCGGGCGCGCTTGCGCGGCGGCTCGACGATCAGCCAGCAGACGGCCAAGAACGTCTTCCTGTGGCCCGGCCGCTCGTGGCTGCGCAAGGGCGTCGAGGCGTGGTTCACGGTGCTGATCGAAACCCTTTGGGGCAAGCGACGGATCATGGAGGTCTATCTCAACACCGTGGAGATGGGCCCGGGCGTCTATGGGGTCGAGGCGGCCGCCCGCCGCGACTTCGGGATCAGCGCCGCCGAGCTCGACCCCGGCCGGGCCGCCCGCCTCGCCGCCGTGCTCCCGGACCCGCTGAAGTGGAGCGCCCTCGATCCGGGGCCTTACGTGCTGAGGCGCGGCGGCCGGATCGCCGCTGGACAGAGGGCCGTGGGCGCCGACGGCCTGGCTGACTGCGTCCTCCGCTAGACCAGCCGGATTTCCTCCAGGCGGCGGGCGAGGAATTGCGCCGCCGAGATCGGCCTCGGATAGAGATTCGGTCGCCCCTCGCCGATGCATTCGCTCAGGGTCTCGATCACGAAGTCGGACCGAAAATGCAGGAAGAAAGGCATGGAATAGCGGGCGATGCCGCGCCGATCGGCGGCCGGATTGACCACCCGGTGGGTGGTCGAGGGGAGGATATCGTTGGTGAGTCGGGCCAGCATGTCGCCGATGTTGACCACCACCGCGCCTGCCCGCGGATTGATGGGCAGCCAGTCGCCGTCGCGCCCCAGGATCTCCAGTCCGGCCTCCTCCGCGCCCAGAAGCAGGGTGATGGCGTTGATGTCCTCGTGGGGGGCGGCGCGCACAGCCGGGCCGGCGAAGTCGGCCCTCGGATAGTGAAGCAGGCGCAGGACGCTGTTTCCTTGCCGCGCCGCATCCTCGAGCCGGCCGGGGTGAAGCTTGAGGTAGGCGCCGATGGCGGCCAGGAGCCGCCCGCCCAGCGCCTCCATGGCCGCGAAGAGACCCTGGGCATGGTCGCGGAAGCCGGGCACCTCCGCCGGCCATGGGTTGCCGGACCGGCCGACATGCCAGAACTCCTTAAGGTCTGGATGCGCCCCGTCCCTGGCGGTCTCGACGGCGAAGGGCGTGTAGCCCCGCTGCCCGGCCCCGCCGGCGATGCGGTAGCCGGCCTTGGCCTCGGCGGGGAGGGCGAAGAGGACCTTGACGTCGGCGAGCATCGCTTCAGCGAGGCCGGCCGGGAGGTCGTGGTCGGCGACGACCGCGAAGCCGTGGCGCGCGAAGCTCGCGCCCAGGGCGGCCGCGAAGTCCCCCTCGGCGAGGGAGAGACTGACCGGTTCGATCGCCACCTGGCTCATGGAGCGAGAACAACCCTGCGTCGCGGTTGAAATCAATCGTCCATCGGGCCTATGGCTGGCGCCGTTTCTTCCCCCCAAAGGAGCCCGACCGGATGGCGCGGAAAACCTATGATGCGGCGGCCGAGGCGCTCGATGGGCTGCTGTTCGACGGTATGACCCTCATGGCGGGCGGCTTTGGCTTGTGCGGCATTCCCGAGAACCTTATCGCCGCCCTGCGCGCCGCGGGCGTCCGCGACCTGACCGTGATTTCCAACAACTGCGGCATCGACGGCGCCGGCCTCGGCGTGCTTTTGGCCGGCGGCCAGATCCGCAAGATGATCAGCTCCTACGTCGGGGAAAACCGGCTGTTCGCCGAGCTCTACCTCGGCGGCAAGCTGGAGCTGGAGTTCAATCCCCAGGGCACCCTGGCCGAACGGATCCGGGCCGGCGGGGCGGGCATCCCGGCCTTCTACACCCGAACCGGCGTCGGCACCCCGGTGGCCGAGGGCAAGGAGACCCGCGTCTTCGACGGCGAGACCTATCTGATGGAGCGAGCCCTCACCGCCGATCTGGCCATCGTCAAGGCCTGGAAGGGCGATACCGAAGGCAACCTCATCTATCGAAAGACGGCCCGCAACTTCAATCCGATGATGGCCACGGCCGGCAAGGCGACGGTGGCCGAGGTCGAGCACCTCGTGAGCGTCGGGGAACTCGAGAAGGACGCCATCCACACCCCGGGGATCTTCGTCGACCGCATCGTCGAGGGCGCGGCCTATGAGAAGCGGATCGAGCAGCTCACCACCCGGCCGCGGGTCGCCGCCTGATGGCCTGGATGCGCGAAGAAATGGCCGCCCGCGCCGCCCGCGAGCTGCGCGACGGCTTCTACGTCAACCTCGGCATCGGCATCCCGACCCTGGTGGCCAACCACATTCCGCCGGGCGTCTCGGTGACCCTACAGAGCGAGAACGGTATGCTGGGCATGGGCCCGTTCCCGTTCGAGGGCGAGGCCGACCCCGACCTGATAAACGCCGGCAAGCAGACCATCACCGAGCTGCCCAGCTCGTCCTATTTCTCCAGCGCCGACAGCTTCGCCATGATCCGCGGCGGTCACATCGCCCTCTCGATTCTGGGCGGCATGCAGGTCTCGCAGGACGGCGACCTCGCCAACTGGATGGTGCCCGGCAAGATGGTCAAGGGCATGGGCGGGGCCATGGACCTCGTCGCCGGCGTGGGCCGGGTGGTGGTGGTGATGGACCACGTCGAGAAGTCTGGCGCGCCCAAGCTCCTGACCCGCTGCACCCTGCCGCTCACCGGGGTGAAGGTGGTGGACCTCCTGATCACCGACCTTGGGGTGTTCGAGATCAAGGCCGGCGGTGTCACCCTCACCGAGCTGGCCCCCGGCGTCACCGTCGACGAGGTCAGGGCCAAGACCGAAGCGGCCCTGAAGGTTGCGGTTTAGGGTCGGCTTTGCCTGGATCGCCATTGCCGTTTAGCCTTAAGCGATGACGAGGACGGTTCCCGCCGAGTGGTCGACGCACAAGGCGATGTGGGTCGGCTTTCCGAGCCACGAATCGCTGTGGGAGGAGAACCTCGGGCCGGCCCAGGCCGAAGTCGCGGCCGTGGCCAAGGCCCTGGCCGGGCTGGGCGGCGAACAGGTCAGGCTCCTCGTCGACGGCGAGGCGGCGCAGGCGGGCGCCGAGCAACTGATCGACGGCTTTCCCAACATCGACATTGTGGCTGGGCGATTCGGCGATGTGTGGCTGCGCGACACTGGTCCGATCTTCCTTGGGCCCGGCGAGGCGGCGGCGTTCAAGTTCAACGGCTGGGGCGGCAAATACATCCTGGAAGGCGACGAAGAGGTCGCCGCCCTCATCGCCGGGGGCGCGAGCCTGACACGGCACGACTTCGTCCTCGAGGGCGGGGCGCTCGACCACGACGGCCGCGGCACGGCGCTCACCACCAGAGCCTGCCTGACCAACCCCAACCGTAACCGCGGCTGGCGCGACGACGACGCCGAACAGGCTCTCGCCACCGCGCTCGGCGTGCGCAAGGTTCTGTGGCTCGATCACGGCCTGATGAACGATCACACCGACGGCCACGTGGACAATCTGGCCCGTTTCGTCGCCCCGGGGATCGTCGCCTGCCCGGCCGCCTACGGCCAGGACGACCCTAACGCCGCGGTCTATGATGCGGCCGCCCGCGCCCTGGCCGGCTTCACCGACGCCGACGGCCAAGGCCTTGAGGTGGTCCGCATCCCCTCGCCGGGCCGGTGCATGAGCCCGAATCACCGGGTGATCCCCGCATCGCACATGAATTTCATCATCGCCAACGAAGCGGTGGTCGCGCCGATCTACGACGCCCGCGCCGGGGCCTGGGCGGTGGAGGCCCTGGAAGTCCTTTTCCCCCGCCACAAGGTCGTCGGCTTGCCATCACGGGCCTTGATCACCGGCGGCGGCTCTTTCCACTGCATCAGCGTCCACGAGCCGGCCTGATGGCCCGCACCGTGAGCGTGGGGGTCATACAGGCCGCGTTTGGCGACGACTTCGCCGCCAACCTCGCCCAGGCGCGGGATCGGATCCGCGAGGCGGCCGGATCGGGCGCGCAGGTGATCCTGCTGCCGGAGCTCTTCCAGGGCCCCTATTTCTGCGTCCGCCAGGAGGAGGCTTGGTTCGCCGCCGCTCATCCCTGGCGGGAACACCCTTGCGTCGCCGCCCTCGCGCCCCTGGCCGGGGAGTTGGGCGTGGTCCTGCCGATCTCGATCTTCGAGCGCGAGGGGCCCCACTACTTCAATTCTCTGGTGATGGCCGACGCCGACGGCTCGCTCCTGGGCCTCTACCGCAAGAGCCATATCCCCGACGGACCTGGCTACCAGGAGAAGTACTACTTCCGCCCTGGCGACACCGGCTTTCGGGTCTGGGAGACCCGCCACGGCCGTCTGGGCGTCGGGATCTGCTGGGACCAGTGGTATCCCGAGGCGGCCAGGACCATGGCCCTGTTGGGGGCCGAGATCCTGCTCTATCCGACGGCCATCGGCAGCGAGCCGCATGACGCCAGCTTCGACACCGCCGCGCCGTGGCGGCGCGCCATGCAGGGTCACGCGGTGGCCAATGTCATGCCGGTGGCCGGCGCCAACCGAATCGGCTTTGAGCCGTGGCCCGACTATCCCGGCGGCGGCCAGACCTTCTATGGATCGAGTTTCATCGCCGACCACCGTGGCGACCTCGTCGCCGACCTCGGCCGCGACGAAGCGGGGATCGGCCTCGCCGCCTTCGATCTTGATTTCCTCGATCGCCACCGAGCCGCCTGGGGCTTCTTCCGCGACCGCCGGCCAGACCTCTACGGCGCCCTTGCCTCCCCGCGACCGGCGTGATCGAGACCGACCGCCTGATCCTGCGCCGCTGGCGCCAAGCCGACCTCGACCCCTATGCGGCGATGATGGCCGATCCGGCCGTCACCGACTGGCTGGGTGGCGGCCAGACGCCCGACAAAGTGAGGACCGTCCTCGCCCGCCGCGAGGCGGTGTTCGACAAGTTGGGCTTCGGCATCTGGGCGGTCGAGCGACGCGAGGACGGGGCGTTCCTCGGGGCGGTGGGGCTCGATCCAGCCGGAGACGACATGCCCTTCGCCCCGGCCGTGGAGGCGGCTTGGCGCCTTGTGCGGCAGGCCTGGGGCTTCGGCTACGCCACCGAGGCGGCGCGGGCGGCGATCAACGACGGCTTCGACCGCTGCGGCCTCACGGAAATCCTCGCCGTCACCGCCCAGATCAACCTGAAATCACAGGCCGTGATGCGCCGTCTGGGCTTCGCCCCGCGGCCATGGCGCGACTTCGATCACCCGGACATCGCGCCCAGCGATCCCCTCCGCCAACACGTGGTCTATGCAGTGAGAGCCGACGCCTGGCGGGCCAGCTGAGTGATGGCGACGACGTCTGGCGGTCCTTTGGGAACCAGCCAACTGCCGCCGACGCAGAGCACCGAGGGCATGGCCAGCCACTCTGCCGCCGAGGTGGGCGTGATCCCGCCGGTGGGGCAGAAGC
>DASXIE010000106.1:0-5792 GCA_036498165.1 Caulobacteraceae bacterium
GTGGACGACCTCGGCCTGATGAAGGTCGGGCCAAGAAGCGCCGGCTCCCAGCCGGGTCCGGCCTGCTACGGCCAGGGCGGGCGCGAGCCCACCGTCACCGACGCCGACCTCATGCTGGGCCTCCTGGCGGCCGACAACTTCCTGGGCGGCGACATGAAGCTCGACGCGGAGGCGGCGCGGCGGGCCCTGCAGAGCCTCGGCGACAAACTGGGCGTCGATGCGGCCCAGGCCGCCGCCGGGGTCTACCGGATCGTCGCCGAGACCATGGCCGGCGCCGCCCGCGCCCACGCAACCGACCGGGGGGTGGACTACCGCGGCCTGGCCCTCTTGGCCTTCGGCGGGGCCGGGCCGGTGCACGCCTGCGCCGTCGGGGCCCTGCTCGACTCCACGGCGGTGATCTTCCCGCCTCAGGCCAGCGTGCTGTCGGCCTTCGGGGCCCTCGTCACTCCGGTGCGGCTGGACCTGGTGCGAAGCGCGCTGGGGAACCTGGAGGCCATGGACTGGGGCGAGGTCGACGCCCTGTTGAGCGAAATGAGCGAAGAGGGCTTCGCGGCCCTGGAGGAGGCGGGAGTGGCGCGCGAGGCGGTGAGCCTGACGTTCGGGGCCGATCTGCGCTATTTCGGCCAGCAGAACGAGCTCACCATCGCCTTCGAAACGGACCCGCGCGAAGCCCGCGATGTGGAGACGATCCGCGCCGTCTTCGAGGGCGCTTATAAGGCGCAGTACGGGGTCAACCCCTCCCACGTGCCGGTGGAGATCGTCGGCTGGCGCCTCACCGCCAGGGGGCCGGACATCGCGCTGACCCATGCCCCGCCCGCCGCCACCGCGCCCGGCGCGCCGCGCGCCCACCGTCCCGTCGCCCTGTGGAGCCCCGTCGACCGGGTCCCCGTCTACGACCGCGCCTCCCTCGCCATCGGCCAGACGCTCACCGGCCCGGCCATTATCGAGGAGCGCGAGACCACCATCGTCCTCCCCCCCGCCTGGCGCGCCGAGGTCAACGCGCTGGGCTGCATCGTGGCCAGAGCCGAGGAGGGAGCCTGATCATGGACGGCATCGAGCTGGAGATCCTGTGGTCGAACCTGATCGGGATCGTCTCCGAGCAGGCCAAGGCCCTGCAGCGGATCGCCTTCTCGCCGATCGTGCGGGAGGCGGGGGATCTCGCCAGCGGGCTCTTCGACGCTCAGGGGCGGATGGTCGCCCAGGCCAATACCGGCACGCCCGGCCACATCAACTCCCTGGCGGCCGCCGGCAAGACCCTGGCCGGGCTGTTCCACAACCAGCTCGTTCCGGGCGACATCATCATCACCAACGATCCGTGGATGAGCGCCGGCCACTTCTTCGACATCACCGTGCTTTCCCCCATCTTCTGGGACGAGCGCCTGATCGCCTACATCGGCTCGACCATCCACCACACCGACATCGGCGGTTACGGAATCGGGGCGGGGGCGCGGGACATCCACGAGGAGGGTCTGTGGATCCCGCCGTCGAAGTTCTACGAGGCCGGCGAGCCCAACGCCCTGCTACATGAGATTATCGGCCGCAACGTGCGCACCCCCGACCACGTGTTTGGCGATCTGTCGGCCCAGGTCTCCTCCGGCCGGGCCGGCGGCGAGCGCCTGATCGCCCTTTGCACGCGGAGCGGCCTCGCCGACATCGAGGCCCTCTCCGAGGAGATCATCGCCCGCGCCGAGGCCGCCACCCGGCGGGCCATCCGCGCCCTGCCGGCCGGAACCTGGCATGGCGAGAGTCGCTTCGATGTCCCCGGCGGCGACATCATCGAGTTGAAGGCCGCCGTCACCGTCGACAACGAGGCGGGCGAGGTGACCATCGATTTCGCCGGCTCCAGCGGGGCCAGTCCGCTGGGCATCAACGTGGTGATGAACTACACCCACGCCTATTCGACCTTCGCGGTGCGAAGCTGCCTCAACCCCGAGCAGCCCAACAACTACGGTTCACTGGCCCCCATCAAGGTGAGGGCTCCCAAGGGCTCGATCGTCAACGCCGCCTATCCCTCGCCGCTCAACGCCCGCCACGTGGTGGGGATGTTCGTGCCCATGCCGATCCTGAAGGCCCTGGCCCAGGTGATCCCGGACAGGGTGCTAGCCGAGGGCTCCGGCGCGGTGTGGACGGTGCAGATCCAAGGCAAGCAAGCGAGCGGCGAGGCCTTCACCTCCTCGATGTTCAACTATTCCGGAGGCATGGGGGCGCGCCTCACCAAGCCCGGGCCGGCGGCGACCTGCTATCCCACCGGGGTGGCGGCGGTGCCGGTGGAGATCCTCGAGGCCTCGATGCCGATCGTCTTCGATCGGCGCGAACTGCGTCCAGGCTCCGGCGGGGCCGGGGCTTCCCGGGGCGGCGACGGCCAGATCATCGGCTTCCACGTGAGGACCGACCAGCCGTGGCTGCTCAACGCCGTGCCGAGCCGCCTCGACGCCGGCCCCGAGGGCCTGGCGGGCGGCGAGGCGGGCGCCGCCGGCCGCTTCCTGGTCAACGGTAAGAGCGTCTCGGAAGCCAAGAAGATGACCATGGCCCCCGGCGACGTCGTCCTCCTCGAAACCCCCGGCGGCGGCGGCTATGGAGCAGCGTCATGACCCTCAAATCCGTCGACTGGAACGCCATTCCCTGGGAGCGCGTGCGCGAGGGGGTGGAGCGCAAGGCCTTTTCCGGCGAGGGGGCGACGCTCTCCCTGAACCGCCTGCAGCCGCGCCATGAGCCGCGCCCCCACGCCCACCCGCACGAGCAGATCGTCTACATCCTCGAGGGCGAGATCGACTTCCACATCGAGGATACCGTCACGCGCCTGGGCCCCGGCGGCCTGCTGGTCGTGCCGCCCAACGCCACTCACTGGGGCGAGGTGATCGGCGAGGCCGCCGTCCTCAACCTCGACGTCTTCACCCCCAAGCGCGGCGAATACGCCGCCTGAACGGAGCGCCCGGACATGACCACCCCCAACACCCTGATCTTCGTCGACCTGGCCACGGACGATCCGGTCAAGGCCGGGACGTTCTACGCCGAGGTGTTCGGCTGGCAGGACGACCATCGCCCGACCGGGGTCTTCCATCGCTTTGTGCCCGGCGGGAACTTCCAGAATCCGGACGGTTCCGACAGCCAGATCGGCAACCTGCACCTGGGTGTCTTCGACGCCGCCAACGCCCGCCCCCATCCCGATCCGGCCGGGGTAGAGCCGCGCCACCTGGCCACCGACGGCCGCCGGGCCCGCATCTGGATCCTGGTCGGCGATGGCCAGTCCGAGGATGAGATCCTTAAGACCGCCGAGAAGCTCGGCGCGTCGATCCTGTGGCGCAACCATTACTGGAAGGAATTCAACGGCTTCAATTCCGCCTTCCGCGACCCGTGGGGCAACGAGATCATCCTGTGGGTCAAGGGCGGGGCGGAGCCGAAGATCCCCGACGGCTACACCCGAGAGTAGGTCCCGCTCAGGCCAGGTAGCGGCTGGGCTCGGCCTTTTGCTCGAGGTCGGCGGCCTTGGACTGGTACTCGGCGGCCATCAGGGTCAGGGCGTCGCTTGTGGAGCGCTCGACGAAGCCCTGGGCCAGACGAATGCAGCGCTCGGCTTGGCGGCGCAGCTCGGCGATCTGGCGCGCCTCGGTTACGTCGATGAGCATGTTGACCGCCCCGCGCAGCTTGCCGGCCGCATCGATCAGCGGAGTCGGCAGGGGCATGAAGCTCGCCCAGGTGCCGTCCGGACGCTCGGCCTGGGCGGTGATTCCGCGCACGGGACGCTTCTCGTGGATCGCCGTCGCCATCGGGCACTTGGCGTGGGGCAAAAAGGTCCCGGCGTCGGTATAGAGCCGCCAGGTGACGCACCAGCGGTCCTTGCCCACCGCCGGCAGGCGGCCGGCGAAGCCGATGCAGGCCGGATTGAAATAGCGGACCACGCCGCGCGCATCGGTCGCGTAGATGGGCGCGTCGATGCCGCCCAGGACCCTGTCCAGCTCGTCCTCGCCTACGCGCGCCGCCTCGAGCGCAGAAAGCATGATATCCTCGGCGAGGGCCGTGGGGGCGTACATCAAAAAAATCCAAAGGCGCGCATCGCCCCGCAGGCCCCAACGCGCTGGGCCGCATTGGGTTCACTCACCTTTCCGTGCGCGCCGATGTAGGGTCGGCCAAGTTTGGCCGCACGCCTGATCAAGATTGCCGGTGCAAATCGAGTTTAGCATCGCCATTGCGACGGGAAGACGCCAGATTGACTGACGCGCCGCGCCGACCTGGGGGAATTAAGACCAGATGACCGCCTCTCGACTGCTCCTCGCCGGCGCCTCGCTCGCCGCCCTGGCCGCCATGACGGCCGCGCCTCCGGCCCTGGCCCAGGCCACCCCTGCCGCCTCGAGCACCGTCGCCGAGGTGATCGTCACCGCCGAACGGCGTTCGGAAAATCTTCAGAAGGCGGCCGTGGCCATCACCGCCGTGCCGGCCGTGGCCCTCGACAAATCTTACATCACCGAGGTCGCCGGCCTGAACGCCATCGTCCCATCCATGGAGACGACCAAGACCTCCGGATTCGAGAACATCGTCACCATCCGCGGGGTGGGATCGGAGACGCCCGAGAACGGCCTCACCACCGTGCCGGGCGTCGCCCTCTTCGAGGACGGGGTCTATCTGTCCAACACCATCACCCTCGACCAGACCCTCTTCGACATCAACCGCATCGAGGTGCTGCGCGGGCCCCAGGGGGCCCTCTA
This sequence comes from Caulobacteraceae bacterium, assembly GCA_036498165.1. Classification (GTDB taxonomy): domain Bacteria; phylum Pseudomonadota; class Alphaproteobacteria; order Caulobacterales; family Caulobacteraceae; genus Acaudatibacter. The sequence continues at coordinate 4,704 of DASXIE010000106.1, forward strand.
TGGCCAGAGCGCCACCGGCGGGGCGATCCTCATCGTCACCAACCAGCCCGAGCTTGGCCAGCTGAGTGGCAAGGCGGACCTGAGCCTGGGCAGCTATCTCCTGACCCGCGAGCGAGCCGAGGTGAACGTGCCGATCGGCGACAACGTCGCCTTGCGGGTCAGCGCCCAGCAGTTCGACCACGAAGGCTTCACCCGCGATCTCGACATCCCAGGCTTCCGCGAAGACGACACCCACGCCACCAGCTTCAAGGCGGCCCTGCTTTGGAAGCCCAACGACCGCTTCTCGGCCACCCTCACCGGCGAACTCTACCGCGACCTGACCCACGGCGCGGCCCAGAAGAACATCAACGACACCACGCCAGGAGCGTGGGCGATCTTCCAGGACTATCCCGGCAAGTTCGACCTCACCGCCGCCCTCTACCACCTCAACCTGCAGTACGATTTCGATTGGTTCTCCGTCCGCTCGGTGAGCGCCTGGCAGGGCCTCAACAACGAGATTCAGGAAGACGGCTCGCGCAGCGCGATCTCGGTGCTGGGGGCCTATGACGACGTGGCGGCGTGGAACACCTGGGTGCACAGCTACACCGAGGAGTTCGACATCCTCTCCAAGCCGGGGTCCCGCCTGGAGTGGATCGCCGGCGCCTTCCTGCTTTCCCAGACCTCAAACCAGTTCGTCGTCGAGTACGGCGGGAGCAATCCCAACCCGGTGCTCACCGTGCCGGACGACGTCCAGACCAATCCGCCCAACAACCTCACCTACGGCAACAATTCCGACGTCACCCGCAAATCCTATTCGGGGTTCGCCCAGGCCACGTTCCATGTCCTGGACAACCTGCGGATCACCGGCGGCGGGCGGATCAACTACGACGACTATCGCGACGTCAGCCATAATTTCCACACCATCTTCGAGGGACCCCCCAACACCGTCGATCACAGCGAGAGCGACCACGTGTGGACCTGGCGGGCCGAGGTGGACTACGACCTTTCGCCCGACAACATGGTCTACGCCAGCGCCAACCGCGGCTATAAGCCCGGCGGCGTCAACGGCAGCTACGGCCAGGTGCTCATCCCGCCGATCTTCGTGCCGGA
>DASXIE010000107.1:0-8237 GCA_036498165.1 Caulobacteraceae bacterium
GCGGCGAGATCGCCCGACAGGGCCTCGAAGGCCCCGGCCCCGGCGACGGGATCGGCCACCGCGCCGAGAGAACCTTCCTCCATCAGGATGTGTTGGATGTTGCGCGCCGAGCGGCGGGCGAAGGGCGTCGGAGGACCCAGGGTGTCGGTGAAGGTCCCAAGGACGATCGCGTCCGCTCCCCCGACGGCGGCGGCGAAGGCGGCCGCGGTCAGGCGGACCATGTTGGTCCACGGGTCGGCGCTGGTAAGCATTCGCCGCGAGGAGCGCGCTTCGATCTTCGCCGGCGCGGCCGATCCCAGGGCGCCTGCGAAGCGGGTCCAGACGAGGCGGGCGGCGCGCAGCTTTGCGATGGAAAGAATCGGGTCGGCGTCGGCGCTGAGGCCCAGGACGATGCCGCCCAGCGCTGCTTCCACGGAAAGACCCGCCCCGGTCAGGGCCTTGGCGTAGGCCACGGCGGCGGCGAGGGCGAAGGCCAGCTCCTCGGCCGGCGATCCTCCCGCTTCGTGAACCACCACGCCCGACGCCAGGGAGAATGTGGCTTTGGGATGGATCGGCGCCAGGCGCGCGGCGATGTCGGCGGCGTTGGCCACATGGTCCTCGATGGGGCCCGGGCTCGTTCCGGCCAGGGCGAAGGCGGAGAGGGGATCGAGATGGAGGGCGAGGGGGGCGGCGGGAGAGCCCTTGGCGGCGGCGCTCAGCCAGTGGGCGGCGGCCGGGCCAATGAACCCGGCCTCGAGGCCGATGGGAGCCACGTCGATCAGCACCCCATCTAGGGCCGCGGCCAGGGCCTCGGCCGAGCCGATCGCCGCGCCGTCGCCGGCACCCGCGTGGATCGCTACGATGCCCGAGCCGGCGCCGCCGGCCAGTTCCGCCAGCAAGGTTTCGCGGACCGCCCCCGGGCCGCCGTGGCCCACCCGCGCGCGGATGTCCCAGGACCGCCCGCCGCCGCGCGGGGCGGGGAGGAAGCGGCGCGGCTCGAGGCTGCCTTCATAGAGCGGGCGGATGGCGAGGCCGTCCGGCCCCTCACTGACCAAGGTCTCGGCCTCGGCGCCCGCCAGGGTCTTGCTCACAAGGGCGCGCCATGCCGCGAGCTCGGGCGGGGGGAAGCCTTCGGCGAGAGGGACGACAGGATCTGGCAAGGCGCGGGCGTCTCGGTTGGCGGCGAAAGTGGCCTGTTGCAGCCCTTACAGTCGGCAACGTCAAGCCGGCGGCGCCGTTCTCACAGCAATCAGATCGGCGCGGGAAGGTCCACGGCGACGATTGCGCAAGGCGGCGGTTTGGGCGTAAGGCGCCGCCACCTCACCTTTTTCCCACCCCGCCGGTTCCATGCTTTCCCAACGCGGTCGCTACGCCCTCAAGGCCTTGCTGAACCTGGCCCGCAGCGAGGGCGGCCCGCGCGACGTGGGCACGATTAGCGCCGAGGAGAACATCCCGCGCAAATTCCTCGAGGCGATCATGTCGGACCTTCGCCGGGCGCGCCTGGTGGAGAGCACCCGCGGCAAGCTCGGCGGCTATCGTCTGGCCCGGCCGGCCGATCTGATCACCTTCGGGGAGATCATGCGGGTAACCAACGGCCCCCTGGCTCTGGTCACCTGCGCCAGCCGGGCCTTCTATCGCCGTTGCGCCGATTGCCCCGACGAGGCCGCCTGTATCCTGCGCAGGGTGCTGGGCTCGGTGCGCGACGAGGTCTCGGAGATCCTCGACCGGACCACCCTGGCCGCCGCCCTGGCCCCGCCGGCGGGCCTCGCCGAGATGGCCCACACCGAGCAAGGAGAGCTGTCATGAGGCTAAGAAGCGCCCGCATCGCCCCAGCCGATCCGGCCGAGCTCTCCGACGACCAGAAGGCGGCGCTCGAGGGCCTGCCGCCGCTCAATATCTTCCGCGTTCTGGTGAGAGCCCCCAAGGCCCTGACCGGCTTCCTGGCCTGGGGCAACTACGTGCTCTCGCGGCGCAACAGCCTGCCAGCCCGCGAGCGCGAAATCGTCATCCTGCGCACGGGCTATCTTTGTCGGTCGGGCTATGAATTCACCCAGCACACGAGGATCGGCCTGCGCGACGGGCTCAGCCACGAAGAGATCGCGGCGATCAAGGGCGGGGCCGATGGGGGGACGTGGAGCGCCGCCGACCGGGCCCTGATCCGCGCGGCCGACGAACTGCACGCCGATCAGTTCATCAGCGAGACGACCTGGGCCGAACTGGGCGAGCACTTCGACGACAAGCAGCGCATGGACGTGGTCTTCACCGTCGGCCAGTACACCCAGGTATCGATGATCCTGAACACCTTCGGCGTGCAGCTCGAGCCCGGCGAGAGCCTCGATCCGGACTTGGCCGCCTACTGACCATGACCGGTCGCCTGGAGGGCAAGTTCGCCATCATCGTTGGGGCCGGCCAGACCCCGGGCGAGACGATCGGCAACGGCCACGCCGCGGCCCTCACCTTCGCCCGCGAAGGGGCCGCCGTCCTTTGCGTCGACAGGGTGGCCGAGCGGGCCGCCGCCACGGCGAGCGAGATTGTCGGCGAGGGGGGAAAAGCCTTCGCCTTCACGGCAGACATTTCGCGCCCGGCCGACTGCGCGGCGCTGGTGCAAGCGGCCCTCGATCGCTGGTCGCGGATCGACGTACTCCTGAACAACGCTGGCATCGGTGGCGGCGACGGGCCGGCCCACAAGGTGGAGGCGGCGGCCTGGGAGCGGATCTTGTCGGTCAACCTCAGCGGCATGCTGTGGACCATCCAGGCGGCCCTTAGCCCCATGCGGGCCCAGAAGGGCGGGGCGATCGTCAACATCTCATCGCTGGCCGCCGTCGCCGGCGGAATCCAGGTCGCTTATGAGGTCTCCAAGGCCGGGGTCAATCGCCTCACCACCAGCGTCGCCCAGTCCAACGCCCGCTACGGCATCCGCTGCAACGCCATTGCGCCGGGCCTGATGGATACGCCCATGGCGGTCTCGGGCATCGCCGCGGCAAGTGGGCGGACAACGGCCGAGGTTCGGGCCGAGCGCGACTCCCGCGTGCCGCTCCTGGGCAAGATGGGCACGGCCTGGGACACCGCCTACGCCGCCCTTTTCCTCGCCTCCGATGAGGCCAGATTCATTACCGGCGCCATCCTGCCGGTCGACGGCGGCATGGGCGTGCGGATTGGTTAGCGATAGTGCGCGACCAGATAACCCGGCGGCGGCCGCGCCTTCTCAGACGTTCAGGGAATAGCCCGCCGAGCGCACGGTACGGATGGGGTCGGTCCCTGGCGGGCCGCCGAGCGCCCGGCGCAGGCGGCCGATGTGCACATCGACCGTCCGCGTCTCGACATAGACGTCGGAGCCCCACACCGCGTCGAGCAACTGTTCGCGGGAGAACACCCGCCCGGGATGGCGCATGAAGTGGTCGAGCAGGCGGAACTCGGTGGGCCCAAGATGAACTTCGGCGCCGCCCCGTCTCACCCGGTGCGCGACCCGATCAATGGTGATGTCGCCGTGGCGGACGTGGTCTTCGGCCAGGCCCGGCCGGATGCGGCGCAGGACGGCGCGGATGCGGGCCGTTAGCTCACTCATCGAGAACGGCTTGACCACATAGTCGTCGGCGCCGGTGTCGAGGCCCCGGATGCGATCGCTCTCCTCGCCGCGGGCGGTGAGCATGACGATCGGCAGGTTGCGGGTCTCAGGCCTCTGACGCAGGCGCCGGCAGACCTCGATGCCCGAGACTGTCGGCAGCATCCAATCGAGCACGACGAGATCCGGCTGGCGCTCGTCGATGCGGATCAGGGCATCCTCGCCGTCGGCGCACACCGCCACGGCGTAGCCCTCCTTCTCCAGGTTGTAGTGGAGCAGGGTGGCCAGGGAATCCTCGTCCTCCACCACCAGGATGGCGGGGGCGATCGGGCGGCGGGGTTCAGCGCTCATGAGGTTCCAAGGCATCGGACTTGGGACGGTGGTCGCCGAGCGGCGCGCCGGTGATCTCGAAATAGAGGACCTCGGCGATGTTGGTGGCGTGATCGCCGATCCGCTCGAGGTTCTTGGCCACGAACAGCAGGTGGGCGCAGGACGTGATCATCCGTGGATCGCCCATCATGTAGGTGAGGAGCTCGCGGAAGATGGCGTCGTAGTGCTCGTCGACTTCGTGATCTTCCATCCACACCGTTACGGCCCGATCGACCTCGCGAGAAGCGAGAGCGTCGAGCACTTCCTTGAGGCGTTGGGCCACCAACTCGCCCATCCGCTCGATAGAGCTGGTGACCGGGGTCAGCGGCTCCGATTCGGCAATCACCAGGGCCCGCTTGGCGATGTTCTTGGCCAGATCGCCACAGCGCTCGAGGTTGTTGCTGATCTTGATCGCCGCCACGGTGCGGCGCAGGTCGTCGGCCACCGGCTGGCGAAGGGCGATGAGGCGGATGGCCTTCTGCTCGATGTCCGCCTCCAGACTGTCGAGGCGCGCGTCGCGCTCGATCACGGCCTCGGCCAGGGAGACATCGCGGTTGGCGATGGCGCGCAGGGCGTCGGCGACCTCCGCCTCGGCGAGCCCACCCATGCGGGCCAACTCGGCGGTGATCGCGTCCAATTCGGTATCGTAGGCCCTGACTGTGTGTTCCATGGCGGCTTAGCTTTGCTTCGAGTCGGTGAGCGGATTGTGACAGGCGGTCAGCCGAAACGGCCGGTGATGTAGTCCGACGCCCGCCGGGTCACCGGCTTGGTGAACATGCTGGCGGTTTCGCCGAATTCGACCAGTTCGCCCAGGTACATGAACGCGGTGTAGTCGGAGAGCCGCGCCGCCTGGCCAAGATTGTGGGTGACGATGACGATCGTATAATCTTTCTTGAGCTGGGTGACTGTCTCCTCAAGCTTGGCGCTGGAGATCGGGTCGAGCGCCGAGGTCGGCTCGTCAAGGAGCAGGACTTCGGGGCGCACGGCTATGCAGCGGGCGACGCAGAGACGCTGCTGCTGGCCGCCGGAAAGGCCGAGACCGGAAGTCCCCAGCTTGTCCTTGACCTCATCCCACAGGGCCGCGCGGCGAAGGGATTCCTCGATCCGGTCGTTCATGTCGGCGCGCGAGAGATTTTCATAGAGCTTCACACCGAAGGCGACATTGTCGTGGATCGACATCGGAAACGGCGTCGGCTTCTGGAAGACCATGCCGATGCGCGCCCTGAGCATCGACAGATCGGCGCTGGGCTTGAGAATGTCTTCGCCGTCGAACAGAATCTTTCCGGTCGCCCGCTGACCCGGATAGAGGCCGTACATGCGGTTGAAGGTGCGCAGGAGGGTGGACTTACCGCAGCCCGAGGGCCCGATCATCGCCGTGACTCCGTTGCGGGCCACCGAAAGGGTGATGTCTTTGAGCGCCTGGGCCTTGCCGTAGAAGAAATCGACGCTCTGGACGTCGATCTTGATGGTTTCGGGATCGATGGCGATGACGGACCTGTCGTTGGCGTCGGGGTTGGACCGCGAATCGGCCACCGCCGTCCTCGGTGGGACGTCTTCGGGCGCGAGAGAGGTGGGCGCGATGTCGGTCATATGGGCTTCCGCTCCCGGGAAAGCAGGCGGGCAATGATCGTTACGCCGAGCACCGACACGGCGATGATCAGGGCGCCCGCCCAGGCGAGACGATTGAGATCGGGATAGGGGGTCAGGGCGTAATTGAAGATGACCACCGGCAGGTTGGCCATGGGCTTGGCCATATTCCAGTTGAAGAACTGGTTGTTGAGGGCGGTGAAGAGCAGGGGGGCGGTCTCGCCGCTGATGCGGGCAAAGGCGAGCAGGGCCCCGGTGAGGATGCCGCTGGTGGCGGCTCGCCACAGAACCTCACGGATCACGTGCCAGAACGGCGATCCGAGCGCCACGGCCGACTCGCGCAGGGAAGTCGGTTGGAGCTTGAGCACATCCTCGGTGGTTCGGGTGATCACCGGTACGGCCAGAAGGGACAGGGCGACGCCGCCGGCGAATCCCGAAAATCCCCCGAACGGCGCCACCAGGATGACGTAGACGAAGAGGCCGATGAGGATCGAGGGCGCGGAAAGCAGCACGTCGTTAAGGAATCGAACGGCGTGACCGTAGCGGCTCGAACCGGCATATTCCGCAAGCCACGTCCCCGCCATGATGCCGATCAGCACGGCGATGAACATGCCCAGGGCGCACAGCATCATCGAGCCGACGATGGCGTTGATCAAGCCGCCGGGCGTCCCCGGCGCCGGCGTCGACTTGGTGAAGGTCGCGACATTGATGCCGCCGAGCCCCTGATTCACCAGCGAGTAGAGGATGAGCACCAGGGCCAGCAGGGCCAGGGCCGTCACCGCCCAGCAGAATCCGACGAAGGCCATATTGGCGATCCGCCGCCTCCCGATGCGCGCCGTGGAGATACTCATCGCCCTAAAGCCTCGCCTGTTCGCGCAGCAGCAGCCTGGCGAGGGCCAACACCGTGAACGTGATCAGGAAGAGAACGAGGCCGAGCGCGATCAAGGCCGAGGCCTGCAGGCCGCTGGCCTCGTTGAACTCGTTGGCTATGGTCGAGGCGATGGTCGAGCCGGCGTCGAAGAGCCCCTTGGGGAAGCCGTGCGAGTTGCCGATGATGAAGGTCACGGCCATGGTTTCGCCGAGCGCCCGACCGAGGCCGAGCATGACCGCGCCGATCGCCCCGCGGCGCACGTAGGGAAGGGTCACGCTTATCACCACCTCGCGGGTGGTGGCCCCCAGGCCATAGGCGCTCTCGCGGACCTGGGCCGGCACGGTCATCAGCAGCTCGCGCAGCGTGGCGGCCATGAACGGCAGGATCATCACCGCCAGGATGATCGAAGCCGCCAGGATGCCGGAGCCATTTGGAATGCCCTGGACGAGATCGGCCAAGAAGGTTCCGGAGGGAGCGGCGGTCATGACCGGAATCTCCACCCACTTGGCGAACACTGGGGCGAAGATGAAAAGGCCCCACATGCCGTAGACGATCGACGGTATGCCGGCGAGCAGCTCCACCGCCGTGCCGATCGGCCGGCGCAGGGGCGCCGGGCAAAGCTCGGTGAGGAAGAAAGCCACCCCGCCGGCGATCGGCAGCGAGATCACCAGCGCCAGCGCCGCGGTGATCAGGGTGCCGACGATCGGGCCCGCCGCGCCATAGACGTCGGTCACCGGGTTCCAGGCCGTGGAGAACAGGAAGCCGAGCCCGAACTTCGACAGGGCCGGCCAGCCGCCGATCACCAGGGAGACGATGATCCCGCCCAGCGACAGCAGGAGCGTGGTCGCCGCGGCGAAGCACAGGCCTTCGAACACCTGGCCGATCAGCGAGCCGCGCGGCGCGGCGCGGCGGACCGGCGGGCCTGCGGCGGGTCCGGCAGAGGAGGCGCCAGCTGAGGGAAGGGCTGCGTCGGACATGGCTCTTACGCTGGCGGAAAACCTCGAACCCCGCCGCTTGAACGCGGCGGGGTCCTTAAGGGTGCGATGCTACTTGTAGACCGGCTTGCCGTCCGGGCCGACGATCTTCGACCAGGACTTGCGGATCAGGTCCTTCACATTGGCCGGCAGCGGCACGTAGTCGAGTTGGTTGGCCGCGGCGTCGCCGTTCTTGTAGCACCAGTCGAAGAAGCTCAGCACCTCACGGCCCTTGGCGGGATCGGCCTGCTTGGTGTGCACCAGGATGAAGGTGGCCCCGGTGATCGGCCAGGCGTCGGCGCCCGGCTGGTCGAGCAGCAGCAGGTAGAAGCCCGGCGCGGAAGCCCACTTGGCGTTGGCCGCGGCCGCCGCGAAGTTCTTGGCGTCCGGCGTGACGAACTTGCCGGCCTTGTTCTGCATCAGGGCGTAGGTCATCGCATTCTGTTTGGCGTAGGCATATTCGACGTAGCCGATCGAACCGGGCGTCTGCTTCACGAAGGCCGCGACCCCGTCGTTGCCCTTGCCGCCCAGGCCCACCGGCCAGGAGACGCTGTCGTTGGCGCCGACCTCGGTGGCCCAGTGCTGGGCCTTCATGCTGAGATAGGTGGTGAACAGGAAGGTGGTGCCCGAGCCGTCGGAACGGTGCACGACCGTGATCGGCAGGTTCGGCAGCGCCACGCCCGGATTGGCCTTTACCAGGATCGGGTCGTTCCACTTCTTGATCGCGCCGCGGTAGATGTCGGCGAGGTTCGCGCCGGTCATCCTGAGCTGGCCGGGCTTGATCCCCGGCAGGTTCATCACCGGCACCACGCCGCCGATCACCGTCGGGAACATCGCCAGGCCGCCGGCCGCCAGATCGTCTGGCTTCAGCGGCTTGTCGCTGGCGCCGAAGTCG
>DASXIE010000108.1:0-54276 GCA_036498165.1 Caulobacteraceae bacterium
GTTGCTCGGGCGATGGGGGCGGTCACCGAGACCCCATACCCATCCTTCGCCGAGGCTGGCGGGGATCAGCGGCGGCGGGCGCGGGCGGCGGCGGTCTTGGCCGAGTGATGAGAGCCGCAGAGGCACTGGCCGTTGGCCGGATCGAACTCGGCGCCGCCGTCCTTCACCTCGATCACGTGATCGGCGAAGAGGCGCGAAGGAAAGGCGACCGTGCAGCGAAAGCCCTGTCGCGTCACCGCTTCGCAGCGCTGGCCGGCGCGCTCAAGCACGGCCGCGCGCCAGGCGCGGTGTTCGGGGGAGAGGTAGAGAGGGTCGGCTTGCTTCGGCGGGGGGCGGACGCGGCGGGCGTCCAGGGTGGGAAGGCGGGGGCCGATCAGGGGGAGGGGCATGCGGTCAGGCCCTCCCGATCGCGTTTCGAGCGATGATGCTTGGATGGGCTTATTCGGTCACTTCCGTCAATACGGTTTTTTACGGCAGTCTCAGGACGTGAGCGACGGTATCCAGCGCGCGCACGAGGGCGAGCCTGTTGATGGACACCTGGTGGCCGCCGCTGCTCAAATGACGCAGGGATCGTCCCCATCCGGCGACCTGCTGGAGGACGCGCAGCTCGCGGCGGCCACGCGGGGACGAGGCCAGGGCGGCGGCCACGGCCCGCAGCACCTTGTCGCCGTCCGCGCCCACCACCAGGGCGTGTTCCTTGGCGAGCTTGGCGGAGAACATGCCGCCGCCGGCGCCGTTCCAGTCCACCGCGCCGATGGAGCCCCCATCCTTGGCTTGGAAGATCGCGCGGTATTGCATGCCGGCCACCCACAGGCGGCGATTGTTGAGCCTCTCGCGCGGCGAGAAGTCCGACCCATCCGCCGCGCAGCGATCGAGCAGGAACGCCAGCCCATCGGCCGTGCATCGCCGGCGCCGGCCGGGCTCGGTGCGCGGCGCGTCTTCCACCACCTTGCCGCCGCGCAGCCGTTCCAGGGCATTCTCTTCGGCCAGATCGGCGGCATTCATGGCCAGCAGGCGGCGCTTGTCGAGGTTGCGCTCGACGGCCAGGCGCGCCTCGAAGGCCAGGTCGATGGCACCCCCGCGCGCGGGATCGGCGCGCGGCAGGGAGATGGCGAGGGCGTGCTTGCGCTCCGCCTTCTCCAGCATCCGCAGGTCGTTGGAGGTGACGCCGATGTTCGTCATGACCGTAGCCCGCGCCCTCATGTCTCGCCCCTTACGATGCTGAGATCCCGGAATGCCGTTCGCAGCGCCTCGGTGAGGCGCTCGACGGCGAGCGACGTGCGGCAGACGATGCGCCGCTGCGCCTCGTCCCAGTGGGCCGGATCGAGCCAGGAGACTGCGAAGCCCTCGCCCTGGCCGGCGACCACGGCGGCGCGGATGTCGGCGGGCCCGGTCCAGCCGGTGGGCCGAGCAATCGCCGACGACGCCCCCTCGACGAAGGCCCGCCAGCGGCCGAAGCCCAGGAACTTCTCGATCGGCATCGGCACATAGTCGCGGCGCTTGCAGAGCGGCGAAGCGGCATAGGCGGCGGCGCAGGCGATCAGCACGCCGGACGTTTCGCCCGCCGCCAGCAGCGCCTGGAACGCCGCCCAGGCCGTCGCCCGGTCCGACACCGCCAGCCACAGCTTCGGTCCCGCCGCCTCGAGCGCCTCGAACGCTTCAAAGCGCGCGTTTCGCGTCTCGCCCGCGCGCCCGTCTTGGGCTTCTTCTTGGTAGTTTCCTTTCTCTTTGGGTGACACTGTGTCAGGGGAAGATTGACACGGTGTCACCCCTAGACCTGACACGCTGTCAGGGGACGGGTCTTCCCCTGACACGGTGTCAGGGGAAGCTCGCTCGGCCAGGAGCCGCTCGCGCGTCGAGGCGAAACCGCGCTCCAGCGGATAGCGATAGAGGGGAATGAGCTTGCCGCGATGGAGTTTGTTCTCGCCCGTGGCCTCCAGCAGCTGCGCCCCCTTCAGCCGCGCCAGGGCCCGGTAGACCGAGCGCTCGTCGATGTCGGCCTCGATGGCCAGCAGGGGCACGGACGCCCAGGCGATCCCCTCGGCATCGGCATAGGCGGCCAGGCACACCAGCACCGCCTTGGCCGAGCCGGTGGGGGCCTTCTGCGCCTTGGCCCAGGTGACGGCCTCGCCGCTCATGCGGCCCGCTCCAGCGTCGGCGTCGGCGACGCCGCGCCCTTGCCGTCGAGATAGCGGCGGACCAGGCGCTTGAGCCCCTCGCCGTCGGCGGCGACGCGCTGGACGCCGAGGCTCGGATCGACGATGGCGCTCGCCTGGGCCGCCTTGAGGCCCAGCACCTCCATCATCGGCGGATCGGAGCCGTCCTCGCAGACGAGGAAGATCGCCGTCACCGGCTCTTTCTGGCCCTCGCGATCCAGCCGGCCGATGCACTGGTGATGGACGCCCGGCGACCAGTCGAGTTCGCCGAACACCATGGTCGAGGCGCGGTATTGCAGCCCGTCGAGCCCCGCGCCGGACCGCAGGCTCATGATCAGGAGGTTCGTCTGGCCGTTCACGAAGGCGTCGCGCGAGGCGTTCTTGCCGGCCGCCGTCTCGGAGCCGGTGTAGAGCGCCGGCTTGAGGTGGGCCAGCTCGGAGAGCCAGATGTCGTAGACGTCGCGATGCCAGCCGACGAGGACGATGGGCGTCCCGCCCTCGACGAGGATGCGGGCGATCGTCGCCACCGACTTCGCCTTGGCGACGCCAGTGGCGTGGCGCACGCGCAGGTCGAGCATCCTCGTGGCCGCGCCGCGCTGGATGAACTCCCCGGTCGTGGCGCGATGGGCGAGATCGCGGGCCAGGTCGTCGATCGAGGCCATCTCGACGCGGTCGTAATCGATGGTGTCGACGATGCGGTTGACCGGCGGCATCTGCTGGCCGACATCGGCCTTGGTGCGGCGGATGAAGACGTGGCTGTCGCGAAGATAGGTTCCCAGCGCCTTGGGATCGCGGATGACGCCGAAGCCCCACTCGCGGCCGAACTCGTCGAAGCCGCCCAGCGCCGCCGCGTTGAGGAAGCGCATGACGTTCCAGATCTCGGCCCCGTAGTTGTAGATCGGCGTGGCGCTGAGCCCGAGGCGGCGAACGGCGTGATCGGCGAGCCGACGGGCGGCGCGGCCCTTCTCCGTCTCCTCGCCGCGGCGCAGATCCTGGACCTCGTCGAAGGCCACGAGGCCCACGCCCATCCAGCCGATCACGTCGGCCCACCCGGCGATCTGGCTGTAGCGGAAGACCATGACGTCGCAGGCCGGCATGCCGTACGGCCGCGTCCCCTTGACCGGGTGAGCGCGCAAGGTGGTGAAGCGCTCGATGACCTCGCACCACTGGCGCTGGAGATGGGCGTGGTAGACGACGATGGCCGGCAGGGCGCCGGGCGACAGGCACGCCCCGGCGGTGATGAAGGTCTTGCCGAGGCCCACCTCGTCGCCGACCAGCAGGCCACCGGAGGCCTCGAGGAGGGCGATCGCCTGCGCCTGGTAGGGCCGGATTTCCATGCCTTCGCGCAGGCCCACGAGCGGCGGGGGCGTGTAGTCGGCGCGGAGGATCATCTCCATGGCGTCTTGCGCCGCCGCATGCTTCTCGACCGCGCCGGCCAGCCGGCCGATGTCGGATGCCGACGCGGCCAGGGGATAGCGGTGCAGGAACCAGGCGAGATCGGCGGCCCGCTCGGGCGTGTCGCGGAACTTGAACGGCGGCCCGGCGGCGATCGGGATTTGCGGGAAGAGCGCCTTGAGCCTGATGATCGCGTGCGGCTCCAGCGCCCCGATCACCCAGGCGTCGCCGACATGGGCCAGGGCGCCGTAGGTCCTCACAGCCACGCCCTCCCGAGGCCGACGACGAAGAGCGGCTTGCCGCCGACCTCGCGGGGCATGTCGAGCGCGCGGCCGGCGTAGGCGAGGATGAGCGCCTCGACGGCGGGATACTGGGCGTAGCGCGCCAGCTGGCGAAGGGCGCTGGGACCATGGGCGCGCCGGGCCTTGCACTCGACGACGACGCATCCGGCGACGAGGAAGTCGGGCCGATCGGCCGGCCCCAGACGATGCTCGCGCGAGACGAGGTAGGGCGTGTCGGCGGCCAGCACGGCGTGAACGTCGGCCTGGCACTCCGCCTCGGTGGAGATCGCCACCCGCGCCCGCGAGAGAGCCTCACAGACGGCGACCGCGATCGGGTGTGAACGGCGTTCGCCCCCCGGCTCGCTCACGGCTGACTGCCCCGCAAGACAAGCTCCAGGCGATCGCAAGGGAATATCGCCGACTGGAGGCGACGATTGCGCGCGCCGCCCATCCAGATGCAGGTGACCTCGCGCACGGTCTCGCCATCGGCGACGCCGACGAGCATCAAAGGGTTCGCGCCAGCGACGCCCTTCAGGCGCACCACGTCGCCCTCGGTGAGGCCATGGCGGCGAAGGGGAATGACCTCCGCGCTCATGGCCGCACCGCCGGGATCAGGGACGCGCTGCGGTCGCAGACGTCGTGGAAGAAGCGCAGCTCCTCGTCGGTGAGGCGGCGCCAGAAGGCCACGACCACGAATCGGTCATCCTCCGCGTCCCGCCCGACGCCACGGACGGCGATCGGGTCGCGCGGGCGGCGCTCGGGGAAATCGACCACGCTCACGACGCCCTCCGCCAGGCGCAGCAGTAGGAGGCGGTTCCGACCGGGATGTTGAAGTGTGCGCAGGCGCGCGTCCTCGCCGGATCGAACCCGCCGCGGATACCGGGCGGGGGCGCGTAGGCGCCTCCATACTGGCAGTTGCCGCAACAGGCGTCGGGCTCGGCTTTGGCCAGCGCGGGCGCCAGCTTCTTGGCCGACTTCATGGCCCTCTCCGCAGGGGATGGCCGACAGGCGGCGTCCAGCCATTGCGCACGAGCGCTTCTTCCAGAACCGCGCACTTGTCGTTCCACGAGCCTGCCTGCGCCGCGCGCAACGCCTCGTAGATCGCCTGATCGGGGACGCCGGCGAGAGGCGTCTTTTCAGCCGCTCTCACGCCGCCGCCTCCTCTCTGATCCCCATCAGATCGAACAAGCTCGGCGTGGCCATCTCGCGCGCCGTGGCCTCGACGATCTTGCAGGCGTCGAGGAAGTAGTCGCCGTTGAGTTCGCACCCCGACCCGCGCCGCCCGAGCTTGATCGCCCGCATCGGCGTGGTGCCGATCCCCATGAAGGGGTCGAAGACCATGTCGCCGGGCTCGCTGAACTGGACGATCAGCCGGTCGGCGATGTCGAAGGGCATGGGGCAGAGGTGCATTTCGCGCCCGGCCGCCGCCTGCAAGGTGTTGGCGCTCAGCATCTGGGCGACGTCGGTCCACACGTCCGGGTGCCAGCTGAACGGCGGCAGGAGCATGAACGTCGGGGGGAGTTTCCCCATGGCGTCCAGGTCCTCGCAGATGCGCACGTGGTGCTCGAAGTCGTACCACTGGGTCAGATTGAACCGCTCCCAGAGGCGGCGCACCTCGGCGAGCTTGTCCCAGCTCGCCCAGTCGGAGGTGGTGAGCAGCCGGTCGCCGCTCGCCCGGGTCAGGTGGTGCGCGTCCAGCTGCCAGCGCCCTCGCGAATAGCCGGTCCCGACCACGGGGCGGATGTCGCTCCGCTTGGTCGAATAGGCCGCCGGCTCCCCGGCCCGGTCGACGAAATCGGGCCGGGGCTTGCCCACCGGCCGGTCCGCGTAGCCGCTCGAGGAATCGCTGGGCGGGCGGCGGAACAGGAGCACCTTTTCCGGCAGGCCCGCGCCCATCCGGGAACCGTCCTTCAACTGCTCGGACCAGCCGAGGCGATAGGTCTGGTTGTTCTCGCGGACGACGTCGGTGAGGTTGGTCTTCTCGCCCAGGTAGGCGAAGCCGTGCTTGCGGAAGCAGGCCCGGCAATCGTCGGCGAAGGGATAGACCGTCTGGAAGCCGAGGCCGGTGAGGCCCCCCGGCACGATCCGGTCCTTGACATGGATCGCCGCCACCCGCCCGGGCTCCAGGATGCGCAGCAGCTGCGGGACGAGGAAGTCCATCTGGCGCCAGAAGTGGTCGGCGTCGTCGGTATGGCCGAGGTCGTTATAGCTCGGCGAATACTCGTACTGCGTGCCGAACGGGATGCTGCTGACGATCAGCTGCACGCTCCCCTCGGCCATGGCGCGGGTCTCATAGACGCAGTCGTTCCTCGCCAGCACATAGCGCGGCGAGGGCGAGGCCTCGCTCACCTCGATCCGGTGCTCCGGCTCGAAGAGGGAGCGGGTGAGCGCGCTCGCCATCGCCGCCTCGGAAAGTCCGAACTCGCGGATGATCGCGGTCATCTTGGCCACCATGGTTTCGTGCTGCCGCCACTTGCGGCGAAGGTTCTCGACCTCCTCGCGCTGGCTCTCGGAATGGACGATGTCGATCCAGACTTCCCGCTCCTGGCCGAAGCGCAGGAGGCGATGAATGGCCTGGATGAAGTCGTGGAACTTCGACGAGACGCCGGCGAAGATCGCCCAGCGACAATGACGCTGCAGATTCGTGCCCGCGCCCAGCATCGAGGGCTTGGCCCCCAGCCGCGCGACGAAGCCGTCGGCGAAGGCCCCGACGATCTCCTCGCGAGCCTCCAGATCCTGGCTTCCGTAGACGGTGGCCATGTCCGGGCAGGCGGCCTCGAGGATGGCCCGCTCGGCCTCCAGGTCGTGCCAGACGAGGGCGTGCTCGGCCGGCCGTTCGGCCAGCAGGCCGGCGACCTTGGAGAGCCGGGCGTGGATGGTGGTGCGCTTCTCGGCCGCCGCCTCGACGACGCCGAGGGAGGCATTGCGGAACATCACGCCCTGGCCGGACTTCTCGGCCCGCGCCTCGCGATGGTCGACCTTGACCTCGTGCCAGGTGACGGTCATGGGCGGGAGGCGATAGCCCTCATCGTCGGCCTCATCGCCGGTGATGTCGCTGGGCCGGGTGATGAAGAGCGCCCAGCTGGCCACCCACAGCCAGAACTCCGCCTCCTTGTGCGGATGCAGGGTGAGGGCGTCGGCCTTGGTGCTGTCGCGGCGGAAGAACCGCGTCTTGGCCTCGCCCACGTCCATGACGCCCAGGAAGGCGGCGTAGGCCAGCAGCTCGATGTAGTCGTTGGGCGAGGGCGTCGCGGTGGCGACGAAGCGATAGGGCACGTCCCGCCAGCCGTCGTTCATGAAGGCCCGGAACGCCTTGGTTCCGCCCATGCCGCGCAGCACGGCCGCCTCGTCCAGGGACACGAAGCCGAAGAGCTCGGCCGGGAGCTTGTTCTCCCGCGCCGTCTCGTAGTTGGTGAGGTAGAGCCCGGGCCCGGCGCACTCGACGAGGGATCGGACGAAGGTGATCTTGATCCCCAGCTGGGCCGCGTCGCGCATGAACTCGCGCCGCACGCCCAGCGGGGCGACGATGAGGCCGCGCGCCGGGGCGGGAAGGCGCTTGAGCGTGCGATCGCCGGCGACCAGCTGCATGGTCGTCTTGTGCAGGCCGAAGCTGGCGAACACCGCGCGCCGGCCGCCGGCCAGCATCCAGGAGATGGCGCGGGCCACGTGCGGCCTGATCCACGGATGGGAAAGCTCACCGGGGTCGACCGCGAACCCCGACGACCCCGCCAGCCGCACCTTGGCCTCGAGGAAGGCGTGATAGTCGGGCTGGACGGTCATGGCCAAGTCGCCTGGGGCCGCTCGCGCGCCAGGCCCGCGAACTCCGCGAGGTCGGCGGCGAGGTCGTCCGCGTCCTGCGGCGACATCTTGAAGAGCAGCGGATCGCCATAGGTGACGCCCGCGCCGGTCCGCTCCGTCGGCCACAGATGGACGACGCCGGCATGGGCGGAGACGACCATGAGGACGCGGCTCATGGGTTGATCGCCCGGCGGATGTTGCCGCTGATGGCGCGAACCGCCATCCAGTAGGCGGCCATCGGCCCCTTGTTCTTGATCCAGCACGCATGGGCGCGCTTGTTCGCGTCGACCGAGATGTCGTGACAGAGCGCCCTGATCGCCGAGCGCGATTCCGGGGACAAGGTGTTGACCCGTTTCATCGCCTCCAGCGCCAGGATCGGGTTCTTCACCTCGCGCCGATTGTTGCGAACGCCGTTCGCGGTCATGCGGCGCGCTCCAGTAGGGTCCGGCGCGTCGCGAAGTCCCAGGCGAAGACGCGGCGCACATAGTCGAGCGCCTCGGCTCCCAGGGTCGGCGGATGGATTTTGCCGACCGTGGCGTTGTGTGCGCCGAGATCGAGGCCGAGCCCGCGGGCGAAGGCCGGTAGATGCTCGAAGGGATAGACCGCGGTCCCGAGGTCCGGCCGCAGGGTCAGCCACTGGCTCTTGCGGTTCTCCGGCAGAGGATGGCGGACCGTGAACTCGGCGAAGAAGCGCCCCTGGCCAGCCCGGTCATAGGGCGAGGTGAAGACGATCTCGTTGTCGACCAGCCAGTTGTCGAACGGCTTGGCCGCGCTGGTCCGCAGCGAGGCGATGTAGGCCGGGTCGTGATCCCCGGCGAAATCGCGCATGAACTTGTAGACGCTCCACAGCCGCTCGACCGGCTCGCGCACGAAGCCGACCTTGCGCCAGGTGTCGTAGCCGGCCGGGACGCCGTCGGCCTCCATGTGGCGATAGAGCAGCATGGAGCGCGGAAACTTCGCCGCGATCGCCCGGCGCAGCGACCCGGACCCGGTGCGCGGGACGAGGAGGAACACCGTCTTGATCTCCGGCACGAGGATCACGCGGCGTCCTCCGCTGGTGCGCCGGCCATGGCGTGCCAGGCGCGGAGGAGATCGAGCTTGCGGTGAGCGCGGGCAGCCATCCGGTCGTGGTCGAGGCCGAAGCGCTCATGAAC
This sequence comes from Caulobacteraceae bacterium, assembly GCA_036498165.1. Taxonomy (GTDB): domain Bacteria; phylum Pseudomonadota; class Alphaproteobacteria; order Caulobacterales; family Caulobacteraceae; genus Acaudatibacter. Next base: position 8,785 of record DASXIE010000108.1, read on the forward strand.
CAGCTGGAGGTTCGCCGCGACGTCGGCGATCTCCTCCTCCAGCCACTCGCGGTTGAGCTTGCCGGTGACCGGCTCGCGCTCGTCGAGGCCCTGGATGATGCAGCGCGCCACGGCCGCCTGGCACTCACCCAACTCCTCGGCGAGCTTGCCCAGGTGCTTGAGGTCGACGGCGTCCTTGATCGGCCGCCAGGGCCCCGGGCCGGCGGTCATGCGCCGCGACCCGGCACATAGAGGGCCCGGGGCTTGCCTTCCCCGTTCAGGACGCGGAGATATTTGTCGGTTTCGCAGAGGATGTTCGGCACGTCGCTGAAGTCCATGCCGACGCCGGTCTCAGCCTCGGCGAGGCGATAGATCGCCTTCATCTCGCCGAGCGCCTGGCCCTGCGAAAGCGCGGCAGTGACCGGGCGGCCATGCAGGCGGTTGAGCCCTCGGATCGTGCCCGGCCCTGCCGCCGCCCAGGTCTCGATGTCCGGTGCGTGATTGAGCAGAGCGGTGAACCGCATGTCGACGACGGCCTGGTAGGCCATGAACGGCCCCCAGCCGTTAGACCGGCAGATCAGCTCGTGCGTCCGACGCAGGCTTTCGAGGCGCAAAAACCGATCGCGGCGGTGCCAGAGGTCGCCGATGACCGTCTCGGCGATGTAGGCCTGCTTGTCGGCCCCCTTCTCCGACGGAGCGGAGATCATGTAGGCTCCGGTGTAGACCTTCTCGCCACGGGCCTTGCGGTCGTTCAGGACGGCCGTGATCGCGTCCGGGCGGAAGGCGGCCGACGGCCACGCGAAGGCGTCGGCCGCGATCAGCTCCGCCAGCGTGTCGGGCCAGTTGATCTGCCGGGCGATGCACAGCATCAGCCAGAGGAGAGGGTGGCCGACAAACGGCTTGCGAATATGCTCCCGGATCCAGATCGTGCCGCGATCGTCCTCGCGGCGGACGTTGCAGAAGCGATAGGTCGCTAGGATCGGATCGTCGGTGAACGGCGGCGACTGGCCGGATTCCTTGCGGACGCGGATCGCCTCGCGCTCCCTCACCCAAGCCCACAGAGGGGTGTAATCGATGCTCAAGCCGCCCTCCGCTCGTCGTCGGTGACTTCCCAGATCGGCGGGTTGGCGAGGGCCACGGCGCGGACGACGCCGGGGCAGACCATGTTGCCGATCATCTCGACCTGGTGGGTGGTGTTGATCGCGCGCCCGTCGGCGTCGGTGGCGAAGTCGACCTCGCGCGGCAGGCCCATGGCGCGGGCCAGCTCGCGGGCCTTGAGCATGCGAAGGCCGATGTCGACGATGATCCACACCTGCTTGTCGCCGGCGGCGTCGGGGAGGAGCACGAGGCCGAAGCGCAGGCGCCCGCGCAGGGTGCCGGCCGGATCGGCCCACTCGGCCGGCGTCGGCGGCCCGAACTGGTCCCAGAGGAATTCCAGCACCCGGCCGCGCCGCCCTTGCGGTCCGCCCTCGACCTCCAGCCGCGCCTCCACCAGGCGCTGGGTGCAGCCCTTGCCGACGATGGTCGAGACGGGATCGCGCACGGAATGGCCGACGAGGCCGGTCGCGGCCTGTTCGAGCCATGTCGCGATCAGTGCGTGGCGATCCTCGGTCGGGACGACGCGCAAGGGATCGTGGAGCGAGGAGCCGACGCCCGTCGCGTAATAACTCGAGAGTGAGGCCGCGATTAGTTGGTCATGGCCGCCGCCCTTGCCCCCGCCAGAAAGTCCGGCCGCCAACGGCTCGCGGATATCGCGGCCGGAAACATTGGAGCCGAACTGGCGGCCGAGGGCGGCGGCCACCAGAAGCGTCTTGCCGCCACCGCCAGCCGTAGTCGCGCCGACCGGGTCGGCGGCGTTGGAGCCCACCGACCGCCCGAACTGCCGCGACAGACACGCCGCCACCAGCGAGCCACCGTTGCCGTCCGGCACAGGTGATGGATAGGGTTCACGAAGATCCCGCGATCTCGGCTCCTGGCCCGCGCGCTCGCTGTAGCGCGGGACCAGATAGGGGGAGACGAGGGCGAAGTCGCCGCGGCTGGCGGCCGTCAGGGTGCGCAGTGGATCGCGCGCCGAGTAAGTCCGCACGTCGGCGGAGTGGCCGGCCGGCACGAGGTAGGGGGCGACAGTCCCCTCGGGGCGGATTTGGACGATGAAGGGATCGACCATCACGTGCCGCTCGACGCCCTTGGCGATGCGCCGCAGGGTGTTAGCGACCAGGGGGCGCTTGCATTTGACGCCCGTCTCTTTGGTGTAGGCCCGCGCCTCCTCCCGGCTCATCAGGATCGATGGGCAGGGATCGGCGAAATCGATGCAGGTCCAGCCGCCGACGTAGGCCGCGAGGCCCTTGGCGGCAGCGACCTTGCGGGGCGCGTGCGTCGGCGCCGGCCAATGGATCGGCTGGCCGTCGCAGCGGGCGATCATGACGAGCCGCCGACGGGTCGTCGGGACGCCTACGTCTGCGGCCCGGATGTAGCCGATCTCCACCTTGTAGCCGACCCGCTCCAGCCTCGCGACGAAGCGGGAGCGGGTCTCGCCGCGCAGCGCCTTGATCGGCTGGCCGACATCACCCGGGACGCCATTGGCGCGGACGTCGTCCTCGCGGCGATAGACCGGGCCCCAGTCGAACCACTCCTCGACATTCTCCAGCATGAGCACGTCCGGCCGCCGGCTCGCCACCCACGGCAGGATGGCCCAGGCGAGCCCCCGAATCCGCTCGGTCTTGGGGGCCGCTCCCTTGGCCTTGGAGTGGTCGGTGCAGTCCGGCGAGAACCAGGCGAAGCCGATCGGCTCGCCCGGGCAGACGATGGAGGGCGGCACCTCGATGATGTCGCCGAGGAAATGGCCGGTGGCCGGGAAGTGCTTGCGGTGGCTGGCGATGGCCACGTCCCAGTGGTTGAGCGCCGCGTCCGGATCGGCCCCCCAGGCGGCGCGGATGCCGAAGCACGCCCCCCCGCCGCCGGCGAAACCGACCACGATCCGCTTGCGCGGCAGGCCCAGGGCGTCGAGTTGGCCGGGGGTCAGGCCGAGCGCGCTCATTGCTTCTTGGCCGTCTGGAAGGAGAAGGCGCGGGTCTCCTGGTCGACATGCAGCTCCATCATCCACGCCCCGCAGGCGTCGATCTCGGCGGCCGGGATCTCCACCGCGCCGCCCAGGCGGTTGACGAGGACGATCAGCACCTGGTTCTTCATCAGCTCGAGCATCTGGGCGATGGCCGGGTCGCCGGCGTACTGGTGGGCGCGCTGGTCGCGGGCGAACTCGCCGATCTTGGCCTGGGCCACCGCGTCGGCGGTGCACGCCGCGCAGGGGCCGGGCCCCCCGCACGGGTCCTTCGCGCCGTCGCGGTTGGGCCACACGTGGCCGTGGCCGCTGGGGGTGTGGAGGGCCGGCGTCACAGGCGATCGCCCGGGATGGTGACGGGCGTGCCGGGCAGTTCGCGGGCGGCGATGAGGGCGATGGCCACCTCGCGCCACGCGGCGCGGATCGCGGCGTAGAGGTCCTGGAGGCTCATGCGGCGCTCTCCAGGGCGGCAAGGCGCGCCAGTTCGGCGTGGCCGAGCGGGGTGATGACGATATCGACGTAGCCGCTGATCAGGCGCTTGCGGCGCAAGGCGGCGCGGATCATCGAGAGGCGCGCCGGCGAGCGTTCGATGATCCGCGCGGCTTCCCGCGGGTCCGTGAAGCCGGCGGCCAGGAGGCGCAGCACGCGGTGTTCGAGCGTCCCCTTGGCGAGGACGGGGGTCGCAGCCGCCGCCGCGGCCGGCGCGGGAGGCGCCGGGGTGATGATCGCCGGCGGGGCATGGCGCTCCACGCAGCCGCGCAGGTCGGCCTCGTTGACGCCCAGCATCTTGGCCAGGGCCTGCCAGCCGACGTGCGGCCGGCGCGCGGCGGCGAACTCGATGTCGGATTTCTCGATGCGACGGCGGCCCGAGGCGCGGGGCGCCTGGCTAAATTCGGTGAGGTGGCTCATGGAGACCATCAGTCGCGCTCCCCGGTCATCCGCCGCGAGAAGGCGGCGAGCTGCTGGTCGAGCAGGGCCTCGCACTGGCGGGCGAGGGCGGCGACGCTCTCGGCGTGCCAGCCGCGCTGATCGTCATCGGCCTGGGGCCAGGTGCGCGCCAACTCCAGCAGCGACGAGGCCGCCGCCCGGGGGACCTCGCCGGAGATCGGGAACGGCGCGGCGATGGCCCCGGCCCGGGCCGCCTTCAGCGCCTCCCAGGCCCCCGGCCCATGGGTCGAGCGGCATTCGTCGCAGGCGCGGACCAGGGCGCGCCAGGCCTCGCTCGGCTGGACGACCGCGAACGACGTTCGCGCCGGCCGGTGCGAGGGCAGGTAGCGATCGGAATAGCGGCTCATCGCGCCGACGCCGCCGCGAGGATGACGACGAAGGCTAGGAGCGCCGCGCCGGCGGGGCCGAGCAGTACGACGGCCAGGATCAGCGCGCCGGCGGCGCCCAGCGCCAGGCCGATCAGATCGCCCGGTTCCAGGCGGCGGCGCGGGATCACGGGGTCGCCTCGAACGGGACTGACGGCATTCCGCCGTTGAGGTGCGGCGGGTAGAAGTCGGCGGGGCGGATTTCCCCGTCCGTGAACGTCACGATCCGTTCCAGCAGCTCCGCCGTCGGCACGCGACGGCGACGATCAGCGAAGGGCAGGCAGATCAGGCGCACCTGCTCGTGCGAGCAGCCGATCTCGGCGGCCACCGCCTTCAGCTCCAGCGAACGCTCCCACATCCAGCGCGCGAAGGCCGGCCGGGGGACGGGTCGGGGCGGATGCGAATCGACGCGGCTCATGGTGACGTTGATTGCGGGGCTGATTTGTGGTTTAGGTCAACGGCCATTTTGGCGGGGGCCGCAATTTTGCTTCAACTGGCGGCCAACAGCCAAGCGCGGCCATATCGGCGCATGGCGTCGACCGTCAGTCCCGAACAGGCCGAGCGCGAACTCACCGGCCGCGCCCTTCGCCGGATGCGCGAGGACCGCGGCCTCTTTCAGGGCCACGTGGCCAAGAAGATGGGAATGACCAGCCAGGCCTGGCAGAAATACGAGGCCGGCGAGCGCCGGTTCGGCGACAAGCTGCCGCGCATCCTGGAAGCCATCGGGGCCACCGAGGAGGACCTGCGCGACATGCGCGCCGCCCTATTGGGCGGCGGCGTCAGGCTTCATTCACGTGGCGTTCAGGAAGAGCGGCGACCATTTACGATCGACGTCTACGGCCGCGCCCGCGCCGGCCCCCAGGGCGTGCAGAGTTACGATGTGGGGGAGCCGTTGCGTACCATCGACATCAGCCAGATCCTCGGCCCCTCGACCAACGCCCTGGAGATCGCCGGCGACAGCATGGTGCCGTGGGGCGATCCAGGCGAGATCGTGCTCTTCGACCGCGACCGCTATCCCAAGCGGGGGACCGGCTGCGTCATCGAGACCCTGGCCGGCGAGTATTACGTCAAGCTCTACGAGCGCTCGGACGGCTCGACCCTCTTCGCCCGCGAGCTATCTCCGGAGGACCGGATCGTCACCTTCGCCTTGAAGGACCTGCGCGGCGTCTACGCCATCCGCCTGCGCGGCGATTAGTTCCACACGAGCGGGCGGGGCGTCGCGAACACCATCGCCTGATCGCCGCCCTGGTAGAAGGTCGCCTCGAGCGTCACTTTCGAGGCCTTGCGGCCCCCGGCGATCAGCCCCTTGGCCCCTTCGATGAACAGCACCCCGGTATTGCCGTCGCCGGCTTCGTTCCCGGCGAATCGCCGCGACTTCCCGTCACCGAACCGCACGGTCACCGAACAGTCGGAGATGCAGGCGAACTGGCCGTCGCCGACAATCTGGAGATAGGCGTCGGGCGCCCGGCCGCCCCGGCGGCGCACGCATAGCCTGACGTAGGGATCGCCGTAGGGCGGCTGCAAGCTCACCGGCTCGGCCGAGACCACGCAGGCCAGGCGAGTCGCGCCTCGGCCGAGGGGATCGGGATCGGTGGAATAGAACCAGCTGGTGGGAACGCCGGCGGCGACCTCGCCGGGCGCATCCACCGGCCCGGCCGCGATCGGGCCGCGCCGCGCGCCGATCACGGCCAGCCAGACGAGCGCGATGGCCGCCGCGAGCCCCGCGACCAGGACGATCAGCACCCGTCTCGCCCCCTTCTCCATCGTCCCGGTCCTCCCAGCCGACAGGAATTCACGCCCCGCCGACTCGCGCAAGCCGTCCCGCGCGGTGACCCCCACGTTGATTTTTGGTTTAGTCCGTTGACCGGATCAATTTTCCGGGGTTTAGTGTGCAAATCACCCCGCGCCGAACCAACGGCGCGAAGGAACGGGAGAGGCGCACAAAATGATCGCGGTTTTCGGAGGTAAGAGGGTGCGGGTCGGCTCGCTGGCCGAGGCGTCGCGCACCTATTGCACCTACTGGGACGACCTGGCCCGCCGAACCGGCCGCGTCGTTCGCGGCGGGACCGTCGTCGATGATCAAGGCCGTGAAGTCGGTCGTATCTCCCAGAACGGCCGGGTGTGGGCGCCCAGCGAGACATGGTCCCCCGACACCCCGCTCCTCTGCGAAGCCCAGCGGTCATGAACCCGCTCGACCTGCATTCGATCATCCTCGCCGGCGAGCGCCTGGCCTGGATCGCGCCGGCCGTCGCCGGCGGCGTCTGGTTGTGGCGCTCCGTCGCGAGCCTGCGCCGGGCCGGCCACGGCCGCCGCTGCCAGCACCTGAAATCGCGGCCCTACGTCTTCCCGCCGGAGTTCCACGATGAATAGCGCCCGCGTCATTCCCCTGCGCGCCGGGGCCGTGACCTTCCCGACCCCGCGCCTCCCGATCGCGGCCAGCGCCATCGCCGCCTTCCGGCTCGGCCTGCTGGCCGCCCGCACGCCGGGACCGGCCGCCGCGCCGCCCTTCGTCAACGGCGAGGCCTTCCGGCGCGGACTGCATCTCGGCCGCCAGCTCGTCGCCAAGCCCATCGTCTTCTTCGAGCCCCCGCGGCGGCCTCGCCGGCGGTGGTTCTGACCATGGCGTGGATCCTCGCCACCCGTTGCACCGCGCCGGACCTCGGCTTCCTGACGGCGGCCGACCTCGCCGGCGACATCCTCGCGCGTCGAGACGCCCTGCCTGGGCGCCCGGCGATCACCGTCACCCGGGCGGTGACCACGCGCGGCCACGAGCGGCCGGGCGGGGTCTGCCTCGCCGTTCGCGCCGGGACTGTCTTCCTCGGCTACGCCTTCGGGCCCCAGCGCGAGGGCGGCGTCTACGCCCGCGATCCGCTGGAGCGCCTGCGCTTCGCCCTGCGCCTCGCCGAGATGAGCCGTCAGGCGAAGAGCCACGAAGAGACTTTCGCGAACGCCGTTCGCCAACCCCTCGATGAGGAGCAGGCCGTTGCCTGAGAGCCGTCAAGTCCGCCGCTGGGCCGAGCGCAAGCGCGCCAAGGCCATCGCCCGCGCCGAACGCAAGGTCGCGACCCGCAAGGCGCTGGAGGACGATCGCGCCGCCTTCCCCCGCCCCAAGGCGCCGAAGGACGGTCGAGCCGACTTCGACCTGGACGCCTATCGCGCCGCCTGCCGTCGCCGCGTCCCAGACAAGTTCCTCAACAGCCACGCCCGGACCGTCCGCGCCTTCCGCGTCATGGCCGAGGCGCTGCAACCCTTCACCCAGGAGCCCGTCCTTTGACCCAGCTCAGCATCCTCGCCCTGCAGAATCTTCCCCTCCTGCGCGAGCTCAATCGGCACGTCCGGCCGGCCACCGTCGCGGCGCTCGCCGAGGCGGCCGGGCGCGACGTCGCCAACACCCGCAAGTCCCTCGCCAAGCTTGCCGAGGAGGGCTTCGTCGCCATGCCGCTGCTCGTCCTCACCCCGGAGGGCGTCGAGCAGCTGGCCGCCATCGGCCGGGCCGAGCACGGCCGCGACCACATTCTTCCCAAGGGCTGGGCGCTCGTGGCGCATGGCCACCTCGCGCCATCGCCGGACAATCCGCGCACGGCCATGGACCCCGCGGAACTGGCCGACCTCGCCTACTCGATCAGTCGCCGGGGCCTGTTGCAGAACCTTGTTGTCTCGCCGCACCCGGTCGAGGCCGGCGGCTACGTGATCCGCGCCGGCGCCCGGCGCTGGGCCGCCATCGAAATCCTCATCGCCCGCGGCGACTGGCCGGCCGAGCGGCCGATCCTCTGCCAGGTGCGCGAGGGCGAGGGGGCCGACGCCCTGGTCGAAGCCCTGGTCGAGAACCTCCAGCGCGCCGATCTCAACCCCATGGACGAGGCCGAGGGCTACCTCGCCCTCCACACCGGCGGGATGAGCTTCGCGGCCATCGCCGGCGAGGTCGGCGAGCGGCGCGGCAAGCGCTCCATCGAGCAATACGTCAAGGTCGCCCGCGAGGCCTCGGCGGCGCAGAAGGCCGCCGTCCGCGACGGCTCGGCCGGGATCAACCAGGTGCTCCGCGATCTCCAGGAGCACAAGCCCGAGACCCCGCTCCTCCAGCTCACCGCGCGCCAGGGCCTCGCCCTGGTGGAGATCGCCCATTCCGCGATGCTGGAGCCGCACGCCGTGGGCCTCGAGCCCGGCTACGCGCGCCTGTGGACGGCGCCCACCGGCGGCCCGATCGCCAGCCTCGCCGACAAGAAGCTGATCAACCTGCGGGTCGGCCACGACGGCGGGGTGTTCGCCAAGGTCCTCGCCGCCTCCTCCGAGGCCGGGGCGTGGCTGAAGGCCGCCGGGTTCGAGGCCAACCCCGACATCGCCGTCCACCAGGCGCGGGTGAAGGCGCTGGGCGAACTGGAGGCGGCGCGCATCCCGGCCCAGGGCGGCGAGGGCCCGCTGCGCTGGGCGACGGACGAACTGAACCGCCCCGAGCACGACGAGGACGAGCGGCCGGGCGCCATTCAGCTCCCGCCCACCGTCGCCGCCGAGCCGGAACACCCCGACCTCGTCACCGACGCCCGGCTCCTGATGATCGAGATCGGCCACAAGCTCTACGACGCCGGCGTCGGCACGCCGTCGGGCTGCGCCGGGGCCCACGTCGGCGCGTTCCGCGACGACCCGCTCGCGAAGCTGCTCATCGTCGAGAAGCGCCTCCTGATGGTCATCCCCGGCCCCGCCGGCAAGATGGTCGCGGCCCTGACGCCGTCGGGGATCAAGTGGTTCCGGGACGAGGGCTTCGAGGTCGACGCCAAGGGCGTCCCCACCGTCGACTACAGCCACGTCGAGGAAGCCCAGGCCGCCGTCGCCCGCGACATCGAGGAGGGCACCTACTACGCCACCCCCTGGCTGAACGACGCCTCGGCGCCGATCACCCCGGCCGAGCCCGCGCCCATCGCGGCGGCCGATGCTGGGTTCATAACGCCGGCCGAGGCTCGGAAAGCGCTCGGCTTGAAGCCGCCGGGGGCGGACGGCGAAGCTCCACTCCAAGTCACGGAGGCCGAGCCGGTCATCTACATCGAGGGCGACAAAGAGGCCCAACCGATCGTCTTCTTCGACCACGCCCCTCCCGCCCCGGCTCCGGAGCCGACCCACGTCTCCGACCTCGGCCGCCAGATCCTCGCCCTCTCGGCCGAGACGCGCGCCCTGGCCTACGCCGACAAGGCCCTGGCCCACCTCGACGGTCTCCTCGCCGCCCTCGCCTCGCGCAAGCTCACCTCGATCGAACTCACCCAGGGCCGCCGCTACATCGAACTCGCCCGCGAAACCCTCGCCCCCCACCTGACGGAGGAAGCGGCGTGAGACAGCAGCCGTTGCGGCCGAAGATCGACGGCATCACCCAGCCGACGATCTGGCGCTGCCCCGTCTGCCGCCGCCCCTGCCGCTCCCGCTACGAACTCAAGGTCCACGCCTGCGCCGAGCGCGCCGCCGAGGCGAGGGGCATCGACTGATGGCCGACGACCAGACGATCCCCGACGACTGGGCCGACGGCCGCCGCCGCGCGACAGAGGTCTATCGGCGCTACTGGCGCCAAGCCGTCGGGTTGCCGGCCCTGGCCAGCGCGCGGACTGAACCTCTCACCGAACCCGACGACCTGGACGACTAGCAAAGAGGGAAAGCCTTCCATGACCGACACTCTGATCCCGACCCTCCCGGAGGCCATGGTGGCCGACGCGGGGGAGGCCTACGACCGCTTCCGCTTCGCCATGGAGAACGACCTGCTCATCCAGGCCGGCTGGCACGAGGAGCGCGCGGGCCGCCACCTCGCCTGCGCCCTGGGCGTGCTCGGCAAGGAGGTCAACGGCGCGGGCGATTGCCCGGCCCACGTCATGCCCCGATGGCTGGCGAAGCTGGTGCCGTCCGTCTTCGACATCCTCACGTTCGACGACGCCAAGGCCTGGGGCCTCAGCCTCTACGAGCAGCTCGCGCGGCTGAAGGGCCAGGTTCCCTTCAGCGTCGTCTACGACTGGCAGGCGAGTTGCGTCCTGCGGTTCTGGGCGGACTCGCTGGCGAAGCGGAAGCTCTCGCCCGAGGCGAAGGCCGAGCGGCTGGCGGACGTGGAAAGGCTCGTGGCCCTTCACCGCCGGCATCTGGCCGGCGACCCAGCACCGAGAGCCGAATGGCGCGAGGTGCTGGGCAAGGTGTACGCCTACGCCGACGCCTACGCCTACGCCGACGCCTACGCCGACGCCTACGCCGACGCCGACGCCTACGCCTACGCCGACGCCGACGCCTACGCCGACGCCTACGCCTACGCCGAGCCGTCGGCTCCGGCCAACGGTGAAACGAAGCGGGATTTTTTCGAGCGGCGGCGGCGCGACAACCTCAAGGTCATGGCCCACGGCCTCGTCGAGGCGCTCTCCCGGGCTCTAGCCCCGGCGCCGTGATGCGCGACGTCGCCTTCACCCTGACGCCCGCCCTGACGCCGCCCGAGCCGCCATTCGGCCACGCTCCACTGCCCAGGCCGCCCTGGATATGGATCGTCAGCGACGGGCTCGGCCGGGAGGTGGCCACCGCGCCCACCCGCGCCGGCGCCAGGGCGGCCGTCCGGGCGCTCTATTCTCGCCTCCAGATCGCGGCCTGAGCCATGTCGGCGCGGGCCGCCAGTACCGAACGCGACCGCCCCGCGCCCTCGCCGGCGATCCTGGCCCTCGCGCGGGGCCTTGCGCGAAAGCTCGAGGCGGAGTTGAACCGTCAGACCGCACGAACGGAGACCCGGGAATGAGTGATGGCACATACGAAGTGTGGAGACCGGAGGACGTTCCCGGCGGCATCGGCGACGGCACAATCGAGATCAAGGGCCTGCCCATGCCGCGCGGGGCGCGCGCGCTCTTCGGGAAATATGCGCCGGGCATGAAGCTCGTTGGCATCGCTCTGTGGGACACGAGGTTCGATCTCACCTTTGAGGCCGGCGACCTCGTCAAGACCGTGACTTTCACCGCCACAGAGCGGACCGGGGCACGGCGATGACCGTCGGAGAACTGATCGAACGCCTGACCGCCTTTCCCCGCGACCGAGAGGTGTTCGCCTTCGCGCCCGCCCCGCTGCGCATCCATGCTGAGGCCGTCGACGTGATCGAACTCGGCTCCCACCCGTTCTTCGGCCCTCGCTACTCGCCCTCGGGTGCCACGTCGCCCGGCCTCGTGATCGAGCCGCAATCATGAGCGACACGACGGCAGACAAGGACACCGAACTGGCGCTCGCTACGGCCGATCTCGACATTCTCGGCATCGGGTTCCTAATCGACGGCCGTCGCATCGATCCCACCCGCGTCTCGGTCCTTACAGCCGGGCGCATGGTCCGACTTTCCAAGCCAGAGGCGGAGGTGATCATGGACGCCTTTACGACCGCCGAAAGCGAAGGCTGGCACATGCACGGCCGATTTGAGAAGGCCGTCATTCTCTCGGCAATTAAGAAGATCAGCGTCGCGGCTGAAGAAGACTTCGACCCCGCCCTCTGGCTCTAAGGAACCGCCGATGATGCGCGCCGCGCTCTACGGGCGGTTCAGTTCCGACCTGCAGAATCCGGGCTCGATCGCCGACCAGGCGCGGGTGTGCCGGGCTCACGCGGCCAGGATCGGGGCGAGCGTGGTGGCCGAATACTCCGACGCGGCGATCAGCGGGGCGGCGGCGGTCAATCGGCCCGGGCTCCAGCAGCTCCTGGCCGACGCGGCGGCGGGGGGCTTCGACGTGGTGATCGCCGAGGCGCTCGATCGCCTGTCGCGATCGCTGGCGGACATGGCGGCGATCCATGACGACCTGGTCGCCGCCGGCGTGGCCATCTCCACCGTCGCCGAGGCCGACGTCGGCCTCCTCCACATCGGCCTGAAGGGAACGATGAACGCCCTCTTCCTCGAGGAGCTCGGGCGCAAGACGCGGCGGGGCATCGAGGGGGCGCTGATGGCCGGCCGCCTTCCCGGGCAGCCGCCCTACGGCTATGCCGCCGATCCTGGCGTCGTCGACGGGGCGGTGGTCAAGGGCCGCTGGCGGACCGTCCCGGCCGAGGCCGCGATCGTGCGGCGCATCTTCGCCGACTACCTCGCCGGCGCGAGCCCCGGCCAGATCGCCGCCGCCCTCAACGCGCAGGGCGTCCCCTCGCCGCGCGGCACCCTTTGGGCCGCCCAGACCATCCGCGGCTGCCCCGCGCGGGCCACCGGAATCCTCAACACCGCCGCCTATAACGGCGAGATCGTCTGGGGGCGGACCGTCGGCGCGAAGGATCGGCGCTCAGGGACCGTCCGTAGCCGGATCGCCGATCCGGCCAGGATGCGCCGTGTGCCGCGCGAAGACCTGCGGCTCGTCGACGCCGCGACCTGGGCCGCCGTCAAGGCCCGCCAGGACGTCCTCGCCCACGGCCGGCCCGAGGCGGCGCGGACGCCCCGCCATCTCCTGCAAGGCCTCCTCCGCTGCGCCGGCTGCGGCCGGCCGATGCGGGCCACGGGCCTTCGCCAGGATCACGGCAAGCGCGCCCGGCGCTTCGTCTGCGCCACCAAGTGGAGCCGGGGCGAGGCGGCCTGCCCCAACCGGCGCACCGCGCTGGCCATCGGCGTCGAGACCCGGGTCCTCGCCGCCGTCGCCGGCGAGCTGACGCACCCGGCCGCCGTCGAGGCCTTCGTGCGCGAGTTTCACGCCGCCGCCGCCGAGCGGGCCCGCGGCGGCGGCCGCGAGCGGGCCGAGGCGGCGAAGGAACTGGCCGAGGTCGAACGCCGCGCCGGCCGCCTCGTCGACCAGGTCGCCGAGGGCGCGATCGCCGGCCGGGCCGTCGCCGAGCGCCTGGCGGGCCTGGAGGCGCGACGCGCGGCCCTGGAGGCGCGCCTGGACGCCCTCGCCGCCCCCGCGCCCATCACCCTGCACCCGGACGCCCCGCGCCGCTTCGCGCAGGCCGTGGCCGCCCTCCAGACGACCCTGGCGCGCGGCGACACCCGCGAGGACATCGCCGCGCGAGCCCTGCTGCGCGAGGTCGTCCGCACCGTCTGGTTTCACCCCGGCGAGGCGAAGGGCGAATATCACCTCGTCGTCGAAAGCGACCTCGCCCCCCTGCTCGACGAGCGACCCACGCCGACGGCAAAGGCCAGTTCAGGCCTCATCCGTTCGCATAGGCCCGAAATCCTGGTGAGGCTGGCCGGATGATCCGCCCGCGCCGCTCCCTCGTCCTGCCGATCGCGACGCTGATCCTGGCGGCGCTGGCGGTGAGCCTGTGTCACCGGCCAGCGGCGGTGGGCTACGCCCGGGCGATCAGCGAGGGGCAGCGCGCGGCGGCGCAGGCTATCGCCGACGACGCGGCGAATCGCGACGACGGCCACGGGGCTAATCCCTGAGCGCCGGTGGCCCCGGCCGCGCCGGCGTGCTAGGCCACGGCGTCTGACGAGGGGGAAATCGCCATGGCCGGCATGCTTCAGATCCTGACCTATCTGCTCGCCTTCTACCTGGTGGTGAAGGGGGTGGAGATTCTGCAGATCGGCCTGGCGTCGAACCGCGAGAACCGCAGCGGCGTCATCGCGATCGGCGTCGTCATGGTCTTCGCCTGCGTCGTCGCCGCCGGCGGCTTCTGCCTGATGCAGGACGCCCAGGCCCGGACCGTCCAGTCCGCGGTCAGCCATCCGTTCGGAACCTGATCCCCTCGCGCCCGGCCAACCCCGCGATGTTCGCCCGGCGTTTCTAGCCGGATGGTCCGCCGACGTCGCCGCTGCCGCCGGCGGACGACTGGTGGACCCTCCCGAGCGTCAACGGCCTGCGCTCGCCGGCGATCGTCGCCTTCCGCCGCCACGATCGCTGCTGGGAAGTCGGCTGGAACGGCTGCTGGGTGAAGGTCGCCGGCGCGGTGCTCAAGCCCTGAAAACGAAAAAAGGCCCCCGGCATCGCTGCCGAGGGCCAGGTGGGGGATGGCTCTGCAGCCACTCCCTGGGAGGGAGGCTCAGCAGCGGGCGTGGAAGCCCGCGTTGAACGCCGGTAGCGCATAGGCCGCCCAGACGATCAAGCCGATCAGCGCGATGAGGGCGCAGATCAGATTGGCGAAGGGGGGCGGAATAGGAGCCGGCGAGAGCATGCACACGATGTAGATCGCGGCCGCGACGATGATCAGGATGATCACGGCGAGGATGAGAAGTCCGGCAAGAGCGGACATGGCGGTCCTCCTTTGAGCCCCCCGGCTGAAGTCAGGGCGCGCGCTTGCGGCGGCCGAGGCGCTTCCACCACGGCGGCGGATCGAGGGCGGCGGCCACGGCGGCCTGGCGCGTCTGGCAGGTCGCGGCCAGGTCGATCAGGTCGCCGACCCGGCCGTTGGCCCGGTCGAGGGCGCCGATCGCGGCGTCATACCGGGTGGCCAGGGCCCCGGCCGTCTCAGTCGGGGCCAGGAGGCCCGCGCCCGGCACCGGCGTCCGGAAGCTCGGCGGGATGAGTTTCGAGCAGTCCAGCGCAGCCAGGATCGGCGGCGAAAGCCTGGTAACGGCACAGCCCGCGATTAACGGCGCCGACAAGGCCAGGATCGAGAGGCCGGTCCGCGCCCGGCGCGGAAGCGATGGCTTGGGCATTGGATTGATGCACCTGGATGTCGAGATGGTCGTGGGCCTCGCCGGCGACGATGATCCGCTGCGCGGCCGTCTCGGCCTGGGCCTGGCCGGCCGCGACGCTCGCCGTCCCGGCCTGGATCTGGGCCCTCGCCAGGGCCTTCTTGGCCCCGACCTGGTTAAGGACGAACCACAGCAGGCCGCCGAGCACCGCCAGGGCGACGACGCTCCCCAGGATGCTGGCGACCCACTTCATGGCGTCAGCCGCCTTCGGGCGTGGGGGCCTTGATCAGGCCGCCGCTGATGTTGGCCAGCTCGGCCTCGAGGACGGTCTCCAGGCGCTGGAGCAGGCCGGGCACGTAGGCGCTAGCGATCTGCCCCGCCTCCGGGTTGACCTTGGTGGCCGCCTCGACGAGCAGGTCGCCGACCATGGAGCCGACGGCGGTGATCGCCAGATCGGGCGCCGCGGGGATGGCGGCCGTGGCCGCGCCGACGGCGGTGGCGATAGTCGTCGGGTTGGGATCCTTCTCGGCCGCCTCGATGGCGTCGAGAACGCCGCCGAGATTGGCCTTGCGAAGGAAGACGGTAAGCCAGGACATGTCGGTTACTCCTTTGTGGGCGGCTGGGGGTTTTGGGGGGCGTCCGGCTGCACAGCCGCGATCGGGCCGGTCGAGTTGGTGACGGCGAGCTTGGCGGCGCCGGTCACGGTGACCGCGCCGGCCAAGGCGCCGAGAATGAAGTTGAGGGGCCCGGCGTTCACGGCCGGGATCGGCACGAACATCATCGCGCCGGCGAGCAGGCCCAGGATGACCATGGCCGCGCCGGAGAGGACCGTCTGAGCGGTGGGGGTGTTCATTCGTCGTCTCCGTCGGGTCTGAAGGTCTGCGGCCAGAGGCGGGACGCGGCGTAGGCGGCCGCCAGGCTCACGGCGACGCAAAAGCCGGCCCAGGCCGCAATGGCGATGAAGTCGGCGAAGGTCAGGGCGCTCATTCGCCCAGCGCCCATTTGCGGTAGACGTAGATCGCGAAGGCCACGGCCACCGCCATGCCGACGCCCAAGGCCGCAAGGGCGTAGACGGCGATCTCGCCGAGGAGCCTGAGCACGGTCAGGCGCGATAGAAGGTGTGGTTCCAGATGGTCGCCACGCGGGCCCCGGGCGTCGCCCAGGCCGGCCGGCTGACCTCCGTGTTGCAGTAGAGCAGCGCGCGCGGTTCGGCCGCCAGCAGGCGTCCCTCGGGCCCCCAGGCGAAGGGCGAGCCCAGCCGGCCGGCGCGGACGGCCCGCTCGCAGTCCGGCCACGCCGCCGAGGCCTTGGCCAGCGGCAGGAGGGCCTCGGCCTGGGCCTGCGCCTCGGCGAGGGCGTGGGAGACGCGGACGTATTGCCCGCCCTCCATCTTGAACCAGAAGGCGCTGAACTGGTCGTAGCGGAGCACCGTCCCGGCCACCGTGCCGTCGCTGAAGTAGAGCGCGGCCATGCGGTTGTAGATCACCCGGGCCACGGCGGCCTTGCCCTCGAAGGGCTCCCCGCGGGCCTCGGTCCACACGGTCAGGGCGAAGAGATCGGCGTCGGTCATGCGGGTGTCCCTTTGGGTTTGGCTTTCGGCTTGGCGCGGTGCGGGCGGCGGCGTTGCGGCTGGGGCGGAGGCGGCGCTACGGCGGTGGCCGGGGCGGCGGCGGGGTCGACGCTGGCGGTGCCGATCCACATCAGCACCGTGTCGTCATCGCCGACCGGGGTGGCCATCAGGGTCACGGCCTCGTGGATCAGGCCGCCCTTGGTCTGGCACCGGCAGGTCACCTTGAAGCGGTGGCCGTGCTCGAGGGCTTCCTTCCACGCCTCGAGCACCCAGGTGCGGTCGCGGTGATGGATGACGACCAGCCAGCCCCAGCCGGCCAGCTCGGCGGTAGTGTAGCCGGTGAGCGCGGCCAGGCCGCTGTTGGCCCACACCTGCTTGCCGTCGACATCGCTCTCCCAGGCCAGGATGCTGGCCCGCTCCAGCAGCACCTCCACCAGGCCCACGACGCGCCAGTGGGTGCGCGCCATCCGGGCCTGGATGGAGCCCTGGGCGGCCTGGCCGAGCGTCAGCTTGTCGACCTTGTCGATCAGGCTTTCGCCGCCGTCGGGCCGCAGCTGGCGCAGCATCTCGGCGACCTGCGCCTCGATCCGTTTGGAGCGCTGCTCGTTGCGATAAAAGGGCGAGAGGCCGCACAGGGCCCGCCAGGCGCGCGCGAGCCCGGCGCGCGCCGCCCACACCCCGCCCATGAAGGTGCCGAGCGCCCCCAGCGCCCCCACCGCGACCGGCCAGTCGACGAGCTTCATCGGCCCTCCGATCGGGGGGAAGTGGAGCGAACGGCGTTCGCGTCAGGGGATGACGGAGGGCGAGGCCAGCGGCCAGGGCCCGACCACTCGGCCGGGACGGCTCAAATTATTGGAAGAACAGGCGCCGCCAGAGCCGGGGGGTGTTGGAAATTCGCCTGAAGGGATTCACCAGCTCGTTGAGCAGCGCCGTCCGGGTTTCCCGAGAGGACAGCAGGTCGCTTCGAACCCAGACGTCGTTAGGCACTAACACCTTCCATAAGCGGTATCCACGCTCGCGCATGAACACGTGATAGACGCTCTCGAAGAGCAGATTTTCTATGATCAGCACTTTGGGGCGGTATTTGCCGAACGATAGACCGGTGAGAACCTCGAGTTCCCATCCCTCCACGTCGACACACACGAGGTCTATTTCGTTCACTTCCGGGAAATGCTCAGCAAGGATGGTGTCCAGCCGCCGCTGGTTCACGCGGATGATCTTTTTGTCCAGGTTACGCTTCAGCTTTGCGTAGCCCGGTTTGATGGCCAGCGACGAAAAGCTCTCGAAGGTGACATTGCCGCCGCCGTATGGAGCCCCGTGGGAATCGACGACGGTGAACCCAACGTCATCCTTGTCCCGGTCGGAGCACGCATATGGAAGTACCGAGATGCCCCGCGCCTCGTATTCCGCCGCGTAGGCCGGGTTGGGCTCGGTGGCGATGACGTGCCATCCCCGGGATCGAAAGAGCGCGCTGATCGACAGGAATTCCGGGTGCGCGGTCCCCACCTCGACCATCACGCCCGGCCGGTCGCCGGGAAAGAACCGGTCCATCACTAGGTGGTCGACGTTGCCCTCGGCGCTGCCGGTCCTCTCTGCCATGCTGCCCTGTATCACATATGCTGGAGAAGCGGCATCGCCGGTTCACGGCGTCACCGATTCCGCCTCGAGGTGCGAGCCGTCGACGGAGCACGAGCCGCTGCAGCTAAACGTCGCCGTAATGCCGGCTCCGGTGTTACTCAACCGCCCGGTCTCTCCGCCGCTGGCGCCGCCGGCCCCGGGCGAGGAGCCCGGCGAGAGCACGGTGTCGGCCTCGAGGCCGGTGAGCGCGGTCACCGTGATGGAGCCCGTGGTCGAGGAGACGAACCCTGCCGTGGCCACCACGAGCGCAGAGCCGCTGACGGAAACCGAGACACCAAGGGCACCCGTGCTGCCGGACGCCGAGGTATTTGGCCCGGCAGCGATGTGCGAGGCACACGTCCCTCCGATCGGCCCCTGAATGTCGAAAGCCGTGTTAGCGCTTGCGGATCCGAACGCCGTCTGCGTCGCGGGCTCGCTGGCCCCGGCCCATTTGCAGGCCAGCGCCATGCCGTGAATGTTCGAGACGCCGAAGGTGCGGTGATAGACCAGCGTCCATCCGGCGACGACGGCCGGATTGCTCGCCCCGCCGCCCTCCTGAGTAGCCATGTCGATTAGGAGATCGCCGTTGGCCGGACCTGCGCCGAACGGGCAACTTGCGCCCAAGGCCGCGCAGATCGGCTGCGCCTTCGTCGGACCGCCGTAGGGCGCAGGCGCCGCACCGTAGCCGATGGAGCCGGGGAGATTGACGCCGCCCGCGTGAGCCACGAGGGGAACGACGAGAAAGGCACCGGCGAGAAGGCCGGCGCGCATCATTGGCACGTCTCGACCACGATCTTGGAGGTCGTGGTCCAATTGCCCGCGTTAAGGGTGAAGTCCATCCGCGTGATCGCGGCGGTGTTCTTCCAAAACGAGCGGTTTTCCTGGAGAAACACCGTCGTGGTTCCGACGGCGCCGTTCAAAATAAGGCCGTGCGCGATGACCGCTTTGAACAGGCCGCTTCCGGCATAGTCGGCGATCACGACATCACTGTCGCCAGGGAAACTGGTGGTGGAGCTCGCGGCGGTGACGTCCATGACGTAGGCAAACGCATCGGCCAGGGTAGTCGCAGGGGAAGATACTGCGGCGTTGTTGGCGTTCACCCGTTGGTTCACATAGTTGCCGCCGCTGTCGCTGTTGAGCGTCAAGTGGAGCGGGGTCGATCCCGCCGCCGTATCGCTGCGGCCGTCGATGACCGCATGGATATATTGGAAGCCGGCCGGAATGGACGTCACCGAAATCGTGCCGCTGGCGCCCGTGCCGGCGAAGGGGCTCCCGGCGACCGGCGTGCAATTCCCCGACGGGTTCACCACGTCCCAATCGTCGGTTCCCATCATCTGGAACTTGACGCGCGAGCGGATGCCGGCGGGGATAGAGATATTGCCCGCGACCCCAGAGCCTTCCTGGGTGATCGTCGCCGGGCTCGTGGTGGTGACGGTCCAGGCTGCCGTTCCCTTGTTCACCACATCGAAGATGGTCCGGTCCGCGTAGGCGACGGTGGCGTGCTTATCGATGGTGAGAGTGTGGGCGCTCGACGAATTGAGAACGATGGTCTCGCCGTTGATCGTGCAGGGAACGGTCGTGTCGGTCGTGTAATCCGCCGGTGAGGGGGAGCCCGCGTAGCCGATGGCGTTGGTGTCGGGGCAATTCGCTGAGGTGATGTCGCCGCCGTTGGGCAGGTTGGCAGCGCCGCTGTCCTTGATCAGCTTACCGCTCGTCCCGTCGTAGAGGGCCACGTCGCCGGCGGTAGCCGAGCCGGGGCCAACGACGCAGGTCGCGCACGCGCCGATCGCCACGTTTGACACCGCCGAGGTCCGGCCTTGGGCGTCCGTTGATATCTGGGGGACGTGGGTGGCGTCGCCGTAGGTCCCCGCCGTGCCGACCGCGCACAACGCCGGCGCGCCGTCGGAGCGTAGGAAGTGGGCCGAGGAGCCGTTGACGGCGGACGAGCAGGCCGTACCGGTTGGATTCGCCCCCGTTGGGGCGGCGGCCGTGGCCGAGGCGTCGGCGTAGGCGGTTGTCGCGATCTTGGTGGAATTGTCGGCCGGGCTCTGCGTCGTGGTCGTCGGCGAACCGGGAAGGGCGAGGTTGCTCTTGACGGCCGTGGGGAACGAGCCGGTCCCGCTGCCGATGACGTCGCCGGTGAGGGTGATGGTCTGGTCGCCGGTGTTGGTCCCGCTCACCGTGGCGGCGGCGGCGACGGTCAGGTCGCCGCTCAGCGAGACGGCGCGGGCGGCGTTGTTGAGGGTGAGAGTGAGGGTGCGGTTGGCGCTCGCCGTAGCGTCGCCGTTGATGATCGAGTCCCACCAGCCGGCCGTGCTGTTCCAGAGCCTAAGCGAGTGCGCGAGGAACTCAGGGCCGACGGCGGAGAAGGTCGTCCCGGTGAAAAGCTGGCTCTGCACCCACTCGGTGGTGGCGATCTCGGTGGTGTTGTCGAGATTGCTGGCCGGGTTGGGGGCCGTGGGGACGCCGGTGAGGGCGACGCTGGGCTTGATCGTCGTGACCAGGGAGCCGGACGTCGTCACGTCGCCCGTCTGGTCCCCCGTCGTGACGCTCTGCGGGCCGCTGGCCTTGACGATCGCGCCGGTGACCGGCGAGCCGGTGACGTAGGCCGGCTGGGGCGGCGCGGCGATCGCAGCGGCCACCAGGCCGCCCCACAGGGTGAGGGGGGCGAGAAGACGCCTCATTGCAGCAGCCATTGTGTCCCGTCCCAGATGAGGCGCGCGTGGCCGAAGTTGATCTCGATGAAGCTGGCGAGGGTCGCCGAGCCGGCGATCGTGTTGCCGTTGCCGTCGAAGCTGATCGGGTTGGCCCCGGCGTGGCCGGTGGAGTCCCACACCTCGACGACCTCGTCGGCCGCCGGCGTGGCGTTGAGGGTGACCGTGTAGGCCCCGCCGACCGTGTCGAGGTAATAGGTGTTGTGGGCGCTGTCGGTCGTGAAGCTGGCGCTCTTGACGGCCGAGACGATCCCGCCGCCCCCGCCGCTGGCGGAGCCGGCCGTGGCGTTGGCCCCGGCCGAGGGCGAGGACGCTCCCACCAGGTTCCGGGCCTTCAGGAAATAGGTGTAGGCCGCGCCGGCGGTGAGGCCGTTGTCGGTCCAGCCGAGGCCGGTGACCGTCTGGACGAGGCTCGCCGAGCCGAACGACGCGCCCGACCCGGCCGCGCGCCAGACTTCATAGGCGGAGACGTTGTCCGTGGCGGGGTTGGCCGACCAGGAGAGCCCGACGGCCTCGGGATTGATCGTCGAGGTCGTCGGCGCGGCCGGCGTCGTGGGAACCCCGCCCGAGCCGCCGCCGTAGCCGATCCCGGCGGGGGTGTAGGTGTAGACCGTGCAGGTCGAGAGGTCCTCGAGGGCGTTGCCGAAGACGTTCATCGACTGGAGCTTGATCTTCAGCGCCACCCCGACATAGGCCGGCGGCAAGGGGAAGATGAAGGCCGCGGCGTCGAGGCGGCCGTAGAGCGCCCCGCTGGAGTGGCTCCCGGCCGTGGTGCCGAAGAGGCCGCGATAGAGGTTGGTGAGGGCGTAGGCGTGGCCGGCCGTCACCGTCGCCGTCTCGGGACCGATCAGCTCGTACGACGTCGAGCACACCCCGTCCTGGACGATGCCGAGGGTGACGCCGGCGGCGGCGTCGGTGGCCGTGGAGGCGCTGACGAGGACGCCGGCCGATTCGGTGAGGTCGACGGCCAGGGTGTGGCCGGTGTCCGGGTTCGTCCCGCCGTAGCTGGCCAGCGACGCGGTGAGGACGCCCTGGTTGGCGGGCGCCTCCATGGTGCCGATCGGCCCGTAGGTCGTGCCCCCGTCCGTGGAGGCGTTGACGATGTAGCCGCCCCAGCCCGGGTTGTTGACGCCGGCCGCGCCGCCGCTGGCCAGGATGACCAGGAGCGGCGTCGTCGAGCCCTTGTTGAGCCAGGCGGCGGCGGCGCTGTTGGGCTCGAAGATGATCGGATCGTTCACCGGGCCCGGGTCGACGAGGGCGTTGTTGTAGGCCCGGATGCCGCCCTGGGTGGTCGCCCCGCTGGGCGAGCCGGTCGTCCCCGGGAACTCCTCGAGGGTGAAGGCGAAGGAGCCGTCGTCCTGCTCCTCCATGATGCGGATGCGGGTCGGCGCGGCGGCGAGACCAAGCGCGGCCTCGGTGAACTCGCCGCAGTCCATGGGCTCGAGCAGGGACCATTCGGGGCCGGCCTTCACCTGGTGGGTCTCCAGGATGTTGGTCATCCGCTGGCCGATCAGGCTGACGACCTGGAAGCCCATGGCCGTCTCGCAGATCTCATGGGCCTGGACCGTGGAAGCGTAGCGGCGGCCGATCAGTTCGTTCTCGGACTGGCCGATCCAGTCGATGGGGACGGTGTTGTAGGAATTGGCCCGGTCGCGGCATTCCAGGGCCACGGCGTTGGAGGCGTCGAACCAGTCGGCGATGGCGCACTCGTCGGGATCGGCGTCGCCGGCCTGGATCACCTCGGCGTCGCCGAAGCTGAAGACGCTGGCCGTCGGCGGCAGGTAGGTGACGCCGTTGGCCGTGACGGTGGCGTCGCCGAACGGAACCCACTTGAGGCTGAAGCCCGTCCACACCGGGGCGGTGTTGGTCAGCTGGCACCAGCGGGCCAGCACATCGAGGGCGATCTCCTGGTTCTGCATGAACGGGGAAATCCCCCAGCCCATGGCGCGGCAATAGGTCTGGTAGGCGGAATCGCCCGCCCCGGTCGCCGCGCCCGAGGAGAGGAGGCTGTCGGTGTCGATCCACTCGGCCGGGAAGAGGGCGCCGTATTCCGGATTGGTCAGGAAGTCCTGGGCCACCAGGGCGCAGTCGGCGTCGCCGCCGCCGGTGTAGCCGGTGTTGTAGAGCGGAGCCTCGACCTCGAAGGACTGCTGCGGGATCGTCTCGCTCTCGCCGAGGTCGTAGTTGGCGGCGGCGACGTAGGCGATCCCCTGGTAGCCGAAGGCGTCGTTGGGGTGGTTCGTGGTCAGGTAGGACCACGGCGCCTGGGGGATCGTGCCGGTGAAGAGGACGAAGCCCTTGGCGCTGAAGCCGGCGATGACGCCGTTGTTGACCCAGGTCTGGGTGATGGAGGTGATCGGCCCCTCGCAGATGGCGAGGATGATGGTCGCGGTGTAGTCGTAGACGTTGACCTTGCCGCCCTTGCCGCCCTTCTGGCTGTGCTTATGGACGGTGAAGTCGGTGTAGTAGATGAGGTTCGGCGAGCCGCGCGACTTGCCCCACGCCAGGGGCACCGGCAGGCTCATCGACGAGGTCTGGAGGTTCAGGCCCGTGTAGTCCGGCACCTGCTGCGGCTGGGCGTGGGCGCCCATCTCAGAGCCCCTTCAAGCGGAAGGCGCGCATCGGGCGGGGAGATCCGTCATTGAGCAGGGTGAGCTGCGAGGGCCGGCTCGTGTCGCTCTCGTCGACCATGGCGTAGGGCGCGTAGGC
Source organism: Caulobacteraceae bacterium (assembly GCA_036498165.1). GTDB lineage: Bacteria > Pseudomonadota > Alphaproteobacteria > Caulobacterales > Caulobacteraceae > Acaudatibacter. Next base: position 32,270 of record DASXIE010000108.1, read on the forward strand.
GTGGACGACGCGCGGCCAGGCGGTGACGATGCCGCTGTGGCTGTAGGTGCGGCCGAACCGCCAGACGACGACGTCGCCGGGCTCCGGATCCTGGCCGGCCGGGTCGAACTCGTCGGCGAAGCGCTCGATGAACCCGACGTAGCGCTCCTCGCCCTGGTGCATCATCCAGTCGTGCGGGTAGCGGCCGGTGGAGAACCACGCGATGACGCCGGCGGCGGCGTAGACCTCGACCAGGATCTGGGCGCAGTCGACGGCGACGCCCTTGAGCCTGCGCCCGGCGATCTGCTCGCCCCCGCCCATGTGGCGATAGGGCGTCCCGACCCAGCTCCGCGCCTCGGCCACCACGGCCTCGCGGACGTCGCTCAAGAAACCCTCTCCCATAGGGAGAGGAAGGGGCCCGTCCGGGTGAGCCCGTAAGGGCGAAGGCGGATGGGAAGGAGAGGGGTTACGGGATCGGCGGCGTAACCCCTCACCCGGACGGCTTCGCCGTCTCGACCTCTCCCTATGGGAGAGGGGTCTATGAGCGTCGAGGCGTGGTAGTCGTAGCGGGAGGCGGTCATACCCCGAGCTCGTTCTGCGGGGTGCGGGGGGCGGCGCGGTAGGCGCCCTGGCGGGAGAAGAAGATGCAGTCGCTCGTCGAGCCGGCGGCGAGCGGATCGGCGCGGTTGCAGCCGGGATAGGCGGCGAATTGGTCGCCGGCGAGGGGTGGCACGGTGAGGGGATACTGGAGGTAGAGGTTGGTCCCGTCGTAGGCGCGGATGGTGCGCGTCTGGTTGATCGCCGGGCCGGTCTCGAAGAAGACCTCGCCGTTGGCGAAGGGGATGGAGCCCGGCACCCCGCCGGACCAGGGGATCACCGACCGCGACGGCGAGGAGCCGACCACGCCGTGCTGCACGAAGCTCGACTTCACCGCCCCGCAGCCGTGGGTGCTGTCGCCGGAGTAGACGGTGTAGACGCAGTTCGGCTGATAGAGGTTGCGCGGCATCTGGATGTTGAGCAGCACCGTGGCCGCCTTGACCTTCAGAGACGCCTGGGTGCGCGAGAGCTTGTCGATGCTCGAGGCGTAGCCGTAGAACATCTTGGCCCCGCCGACCGGGTTGTAGTCGGCGTCGAAGAACCAGCGGTCGCGCTGGATGATCGCCCCGGTAAGGGCCCGGCTGCGGATGGCGGCCAGCAGCGGCACGCCGTCGATCAGCGACGGCGTGGGGCCGAGGTTCGGGGTCAGGGTCAGCGTCTGCTCGTCGACGGCGATCGAGGTGGTCGGATCGTTGCCGCCCCCGGACTGACCGGAGGAGAGTTTCAGTTTCAGGCCGTCGACGCCGACATCGCCGGCGATGTAGGTCGTGGTCCCCGTGCCGTCGCAGGCCGGGGCGGTGAAGTCCTGCTGGGCCGAGGTGTAGAAGAGATCGATCCCGGCCCATTGCTGGCTCTTCAGGCGGATGGTGATGGCCTCGGCGATCGGCGTCTGGAACGGCCGCGCGGCCAAGAGGGCGTCGAGATCGGCGCGCAGGAAGCCCGGCGCCAGGGTGACCGGCCGCACCTACTGGATCTCGCTCTGGAAGGTGAGCTTCTTGAGGTCCCAGAGTTTCGACATGAACTGGTCGAACTCGTAGGTTTCCTCGGTGAAGCGGCAGACGAACCAGAAGTCGAAATCGGCGGTGATGGCGTGGCCGGCCGTGGGGGCCGAGGCGAAGACGATCTGGTTGGGCAGGCTGAGCGACCAGGCGGTCGGGCCCTGGAGCGTCCCGTTGTCGTAGACCGCGACGCCCTTGGTGAGGCTGTCGGTTCCCGAGCCAGCGCCGGTGAGGCTGATCGGCGTCGCCGCCAGGGCGTTGGCGAGGGAGGACGCCAGCTGGAAGTGGTCGGCGTCGACGGCGATCGCCCAGTAGGCGGTGTCGGCGACGAGGCCGGTGGGGAGCGCCCCGCCGGTGTTGGCGATCCACAGCGGGCCTTGGCCGGTCGTCAGGCCATGGCCGACGACGTGGATGGCGCTCGTGCCGGTGTTCACCGCCGAGGCCGGGAAGCTCGCCAGCTGCGAGAGGTCGACCTGGCCGATCGGCTCGACGAAGCCGCCGAAGTCGCGCACGAACGGGAACTGTAGGGTGGTCCCGTCGGCGATCGCCTGGGCCTCGGCCAGGGCGTGGAAGTCGTCCGGGTCCTGGTAGAGGAAGGTCTTGGCCCGCGCCTGGCATTGCAGGAAGAAGCCTTGGACGGTGCGCAGGGCAGTGTAGCCGCTGGAGCCCGGGTCGATGTCGTCGAGCACCGAGTAGTTCAGCTCGAAGTTCCACCACGGGAACTGCATGTAGGCCGTCACCGACTTGCGGCCGGACGCCGTCTTGCGCAGGGCGTCGTTGAACTGCGGCGACTTCTGGCGCTCCCAGGTGAGGCCGCGAAGGCCAGCCGTCGGGAAGACCAGTGTGGCCATGAACGGCTCCTCGGGATCGGGGGTCAGGGTCTCGACGCAGAGGAGCGCCTCGCGCAGTTTCGGCCGGCCCTCGCTCAGCGGCTCGACGGCCAGCAGGGCCTCGCGCAGCTTCGGCGCGCCCTCGCTGAGCGGCTCGGAGACGACGAGGGGGACGCGGAGCTTCGGAGAGCCCTCGCTCAGCGGCTCGCTGACGACGAGGTCGACACGCAGGATCGCCATGTCAGGCGATCGCTTCGACCTTGGGCCCGACCTGGATGGCGTTGACCTCGGTCCCGGTCCAGCCGAGGCCGGTGTCCGGATCGAGCTCCCAGATGTCGAAGTAGTACTGGTAGCTTTCGTTGGTCAGGTGATCGGCGCCGGTGACCTGGGTCGAGCCGGCCTTGAGCACCTGGCGGGCGGTGATCTGGGTCGCGTCGTCCTGGCGCATCGCCCCGCGCACCTGCACGCCGTGGACGATCGAGGCGTTGACGACGGCCTGGACGGTGTAGGTGTCCAGGTCCCCGACCACGCCGTCAGAGACGTAGGTCGTATCGTCGAGGCCGAAGTTGGAGGCCGCCTGCCAGTTGGTCCCGGCCCCGTTGGGCGTGAAATCCGTCGTCGCCCCGGCCCCGGCCATGAACTGGGTGCGGACCTGGACCGCGCCCAGGAAGTCGTTGTTCACGCTGCCGGTGAGGTCGCAGACGTAGAGGTCGTCCAAGGCGAAGGCGGCCTGGGCGTTGCCGACGATCTGGCAGCCGACGCTGACGGCGTCGAAGCCGGCGACGCCGGTGGCCTGGGTGTTCGTCGAGACGACATGGATGACCGAGCCGGTGTTGACGCGCACCTCGGCCTCGCCGGTCGAGGTGTTGATCGTGGCCTTGAGTTCGACGGTCATCCACCGATCGTCGTCGAAGGCCCCGGCGTCGCTGGCCGCCAGGAGCGTCCCGCCGATGTCGCCGCGCCACAGGCGGATGATCCCCATGGCGTCGAGGGAGACGGTGAGCTGCGGGGCGTTGGTGACGGCGTCGTAGAGGCGAAGACACGGGCTGGCGATCGTGCCCGATCCCCGGAACATCCGCGCCCCGACGACGCCGCTGGCGGTGGCCGAGACGCCGAGCGGGAGCACCATGTTGGGATTGGTGTAGGTCGGGCCGGCGCCGAAGACCGCGTCGACGAAGAGGGCATGGCCCCAGCCGAAGACGCCGGCGATGATCGCCGGGCGGTAGTAGTCCTGCAACGCGCCCGGCTGGAAGCGCCAGCCGCCGCCGGTGAGATGGCTGGCCGTCAGGGCGTTCTGCGCCGAGGCGAGCGGGATGTAGTCGAAGCCGTCGACGCGCAGGAGCATCTTTAGCCCCTCGCGAAGTTGAAGTGGCCGCCGCGGTGCATGCCCTTGAGCAGCTTGGCGAAGTGGCCCTGGCTCGATTCCAGGGCGCGGACGATCTGGCGGCCGTCGAGCCCACCGTGGCCGGCGTTGACGGTGACCCCGAAGTTCCCGTGGAAATCCCCGCCGCGAACGCCATTCGCGCCCGCGCCGCCGGCGACGGCGGCAATGAGGGCGGCGTTGTCGGCGGCCGGGATGATCCGCTCGCCGGCGTGGATCTGGGCGAGCATGTCGGTCGGGACGACATTGGTCCCGACGGCGAGACTGGCGAGGCCGGCGAAACCCAGCGCCGCGGCGCTCATCGACGCCCCGAAGGCCGGCGCGCCGAGGTCGAGGGGGAACGGGGCCCCGGCCATGGACGCCACGCCCGCCGCCCCGGCGACGCCGGCGTAGCTGGCCACCTGGGCGACGGCGGTCGAACTCTGGGCCGCCTTGCCCACGATCATGTTGACGATCCACTGCTCGATCATCCGCTCGATGGCTTCGATAACGAGGTTCAGCGCCTCCTCGCCGATGTTGCGCAGCGCCTGGCCCCAGGTCTCGGTGCCCTCGATCAGGCCCTTGATCTGCGTTCCGGTCGTCGAGACCATGGGATCGACGACGCTGTGCCAGGCGCTCCTGATCTTCTGCTGGTCTGCGATCTCCTGGTTGACCATCTGGTTTTCCAGGACCGCGTGCTGGTTGTAGAAGGCCGCGTCGGCGGCCTTCTTGGCGTTCATCGCCGCCGCGTATTGGGCGCTCTGCTCGCCGAAGGCGCGGGCGGTGTTGGCCACGTCGGCCTCGCGCAGGGTGTTCTCGGCGGCGTAGGTGGCGTTGAGGTCGGCCACCTCCTGCTGGGCGAGTTGCTTGTGGAGCGCAGCGACCTGGAGGGCGGCGCGGATGTCGCCGAACGCCCCTCCGGCCTTGCCACGCTCGTTGATCAGGGACTCGGCGGTCCGCGCGTCTTCCTGGCGGATCGTCCGCTGGGTGGCCAGGGACCCCTTCAGCTCGTCGAGGCGCTCCTTGTCGGCGTCCTTGGCGATCTGGGCCATGACGTGCTGGTGCTCGCGCTGGGCGGCCTCGAACTCGCGGTAGGCGCTCAGATACTCCTTGGACTCGGCCCCGTAGTGGTCCTTGATGAAGGCGAGCTTGGCGTTCCAGTCGGCCTGTTCCTTGGCCCAGTTGTCCTTGTCGGCGGCCAGCTGGACGGCGAGGACGGCCAGGTGCTCGTCATAGGCGTCGTGGGCGAGCTTCTTCTGGGCCTCGTAGATCTTCGACTGGACGTCCAGCCACTCCTTGGACCCGGCCTTGGTGAGGGCGAGCTTGCCCTGCCAGAACGCCAGTTCGCGGGCGGTGTTGTCGGCGAAGAAGTCGTTGGAGGCGATCTCCTGGGCGTGGAGCTGCTCCTCCCATTCGGACATGATCGAGGCCCCGCCGCCGCCCTTCTTGTGCTTGGCGACCTTCGGAGCGGCCAGATCCTGCGGCTTGGCGGCGGGCGCCGTCATGGCGTTGATGCCCTCGCGGATGGCGTTGAGCCGGTCGGCCGAGGCCGTGTCCGCCGCGCCGATCTGCTGCATCAGGCCGACGAATTCCCGCATCGGCCCAAGACCCGGGATCATCGCCGAGAGCATCTCGCCGATGCTGACCTTGAGGCCGGTGACGCCGCGGGCGGCGTCGTTGGCGGCGGTGAAGAACTGGCCGATCGGGCCCAGGACGTGCTCGACGCCCTTCAGGAAGTCGGCGAAGCCCTTGGCCCCCTCGGCCACGGCCTGGGCCATGCCGACGATGGCCGGGGCCAGCTGGATGAAGGCGACGCGCAGCTCGCCGTCGATGACGGCCTTCCACTCGCGCATCTTGCCGGCCGACTCGGAAGACTTGGCGATGACGTCGGCGGAGATGATGACCCCAAAGCGGTGCGCCTCGTCGATGAGGTCGCTCATGCGGCCGCGCGCCTCGATCATCGAGGTCATCACCTCGGGATCGATCTTCAGGCGCTGCGAGAGGGCCGCCCGCTCCTCGGGGTCGAGCTTGGCCATCGCGTCGAGGATGTGCGGCAGCTGCTCCTCGAGCGTGCCCCAGCCGCGCAGATCCTCCGGGCTGATCTTCAGGCCGTCGGTGAAGGCCTTGACCGACATCGAGCGGGCGAGGCCGCTCTCGACCAGGCCGATGGTCTTCTCCAGGCCCGACAGGGCCTCGCGGCCCTTGGCGACATCGATCCCCATGGCGTTGAGGGCGAAGTCGAACTCCTGGAGCTGGGTGGTGGTGAGGCCCAGCGTCGTGGAGGCCCGCTTCAGCTCCTCGGCCCACTCGGCGGCCTTCGTGGCCTTCTCGGCGGCGAACGCCATGGCGGCGAGGCCCGCGGCGGCGGCGATGCCGGCCGGCCCCAGGGCGGCGACGGCCGAGCCGAAGATCGGGATCTTGGCCCCGGCCTCCTGGATCACGCCCAGGCGCGAGCGGTCGAGAATGTTGAAGAGCGCGTTCTGGCCGCCGCCGTGCGAGCCCAGCCCCTTCATCTCGCCGTCGAGCAGCTTGATCTGGGCGCGGGTCTTGGCCACCGAGTCGGCGGCCTTCAACATATCGGCGGAGACCGCCTTGCCGGCGCTGTTCTCGTTGGCCGCCTTGGCGAAGGAGTTGAGGTCGCTCGTCGCCGCCTTCAGCTCCGACGACAGGATCGCCCGCTTGGCCGTCAGGTCGGCGACGTCGGCGGTGATCTTGACGGCGATGTTGTTGGCCATGGCGGCGTTACTCCGTCACGTCCGGATAGGGGCTGACCCACTCGGCGGCTTCGTCAGTTTCGGCGTCGCCGGTGCCCTCGAACGGCGTTCGCTCGGACGGCGGGGCCCACCAGCCCTGGCGCATGAAGTAGAGGGCCAGGAAGTGATCGGCCGGCGGCCGCTCAGTGAGATCACGCTCCATATCGGCGTAGAGCGGCCAGGTGAGGGTGCTCCACCAATATTCGCGGGTGTGGCCGTAGTGGCGGCAGGCGCGGAAGACGACGCCTTCCCAGTCCGGATCGGGGGCTACGGCGCCCCCTCGCCCTCCCCCGGCTCGTCGCCCGCCCCCGCCTCGCCGCCGAAGAGGAAGAGGCCGCTCTGGCGGCGCACGGTGAGCCAGGCCATCTGGCGCTCCGCCTCGGCCGAGGGCCACGCCTCGAACTCCTCGCGCTTCAGGTCCGGATGGGCGGCCTGGAGGGCGGCCAAGATCGGGCCCATGACCAGGCGGTCGAAATCCTCGTTGGTCAGATCGGCGAAGAGCGCGCCCATGGCGACGAAGTGGCGGCCGCGGCGGCCGTCTTCGCTCTCGCCCTCGGGCGCCTCGGCCTCGCTGGCGGCGACGGCGGCGTTGATCCGGCCGTTCATCTCCAACAGCTCGCGGCGGCACTTGCGCAGATCCCTCCAGGCGAGCTCGGGGATCGGCCAGTCCTTGCCGGCCAGGGTGATCGTAGTGGTGGTGGCCGGATCGAAGGGGGCCGGTTCGGTCATGTCGGTTTCCTCGCCCTGTCGGGGGCTTTGTTCTTCAGCTTGGCGGCGGCGGGTAGCGGGCCTCGCCCATGCGGCGGCTCACGCCCTGGAGCATCTCGGGATGGTCGAGGCGCTGGATGGTGATCTTGCCGAGGATGAGGTCGGTGGAGAGGTCGAGGTCGCCGAGCCTCGCCAGGAGGATCAGCAGCCGCTTGCGGTTGCGCAGGATGGCCGAGATGCAGTCGCAGGCGATCGGCGGCTGGCGGCGCAGCACCAGGTGCTGGGTGAGCTTCCTGGCCACGAACGCCACCGCCTGCTCGACCTCGAGCTGCGAGAGCTTGAGGTCGGCCTGGACCCGCTCCATGGGCAGGCCCCGGGCGATGTTCTCGAAAGCCAGGCGCCGGGTCAATCCCAGCGCCCGGCGCTCGCCGTCGGTCATCGGCGCTTCTCCAGCGAACAACGCGGCGGGTGCGCTGGCGGCAGCGGGTTGATCAACGCGTCATCCCCGGCCTCGTGCCGGGGACCCATACGCGCCGCTGGTCATCGTGATCATGGGTGGCCGGGACAAGCCCGGCCATGACGCGTTGGTCGCTGGATGAGCGCCGGCGCTGCCGCCGCGTTGATCTCGCGGCTTACGCCGCCTCAGCGAAGGTGGCCGTCCCCAGGCTGTCGGTGCCGTCGGTGGCGGCCATGTATTCCAGGGTGTAGGTCCCGAAGCCGGACTTCTTCACCGCCAGGGCCGCGCCCTGGGAGATGCACTTGTTGAAGACGAAGATGTCCTGCTCGGCGCCCCACGGCAGCACGTGGACGGCGGTGAAGGCGCCGGTCGCGCCTTGAAGCTGGTTCTTCATCGCCATGCTCTCGCCCGCCGTCGAGTTCGAGTAGAGGTAGGAGAGCTTGACGTTGGCCCCGGCGTCGGAGCTGTGAAAGGTATAGACGCCGGCGGTGGGCCCGGAATAGGAGACGCCGGCCGCCGGCGAGACGGCGCGGCTGTAGATCGCCCCAGTGTCGGCATTGACGACGCCCAGGTCGCTGACGATCGAGCCGTGGTTGGCGACGGTGACCGTGAAGGTCGAGGCGGTCGGGACGACGCCGGCCTCGCCGTCGGCCTCGAGGTATTGGCCCACCGTGCCGGCGTCGCCGAACACGATGTCGGTCATGAAGCGGGCCTGGGTCTTGGCGTATTCGACCTTGCCGGTGACCTCCATCTCGCCGGCCCCCACTTCGACGGGAAGCTGGCCTTCGCCGAACAGGGACTCGACCTTGCGTTTGAAATCGACCGACTGGCCTTGCGGCACGAGAGCGCGGGCCGGGGTCGGGTTGGAGACGTTGGCGGTGGCGAAGACGCGGCCGGCGCCGAAGGTCGGCTTGCCGTCGAGAACGGTGGTCATGTGCGTTGTCCTTTCGGGTTGATCAACGCGTCATCCCCGGGCTTGTCCCGGGGACCTATGCGCGCTGACGGTTACGGTGATCATGGGTGGCCGGGACAGGCCCGGCCATGACGCGTTGTTCGCTGGATGAGCGCCGGCGTGGCCGCCGCGTTGATCAGCCCTCGCTCTCAGCGCTTTCGGCTGGCGGGGGCGACTTGGCGACGATCTTCGCCGTCGGCGACAGACGGTCGATCAGGTCCGGCAGGGCCTCGAAGACCTGGTTGTAGGCCGGGGTGTTGCGGGCGATCTCGCCGGTGGCGATGCGCTCCTGAAACCAGGCGGTGACGGTGTCGGCGGCGGAGGGGTTGGCGGCCATGAGGATTTCTCCGTGTCAGGGAAGCGTGATGCGCAAGGGGATGCGCGAGACGGCCCGGCCGGCCTGGTCGCCCGGCCATGAATCGGCGCGCCCTTCGATGCGGGCCCAGTAGACGGTTCCGGCGAGGGTGCAGCGCGGATCGCCGTAGTCGGTGTCGGGGGCCAAGGCGGCGCCGGCGACGAGCTGCTCCAGGGCGGCGAGGCCGACGTCGGGGGCGAGATCAGGGTCCTCTCCGGCGTCGCAGTAAATCCACACCTCGGCTTCGACCGTCGTGACGGGCAGCAGCTCGTCGTAGGCGACCTCGAAGCCGATACGGCGCAGGAAACCGGCCGGGGCGGGCACGCCCTGCCCCCAGTGCTGGAGGCGGCGGCTCCACGACAGGAACCCGGCCGTGAAGGCCTGGGCCGTCCCGCTCGTCTCGGCCGGATCCGTGAGGGTGACGGTCCGCGCGCCCGGGTCGAGGGCGGCGATCGTCGCACCCCGCGCCGCGCCCGGCCCGGTGACCGGCAGGCCGACGAAGAGGCCGGTGAAGCTGGAGACGTTGGCGAGCACCGGCGAGGTCGCCGTGGCGTCGGCCGTGAAGGCGAGGACCGTCGCGGCCTGGAACCTGGCGAGCAGGGCGGCCATGACCGGCTCGAAATCGGCGTTCATGCGCCGGCCTTGGCGGCGGCCTTGTCGACCACGGCCCCGAGCCGGGTGAAGATTTCGCCCTGCATCGCCGCGAGCGGCCCGCGCTCGAAAGCGTGCTCGGCGATGTCCGGCGTGCGGGTGTAGGCGTCGACCAGCACGGTCATCGGGGCGTTGAGCGCCGCGCCCCAGGCGTGGTCGAGGCGCATCTTGTGGGCCTTGACCTTGGTCGGGCGATGGGCGCCGTATTCCAGGGCCGAGGCCTTGCCGAAATCCCGCGAGCCCTTCTCGCCGGCGATGTCGACGACGCCGGCTATCCGGTTCTTGTCGTCGAACATGCGAGCGCGCTCCTGCGACCGCAGCCGGCCGGTCCGGCTCGGCGTCGCGGCTTCGACGCGGGCCAGCAATTCCTCGGCGAGGGCGTGGATTTCCGAGTAGAGCGCGCCATGGAGGTCGTCCGGGAACCGCTCGAACAGGATCTCGACGTTGCGGGCGCCGGTGATCTCGGCGTGGATATGATCCATCAGGTGGCCGCCACGGGGACGCGGTAGGTGTCGAGGACGGCCTGGATGTCGGGCGTGAACGCCCCCTTCTGGCCTGGCGCGCCGCCGAACCAGAAGCGCTCGGTGCCGACGGAGGGCGTGTCGCGCTGGATGAGGGCCGGATCGCGGCCGCGGGCGCGGAACCGGCCGGCGACCAGGCGCAGGGCGACGTCGACCAGGTCGAGCGGGATGGCGGCCGTGGCGTAGGCGAAGGTCAGATCCTGGCCGACGTCGGCGAGGCTGAAGGTGTAGACGCCGGCCGCGACGCTGTATTGGCCGGCTCCGGGCGTCCCGGTGACGCGGGCCAGGGCCACGCCGGTGTTGTAGCTCACCGACTGGTCGCAGGAGAACGTCGAGGCCTGGGAGACCGTCACCTGGAACGGCGTGGCCGGGACGACGTGGGTTTCGGTGACGGCCGCGCCGTAACCGGCGACGTAGGCGACGGTGAGCGGCAGAGGCTCCCAAGGCGTCGGGATGTCGGTGGTGGCATCGAGGCGCAGCAGTTGGCCGACAGCATAATCGACCCGGAAATCGGTTCCCTCGACGAGGGTCGACGTCACGCCCTCGGCCGAGGTCTGGACGACGCTGGCGACCACGATGATCGGCCAGCGGGCGAGCTGGAGGCGCTGGGAGTTGCTGGGAACCTGGTAGCGGCCGCGCGGCAGGTCGAAGAGGTCCTGGACCAGCTCGGGAGCGAAGACGCGGTTGGTGGCGCTCATCACCAGGCGCGAGACCTGGCCGATCGCCCTGCCGAGCCATGTGTCGTCGGAGGTCTTCGACGCCGGGATCGACAGCTCGTCGTGGACGGTGGCGAGGTCGGTGAGGTCGTAGGTCTTGGCCGCCGCCAGGACGGTCGTGACGACCTCGATCCCGTCATTGAGGAGCCCGGTGGTCATCGCCAGATCCCCTCGGGCTTGCCGCGCGAACGCCATTCGCCGATCGGCTGCATGACCGGCGTCGTCTCCGGGCCGCGCTCGGCGGGCCAGAGCACGGTCAGCTCCATGTGGCCGATGGGGACGCGGTTGGCGAGGTAGAGGCTTGCGTCCGCCTGCGCCCACTTCTTCCAGAAGGCGATGTCGGCGTCGGAGCGGCCCTCGTTCCACGAACCGTCCGGGGCCGGAACATCGGCGAACCACGGCTTGGGCAGGCCCCTAAGTTTGTCGGCCCGCAGCAGGGTGAGGCCGAAATGGGCGGTGGCCACCTCGGTCAGGTCGGCGTCGAAAACCTCGGCCGGGACGCCGGACGCATTGCGCCCGTCCGGGCCCAGGATTGTGAAGAGCCGACCGATGGCGGCGCCGCGGCCGGCCTGGACGGCGGCGATCGCGTCGGCCTCCGGATGGCAGCACATCAGCTGCAGCAGCATGGCCGCGTCACCTCGGTTGAAGACCGAGTCGTAGTCGAGGCAGAGGATGGCGTCGGGCTCGTCTTCCCTCAGTGCCTCCTCGATCACCCGCTCCAAGCACTGGTGCCAGTAGGCCCCGGTGTAGCGGCGCAGTTTGACGTTGAGCGAGGGCAGCGCCTCGATCGCCGCGAACATGTTGTCCATGAACGCCAGGCGCGGGGTCGACATCACCGCCGAGACCGAGATCTCCGCCAGGTGCGGCTTCACGCCCTCGAGGTTGAGGGAGATCGGCAGGGACGCGCAGTCGGCCAGTTCGCTCTCCCACGGCCGGATGAGCATCAGCCCGGCCTGGGCCATGAGGGTCTGGAGATGGGCCCTGTCGAAGAGGGCCCTGTGGAAATCATCGGCCGCCGTCTGGCCGCCCATCAGGAAAGCCTCGGTCGGCTGGCGAGCGCCGGCCATGTAGCGCTCGGCGATGCGCGCGAAGTCCGGCACCGCGATCTTCAGCTTGCCGCCAGGCCGCAGCGCCCGGGACCAATCGGCGAGGACGGCGGAGACCTGGCCCGACGGGAAGTGCTCGAGCACGTGGCTGGCGCGGATGATGTCGGCGCTGGCGTCAGCGACCGGCAGGGGGAAGATGGCGCTCCCGTGGGCGTTGCCCATCGGGATGTAGCCGGGGGGCGAGGTTTCGGCCGCGCCGAGGTCGAGGCAGACGAGCGGACGCATGTCCATCAGGCGGCCGCCGCGTGGGCCAGGGCCGGGTGATCGTCGGCCGGATCGTAGGCGCGAGTGTTGAGGCCGACGAGGATGCTTCCGGCCTTGAGGAGGAACCAGTGCGGGGTGCCGGCGCGGACGCGGTAGATGCGGCCGATCACCATAGGCGCGCCGACGCTGTCGGCGGCGAAGGCGATACGGCCCTCGCCCTCGCTGAGGATGAATATTTCGTCCTTGCGCGTGTGAAAGTGGCCACCGATCTCGCAGTCTTCCTTGACCGTGATCAGTTTGGCGTCGGGGAAGCTCTCCAGAACTCGGCGGGCGTCGCTGTGGACCGCGCGCGGCGGGGCGAGCTTGGCCATCTCGGCGTCGACCATGATCGCCACCAGCTCGGCGAACTTGACCCTCGGCTCGAAGCCGAGGACGCGCCGGCTCTTGGCCGCGTCGCCGCACAGGAGGTCGACCTCGGCCGGGCGGGTGAGGTCCTCGTCATAGTCGACGTGAGCGCGCCAGTCGGCGATCCCGACATGGGCGAAGGCGGCGGCGACGAATTCCTCCACCGAGTGGGTCTCGCCGGTGGCGATGACGAAGTCGTCGGCCGTCTCGTGCTGGAGGATGCGCCAGATCCACTCGACGTATTCCGGGGCGTAGCCCCAGTCGCGCTTGGCGGCGAGGTTGCCGAGGATGAGCTTGTCGCGCCGGCCGGCGGCGATCTCGGCTACCGCCTGGCAGACCTTGCGGGAAAGGAACGCCGGGCCCCGGCGGGGGCTCTCGTGGTTGAAGAGGATGCCGCAGGAGACGCGGGCCCCGTAGGCCTCGCGCCACACCCGGGCCAGCTCGAACGCCGCGACCTTCGAGGCCCCGTAGGGGCTGCGGGGATAGAAGGCCGTGGTCTCCGTCTGCGGCGTCTCGCGCACGCGGCCGAACATCTCGGACGAACAGGCCTGGTAGACGCGCGGCTCCAGCCGCAGCGTCCGGCAGGTCTCCAGGATGCGCAGCAGGCCGCCGGCGTTGACGTCGAGGGTGACCTCGGGATGGTCGTAGCTGTCGCGCACCTGGCTCATGCCGGCGAGGTTGTAGATCTCGTCCGGCCGCACCTTGTCGAGGATGCGCGCCAGGCTGAGACCGTCGGTCATGTCGCCGGTGTGCAGGGTGATCTGGCCCAGCACGGCGGCGAGGTTGGAGGTGTTCGGCTGGGAGACGCGGCGGATGAGGCCGTGCACCTCGTAGCCCTTGGCGATCAGCAGCTCGGCCAGGTAGGACCCGTCCTGGCCGGTGATGCCGGTGATGAAAGCGCGCATGGCGGTGTCCTCTGTCGGGAGGGATCGGCCCGGGTGTCGGCCCGGAGCGGAGTGGCTCAGGCCTTGGTTTCGGCCTCGGCCGCCGGTTCTTCGGCGGCGGCTTCCTCGCGGGGCGCGGCGGCCTCGTCGAGGATGTTGTGCGCGGCGGCGACGGCGCCTTTGATGTGGTGCGGTTCGGCGTCGTGACGCCCGGCGAGCAGGGTCGCGGCGATCACGGCGACGGCGGCGGGGTCGTGGTCGGCTTTCTTGGCCATGGCGGGGTTTCCTTGAGGCGAGAGGGCGATGGGACCGGACCGACATCCGGCCCCATCTGATCAGCGCTGACTGGCAGTCCGGGTGCCGGCCCGGATGGGGAGGCCTGGCGGGAGGGCGTCAGCCCTCGGTCAGGACCATGGCGTTGGCCTTGGCCGCCGTGTAGGGGGCCTGCTCGCCGCGACCCAGGTTCGCCAGGATGGTGACGGTCTGGGTCGTCGCCGGGCTGTAGACTGGCTGGAGGTAGCGCTTGCGGCCGCGGCAATCGACGTTGAACTTGAAGTTGTTCTGGAGGACCGCGGTGGCCGCCGTGTTGGCGGCCGGGACGCTCGCCGGGGTGGCGAAAGCGGTGATGTCGGCGAAGGAGGACGAGTTGGTGACGTCGGCCTCCTGGAGCTTCACGACGGTGGGGGAGTTGGACACGACGTCCGCCGTGGTGGCGATGATGTCGATGGTCGCCCAGTCGTAGCCGAGGGTGTCGATGATGCCCGAGGCCGTGGCCCCGTTGGTCTTGGAGACGCCGTTCACGGCGACGATGGTCTTGAGCTGCGGGGTCATAAGAAGCTTCTCCTTTCAGAGAATGGGATGGCGGAAGGGATGGCTCAGCCGGCGAGGGAGCGGGGGCGAACGGCGTTCGCCCCCGCTACGATCACGGGGACTTGGCGGCGACGAGCGGCCCGGCGGTGACGGTGTCGCCGAGGTCGTGGCAGTTGATGTCGAACCGCTCGGTGCCCAGCAGGCCGATCTGGTCGTTCTCGAAGTAGCGGTGATCGGACCGGCGGATGGTGACCCCGCGGCGTTCGCCCAGGGCGGCGGCCTTGGAGAGGTCGCCGAACAGGAACTGCACCTTGCCGGAGCCGGGGGCGGCGATCGGCAGCTTCTGGGCGATGACCACCGGGAAGCCCAGCAGGCGAGGCTGCAAGGGATCGGTGGCCAGGGTGGCGATGGTGTTGCCGCCCGCCTTGGCCAGGACGGTGCCGGCCGCCGAGTAGAACATCTGCTGGCTCATGTACCACTTGGCGCGCTGGAGCGCGTATTGCGGCAGGACGCCCATGACGCCGGTGAAGTCGGCCGCGACGAGCGCGGTCAGGGTCGCCGAGGAGGTCGTGTATTGGCCGGCGGTGTGGCTGCCGTCGGCGAAGATCTGGGTGATCCCGCGCATGCCGCCGTAGGTCGAGGTGCCATCGCCGTTGAAGCCGCAGTCGTCTTCCTTGGCCGCGAAGGCGTAGGCGATTTCACCGACCAGCCAGTCGGCGACGGAGACCACGGCGTCCTCGGCTATCTCGTTGGACATCCGGGTGAGGGCGCCCAGTTTCTTGGCCGTGAGGTTGATGTTGTCCCACTGGGCCTGGCTCTCGGTGATCGCCGTGTTCTCGCCGGTGAAGTAGGCGGTGAGGCCCCCCACGCGGCGCGGCCAGTTGAGGGTGTCGGAGCCCATCGGGACGACCTGGCATTCCTTGCGGAAGACGCCGAACTCTTCGCGAAGGACGATGATGTTGGCGAGCAGTTCCTCCGGCACCAGGAAGCCGCCGGCGGAATCGACGCCTTCGCCCTGGGCCTTGGTCACCGCCATGCCGTGCGACTTGCACCAGTCGACGGCGGCGTCGTCGCCGAAGATGGTGGCCTTGAACCACATGCCGGCGGCGTAGGCCTGGTCGACGGCGCGCACCGTCCGGCCGTCGATCTCACGGTCCTGGAAGTGCTTGAGCTTGCCGTAGAGCTTGTGGGCGCTGGGCGGCGCCGTCGGGGTCGTGCGGTCCTGGCCGGCGACGGGCGTCGCCAGGGCGGCGGCGATCTTCTCGGCTTCCTCGACGCGGGCCAGTTGGTCCTTGAGGTCGATGATCGTCTGCTTGAGGGCGTCGTAGACCTCCTGCTTGAAGCCTTCGGCTTCGGACTTTGCGCCCAGCGCCGAGAGTTCGTCGGCGGCCTTGGCCAGCTGCTGGCGCAGCTCGTGCTTCTTCGCCATGTCATGGCTCCTGTTTCAAAAGGGTTGGGTGGGTGTCGGTAAGGCGGCGCCTATCGCCGCCCGCCGCGGGGCGCTCTTCAGGTGTCGGCTCGGAGCGCCCTAGTCGATTGCGGGAAGATCGGCCCGGATCGCCGCGACCTCTTCGAGGCGGCGTTCTTCGGGCGAGAGGGCGGCGAGGCGCCTTTCCTCGTCGTCGTTCGGCTCTTCGACGGGCTCTTCTTCGGGCTCGCCATCCGGCTCCTCGTCACCGTCCATCAGGGCCTTGATGCACTTGGCCGTCTCGGCGTGGTGGCCCATCGCCTCCTCGAGCGTGGCGCGGGTGGCGGCGGAGATACGGCGTCCGGACTTGGCCGCGACGATGAGGATCGGCGCCGTCTTGGCGTCGGCGATGGCCGCCTCGTAGTGGTCGAGGACGGCCTTGGCGCTCTCCTTGACAGCGTCGGGGATGTCGGTCTGGGGCAGGCGCGCGGCGGCGGCGTGGATCCCGGAGGCGGCGGCCTTTAGTTCCCCGCCGACGACGCGGGCGAAGGGCAGCTTGTAGGAACCGCGCAGCTTGGGCGCGCCGGCGTCGTAGGCGAGGAAGCCCTTGCGGGCGATGGCCGGGTCGAATTCGTCGCCGCCGGCGTGATCGAAGATCGAGGCCTCGGCGGCGGGGCCGTCCCAGTCGCCTTCCTCGTCGATCGGAAGGTCGCGGGCCGCGCCGCAGGTCCATTCCTCGGCGGCGCGAAGGGTCAGGCCCTTGGGGAGCACCAGGGTCGCCGAGGGATCGGCCTCCCAGCGGCGCATGGCGTCACGGGCCGTCTTGGCCAGGTCGGGGCTTACCGCCCGGTCGGCCTGGAGGTAGTAGCGGCGCGGACCGGCCTCCTTGGACTGGGCGCGCAGCCCCTCCAGCTCGTGGCGCGGCAGGAAGACGGTGTCGCCGCTGTCGAGCACCTTCTCGGCCCATTCGGCGAGGGGCCGGATGTCGACGCCGAGGCTGCGGGCCTCGCCCAGGGCGTTGGGGTTGCACGGCACCGGGCAGACGCTGATCTCGAGGAGCGTCTGCTTGGTGAAATCGATGCCGTACGGCCGATCCTTGTCGGAACTCCACGACCACTCCTTGGGCATGAAGCCGACGGAGACGGCCTTGAGGTAGCCGCCGTCGACCAGGCGGAAGATGGTGTCGGCGAAATCGTAGGTCTCGGGCGGGGCGAACTCGATCTCGCCGACCAGCTCGGCCCCGACGACCTTGACGTTGGAGGCGCGGCCGATCGGCGGGTCCCAGCTCATGTGGCTGAAGAGGGCGACCGGGTTGCGGTTGAAGACCGCGAGGTCCCAGCCCTTGGGATCGATGGTGTCGCCGCTGTGGTCGACGGTGGCGTCGGAGAAGACGAAGCGCTTGGTGCGCTGGGCGCCCTCGACGGTCACCGGGTCGCCGGCGGCGTAGCGGAAGACGGTCCCTTCCGGGTGCGCGTCGCCGCCCTTGGCGGCGGCGCGGAAGGCGTCGGCCGACAGAAGCTTCATGGGCATGAGAGCGGCTCCCTTTATGGCGCGACGAGGACGGCGATGCTGCCGGCCACGTTGTTGTCGCCCATGTCGTGGACCACGGCGGCGAAGCGCTCGGTGGCGAGGATGGCGATCTGGTCGGTGTCCAGGTAGCGATGGTCGGATCGCGCGATCGTCAGGCCGCGGCGCTGGCCGAGCACGGCGCCGGCGTAGAGATCGCCGAAGGCCATCATCGCCTTGCCGGTGACCGAGGTGTTCACCAGCGGGAACTTCTGGCTGAAGACGACCGGGAAGCCGTTGTAGAACGGCGTCGAGATGCCATCCTCGAGGCGCGTCTCGAGGTAGCCGCCGGTCTCGGCCCGGGCCAGGGTCAGGGCGAAGCCCGAGACGCTGACGAACCATGCGGCCCGCTCCAGCGCCGAGGCGCGGACGCCGGCGACGAGGTTGCCGAGGTCGGTGCTGTCCAGCAGCCCGTAGGTGTTGTGACCGGTGGCGGCGACGACCTTGGCCAAGCCGTGGACGCCATCGAGGGCGATCGTGGTGATCCCGCGCATGCCGCCGTAGGTCGCCGTGCCGTCGCCGTAGAAGCCGCAGTCGTCCTCCTTGGACGCCAGGGCCCAGGCCATCTCGTTGGCGACGTAGTCGACCATGTCGACGATGGCGTCTTCGGCCAGTTCGCTGGAGAGGGTGACGAGGGCGCCCAGCTTCTTGGCCGTTAGCTGCACGCCGTCCAGGTTGGTCGTGGACGCCCCGGCCGCCGCGCCCTCGCCGATGAAGGCGGCGGTGGACGAGCCGGTGCGGCGCGGGAAGAGCGAGGTGTCCGAGCCCATCGGCCAGACGCAGGCGCGGCGGCGGAAGGCCCCGAAGCTGTCGCGCAGATCGAGGATGGCGTTTTCCAGCTCGGTGGGGACGAGGAAGCCGCCGGCCGAGCCGATGCCCTCGCCGGTCGCCTTGCGGATTTGAACGCCCTTGCGGTCGCACCAGTCGCGCGAGACGGAGCGGCCATAGACCGTGGCCAGCAGCCAGTGGCCGGCGCGCTCATAGCGGTCGGCCTTGTCGGGGCCGGTAAAAGCTCGCTTCATCGGCGCTCCTTCATGGGGCTGGCGACCGCGAACGCCGTTCGCGGAGCGGGTCTTCAGTCTTCGGCCGACTGGTCGTCGGCGGGGGCGGCCGGCGCGGCGGGATCGCCCGAGCCGCCGGGCGCCGGGGCGCCGGTGATGTCGCTGCCGGGGCCGGTTTCCTTGCCGGTCGGCTCGAAGCCGATCGGGGCGACGTTGGTCGGCTGGTAGAGGGTGTCGCCCTCGGGATGGTCGGGGAGGCCCTCGGCGCGGCGCGCCTCGTTGGGGGTGAGGAACATGCCGACGATGCCGGTGCGGTAGGCGGTGTAGCGCGTCTGCAGGGAGGCGCGGAGGATCCCCGAGACGTCGAACTCGACGAAGACGCCATCGGCGGCCAGGCCGAAGGTGACGGCGAGCTTGTCTTCCCAGCGGCCGAGGTCGGAGGAGACGACGCTGTTCATGTAGTCCTGGTCGAGCTGCTCCAGGCTCGCGCCCATGCCGCGCTCGACGATGCCGAGCTTGTGCGGCGGCAGGCGCCACAGCCGGGCGATCTCTTCGACCTGCATGCGGCGGCCGGCGATGAGCTCGGCGTCCTTGGCGGTCATGCCGAGCGCCTGCCACTTCACCCCCTGCTCGAGGACGGCGGTGGCCCCGGCGTTCTTCAGACCTTGCTTGCTCTCCTTCCAGGACTTTGCCAGGCGCTGGGAGGCCGGCTCGGAGAGCTTCTGGTCGGTCGTCAGCACCCCGCCGAGGTTGGTGGAGTTGGCCGACAGGCGTCCGGCCAGTTCCTGCTGCGAAAGCGCCAGGCCGATCACCTCTCGGGAAAGGCCGATGCGCGAGGCGCCGTAGAGGACGTTGTCGAACCCGATCCAGCGGACATGGAGAATGTCTTCCGCCGGGATCATCAAGGGGAAGGCGGCGAGGACCGCCGTCTCGTGCAGGCCGCGGCGGGCGACCTGGTAGAAGACCGCGCCGCCGGGGGCCTCGAATATCCACACCCGATCGGGGTTGACGGGCCACAGGCCGGTGATTCGGCCCCGGCCGTCGCGCAGGATGACGGCGTAGGCGTTGCCGCGCAGGAGGAGCGCGACCATCATCATCTCGACGAACTCGAAGCGGCCCTGGTCGCCGTTCGGCTGCTGGAGCACGCGCTCCAGGGGGTGATCGGCAGCGATCGCCTTGCCGCCGCCGGGCAGCGGGCGATAGACGTGGACCGGCAGCTTGGCGACATCCTCGGCGCGGATGGAGACGCAGGCCTGGACGGTGGAGACCTGCATCGCCGAGAGCTGGGTCACGGCCATGCCGCCGGCGCTGACCGAGGTGGGCCCGAACTCGGCCCACCAGTCGTCGATCGACATCGCCGACTTGTTCGTAACCGCGTCCCAGACGCGCGACCAGATGCTCATCGCGTCGGGGCCCTCCGGTCAGATCACCAGCAGGCCGCGCTCCTCGTAGACCGAGCGGGGCGAGGGCGGATTGGTCGACATCACCGTCGCGGCGTTGAAGAGGGCCATGGCCGGGTCGATCTTGGCGTCGCCGGCGTTCTGCTTGGTGGCGCGGATCGCCGTCGCGGTCGGCTCGATCTTCAGGTTGGCGACACACCAGTCCATGAGCGCCTGGTCGGCGTGGACGAGGGTGCCGTTGGCCAGCTTGCGTTCCGCCGTCTTGATGGCGTTCATGAGGGCGTAGCCCTGCTGGACGCCGATGACGTAGTTGGCCTCGCGCTCGCGGTTCTCGGCGACGATGTCTTCCTCGGCCAGGGCGTCGACGAGTTCGCCCAGGCCCGCCGGGTCGACGGCGACGCAGATGAGGAGGCCGGCGTCGCGGATGCGGACCACGATCTCGACCAGCTGGGCGATGTCGACCGGGCGACCGGCCTCGGTGAGGGCGTCGTCGGCGAGGATGGTCAGTTCGCCGGCCTTCTCCAGGTCGAGGAGCTTTGAGGCGATGGATCGGCGCCGTTCCAGGACGATTTCGTGCGCCCACGCATGGCTCCAGGAGAGCCAGCGCTTGGCGCGGCGGGGCGTATCGTCCGCGTCCGTCTCGTCGGGGGCCGGGACCGTGGTGGCCGTGGCCTCGCGGCCGAGGAGCGTCAGGCCGAAGAGATCGTCCATGCCCCCGCCGTCGACGCCGACGACGATCCCCTCGCAGCGGGCGAGGAGGGTCTCGACGGTGATCAGCGGATCGGCCCGCTTCTCCCACTTCTCGGCGCCCGCCCAGTTGTCCGACCGCGCCCCCATGCCCGGCTCGACATTGAGGTGCTTGGCGAAGAAGCCGACCAGCGACTTCTGCCCCTCGCGCTGGGCCTTGGCGTACTCGTCGAGGAGGAACTGGCGATCGACCGAGGCCCCGAGGTTGGGGTTGGGGATGTGGAAGCTGTCGGTGTCCTTGTAGGCCCCCGAGCGGATCATCTCCTCGGGGAACTCGTAGAGGAAGCCCATGGACCGCGGGGCCTCGAGGAGGCCGTCGCGGATGTCGCGGAATCGCCGCAGCCAGTCCAGGAACACGCCTTCGGGCGGCTCGTCGGACTGGGTGGAGAGGGCGATCACGAAGCCCTCGGGCCGGCTGGCCAGGCCCCCGTAGGCCTCGCGCAGCATGTTCTTGGCCTTCCAGCGCTTGCCGAACTGCCACAGCTCGTCGATCAGAACGCCGGTCGACTTGACGCCGGCGACGGTCTCCGAATCGGCCGCCAGGATCTTCAGCTGCGCGCCGGTGACCCGGTGCTCGATCATCCGCTGGTGGGCGATCGGGCGAAGGATCTTCTTCAGGACCGGGTGCTCGGCGACCATGTCCATGGCCGGCTCGGCGGAGTTCTTGGCGACCTCCAGGGTCGGCGCGAGGATGGTGTATTCGGCCGAATGGCGTTCGTTGCGCACCAGCTCGGTGATCATGATCCCGGCGGCGCGGGTGGACTTGGCGTTCTTCTTGCCGATCAGCTCGAAGAACTCATTGATCATGCGCCGGCCGGTGACCGGGTTGAAGGCCCCGAAGACGGCGGACGGCAGGTCGAACACCCAGGGGCGGCTGATCTCGCCGAAGGTCGGCTTGCCCAGCACGTCGACGATGGGCAGCTCGCGGAACACCGCCAGCGCCGCCTCGGCCTCTTCTGGAAAGAGCGGCGGGCAGGGCAGGAGAGAACGGCCTTCGGCGATGCGGGACTTCCAGTCCGGGCAGGCTGTCGACCACCAGGCCTCGTCAGTCGTCTCGTCGGTCATCGCGGGTCGGCGTCGACCGCCTGGCCGTGCGCCGCGGCGAGTCGCAGGCCCCCGCGCGGGGCGAACTTGCCTTCGGCGGCGACGGCCGCGTCGGCGTCGGCCTTCGCCTGGGCCTTCTTGCCTTCCGGCGCGCTGGCCGCCGGCGTGGCCTTCTCGCGGCGAGCGATCGCCTCGTTGGCCAGGCGCGCGTCGCCCTTACCGAGTTCGGCCAAGATGACCCGGGCCGCCGAGACGTTGCCGGACTTGGCCTTGCCCCACAGCCCCTCGATCAGGACCGCGCGGGCGAGAGCCGGCCCCTTGGCCAGCTCGCGGGAATAATACTTGCGCAGCGTCTTGCCGTCGAGGAGGACGCGCGCTGCGATCTCTTCCTCGGTCGCCCCGGAGGCTCGCAAAACCGCAATGGTCTCCGAGACTTGCTTGGACCGCTTGTGCCGCTTGCGCCCGCGCGGGTCCTTCGCCTCTGTCCACGGATCGCCCAGCAGATCGACCGTCGGCCCGTTTTCATCGGTCATCAGGAAAAAATCTCTGGGTGCG
>DASXIE010000109.1:0-6142 GCA_036498165.1 Caulobacteraceae bacterium
CCGGTGAAGATCGAGGGCTGATCCGCCTGCGAGCGAGGGGGACAAGATGCGGGTACTGATCGTCGAGGACGATCTCGAAGCGTCCGTGGCCATGTCCAAGGGCCTGACCGAGGCCGGCCATGAGTGCGCCGCGGCGGCCGACGGCGAGGCGGGTCTCGCCGCCGTCGGCGCCGACCGCTTCGATGTCCTGATCGTCGACCGGATGATGCCCCGCCTGGACGGGGTGAGCATGGTCGAGCGCCTGCGCGCCGGCGGCGACCAGACGCCGGTCCTCTTCCTCTCCGCCCTGGGCGAGATCAACGATCGGGTGTCCGGCCTCAAGGCCGGCGGCGACGACTACCTGGTCAAGCCCTACGCCTTCGCCGAGCTCATCGCCCGGGTCGAGGCCCTGGCCCGGCGGCGCGAGACCGGCTCGGTGCAGACGGTCCTCAAGGTCGGCGATCTGGAGATGGACCTCCTCGGCCGCGAGGTCCGCCGGGCCGGCCAGGAGATCGACCTCCAGCCGCGCGAATTCCAGTTGCTCGAATTCCTGATGCGCCACGCCGGCCAGTCGGTGACCCGGACCATGCTGCTGGAAAAGGTGTGGGAATATCACTTCGATCCCCAGACCAACGTCATCGACGTCCACATCTCCCGCCTCAGAGCCAAGATCGACAAGGGCTTCGACAAGGTGATGCTGCAGACCGTGCGGGGCGCGGGCTACCGCCTGGAAGCCTGAAAGGGTGCGCCTGCCGCGCGTCCTGCGGACCACCCCGTTCCGCCTCACCCTGCTGTTCCTGGCCCTGTTCGCCGGGGCCGCCTGCGCCTTCCTGGCCTACATCTATCTGGCCACCGCCGGCGAGGTGACCCGGCGGGCCGATTCCGAGGTCAGCCACGAGGTGCGCTCCCTGGAGGCGGTCTACGCCCGCGGCGGCTTCGCGGCCCTCAACCATGCGGTGATCGAGCGCTCCACCGGCGACCACCCCATGCTCTATCTGCTGATGAACAAGGATGGCGCTCCGGTCTCCGGCTCGATCGGCTCTTCGCCCGTCCGCGGCCGCAAGGCCGATCACGCCTGGGCCAGCTTCGTCCTCACCCAGACCGATCCCGACGGGGCGGTGGTCCGCCGCCCGGCCCGCGGCCTGCAGGAGCGGATGGGCGGCGGCGAATGGCTGTTCGTCGGCGCCGATGTCGGCGAGGCCGAGGGGTTCGTGGTCAGGATCCTGCGCGCCTTGTGGGGCGCCGGCGCCCTGGTGATCCTGCTGGGCCTCGCCGGCGGGGTGCTGGTCAGCCGCGACGTCAGCCGCAAGATGGCCAGCCTCAGCGATGTCATCGACGCGGCGCGCGGCGGCGACCTGGGGGCCCGGGCCCGGGTGCGCGGGGCCGGCGACGAATATGACGAACTGGCCGGCGGCCTCAACGACATGCTCGAGCGCCTCGAACGCTCGGTCGGCGGCCTGCGCCACGCCGGCGACGCCATCGCCCACGATCTCCGCTCGCCGCTCACCCGCCTGCGCGCCCGCCTGGAAGCGGCGATGATCGAGGCCGACGCCGGCCGCGCCGATCCCAAGCAGGCGCTTCACCAGGCCCTGGACGACGCCGACGGGGTGCTGCGCACCTTCACCGCCGTGCTCGCCATCGCCCGCCTGGAAGCGGCCGGCGATGCGCCTGACCAGACCGCCTTCGATCCGGGGATCCTGGCCGCCGGCGTGGCCGAACTCTACGAGCCCCTGTGCGAGGACAAGGGCCTGGAATTCAGGGCCGAGCTTACCCCGGGGCTGGAGGCCAGGGGCAATCGCGAGATCATCGCCCAGGCCCTTGCCAACATCCTCGACAACGCCGTGAAATACACCCCCGCCGGCGGGGCGGTGATGCTGCGGGTCCGCCGCCGCTCCTCCGGCGACATCGAGATCTCGGTCACCGACACCGGGCCGGGCGTGCCGGCCGCGGACCGCGCCCGGGTCGTCGAGCGTTTCGTCCGCCTCGAGCACAGTCGCAGCGAGCCGGGGGTAGGCCTGGGCCTGTCGCTGGTCGCCGCCGTGGCCCGCTCCCATCGCGGCCATCTGGAACTGGATGAAGGCCCCGGAGTCGTGGGAGAGAGTGGCCCGGGGCTGAGGGTGGCCCTCGTCCTGCCGAAGGTGGGCTGATGCGAGCCGAGCTGGGCGCCCTCATCGCGCCCTGCGGTCCGGTGATCGACGGGGGGGCCGCCGAGCGCGCCCGCGAGGGCCTCGCCGCCGCGGCCGCCGCCGCTGGCTGGGGCGAGGTTCTGACGACAGCATGGCCGGCCCTGGCCCCCGTGTTCGCCGCCTCGCCCTACCTGGCCGCCCTTGCGATGCGCGAGCCCAGGCGTCTGCGCGCCGTGCTGGGCGCCGCGCCTCAGACGTGCCTTGCGCGGATCCTGGCCGCCACCGCCCGCTGCGGGGCCGAGCCGGATGTCGAGGCGGCCGCCGCGCGCCTGCGCCAGCTCAAGAACCAGATCCATCTGCTCGTCGCCCTGGCCGATCTCGGCGGCGTCTGGTCGCTCGACGAAGTGACCGGCGCCCTCAGCCGTTTCGCCGACGCCGCCGTGGCCGCCGCCCTGGCGCTCGCCGCCGGCGAGGCCGTGGCCGCCGGCCGCCTGACCGGCCTGGGCGCCGGCGCCGAGGGACCGGTCCCCGGCCTCTTCGTCATCGCCATGGGCAAGCACGGGGCCCACGAGCTCAACTATTCCAGCGACATCGACATCACCGTCTTCCATGAGCCGGCCGCCCTCGCCATCGCCCCCGGCGTCGAGCCGGACGCGGCGGCGATGCGCCTCACCGAACGCCTGGCGGCCCTGCTCCAGGCGCGCACCGAGGACGGCTATGTATTCCGGGTCGATCTGCGCCTGCGGCCCGACCCGTCCTCGACCCGCGTCGCCGTCCCCGTTCCGGTCGCCTTCGGCTATTACGAGAGCGTCGGCCAGAACTGGGAGCGCGCGGCCCTCATCAAGGCCCGGTCGGTGGCCGGCGATATCCCGCGCGGCGAGGCCTTCCTCGCCGACCTCGCCCCCTTCATCTGGCGCCGCAACCTCGATTTCGCCGCCATAGCCGACATCCACTCGATCAAGCGCCAGATCCACGTCCACAAGGTCGATGACCGGCTGACCGCGGCGGGGGCGGACCTGAAGCTCGGCCGGGGCGGCATCCGCGAGATCGAATTCTTCGTCCAGACCCAGCAGCTCATCCTCGGCGGGCGCCACCGCGACCTGCGCTCGCCGCGCACGCTGGACGCCTTGAAGGCCCTGGCCGGGGCCGGCCAGGTCGCGCCCGACGCCGCCGACGACATGGCCGGGGCCTATGGGCGGCTGCGCGCCTGGGAGCACCGGGTCCAGATGGTCGCCGACGAGCAGACCCACCGCCTGCCGCAAGACCCAGGCGAGCGGCGGCGCGTGGCCGCCCTTTCCGGCCACGGCGACCTGCGCCGCTTCGACGCCGATGTCGCCAGGACCCTCCGGCGGGTGAACGGGATCTATGGGGCCCTGTTCGCCGGCGAGGAGGCCCTGTCCTCGCGCTTCGGCAGCCTCATCTTCACCGGGGTCGATGACGATCCGGAGACCCTGGCCACCCTGGCGCGAATGGGCTTCCCCGATCCGGCGAGCATTTCCGGGACCATTCGCGCCTGGAACCACGGCCGGATCGGCGCCACCCGCAGCGAACGCGGCCGAGAGCTCTTCACCCGCCTGGCCCCGCGCCTGCTGGAGGCCGCCGCGGCCACCGGCGCGCCCGACAAGGCCTTCGCCCGCTTCGCCGACTTCCTTTCCCGCCTGACCACCGGGGTCCAGGTCCAGTCCCTCTTCCTGGCCCAGCCGCGCCTGCTCGAACTGGTGGTGCGGATCATGGCCTTCGCGCCGCGCTTCGCCGCCACCCTGGCCCGCCACCCCGCCGCCCTCGACGCCCTCCTCGACCCCGGCTTCTTCGGTCCGATCGCCGGGCCGGCCGATCTCGCCGGCCGGATCGAAGCGGCCCGGGATTTCGAAGCGGCCATGGATCTGGCCCGCCGCATCCATCGCGAACACGCCTTCCGCGTCGCCGTCCAGGTGCTCGAGGGCGTCGCCGGGGCCGAGAGCGCCGGCGCGGCCTTCACCGACCTGGCCGACGCCCTGATCGGGGCCCTGGCCCGCGCCGCCCTGTCAGACGTTGAGCGGACCGCTGGGTCCATGGCCGGCGACGTGGCGGTGATCGCCCTTGGCAAATGCGGCTCGCGCGAGATGACCGCCCAGTCCGATCTCGACCTGATGACCCTCTACAGGCCCGCGTCCGCCGGGGCGGTCTCGACCCTGACCTCGCTGACCGCCGACACCTTCTACGCCCGCTTCACCCAGCGCCTGACCGCCGCCCTGTCGGCGTTCACCACCGAGGGCGGCCTTTACGAGGTCGACCTGCAGCTGCGCCCGTCCGGCACCAAGGGCCCGGTGGCCGTCAGCCTGGCGGCCTTCGAGGACTACTACGCCGCCAGCGCCGAGACCTGGGAGCTGCTGGCCATGACGAGGGCCCGCGTCGTGTGGGCGACCTCGCCGGCCTTCGCCGCCACCGCCGGCGGCGCCATCGAGACGGCGCTGCGCCGTCCGCGCCCGGGCGTCGATCTGGCCGCCGACGTCGCCGACATGCGCGCCCTGATGGCCCAGGAGCGGCCGGCCGCCGGCTTCTGGGACTTCAAGCTCAGCGACGGCGGCCTGGTGGACATCGAATTCGCCGCCCAGCACCTCCAGCTCGTCCACGCCGCCGCCGGCGGCCCGTTGCGAGCGAACACCGACGAGGCCCTGGCCGCCCTGGCCGACGCCGGCCTGGCGGAGCCGAAGGCCCTCGCCGCCCTGCACGGCGCCTGGGTCCTCCAGCAGGACATCGCCCAGCTGCTCAAGATCGCCCTGGAGGAGGGGGCCGATCCGGCCCACGAGCCCAAGGCCCTGCGCGCCCTGCTGGCCCGCGCCGCCGGGGCGCGCGACTTCCGCTCCATGAAGGCCGCCGTCGCCTCCGCCCGCCGCGCCGCCCTGGCGGCCTCCCGCGCCCTGATCCGCGGGTCGGATGAGGGGTCGCGCTGATCTTACATTTCGTCATCCCGGACAAGGCCCGCGGGCGGGCCGCAGATCCGGGACCCAGGCGATCGAGCGCGGACCGTTCAACAAGCGGTTGCGAGATCGTGGACGCCGCCCCTAGGTCCCGGCTCTCCGGGTCGCTACGCTCGCCTGCGGCCGGGATGACGCGGTTGATAATTCGCGCGACCCCTTATCCGTCCGCGCCCGCTACTCCCCCAGCGCGCGGGTGACCAGTTCGAGGACGTTCTTCGACAGCTTCGGGGCGGCGGCGATGCGGGAAAGCTGCGCCTTCATCAGATCGGCCAGCTCCGGCGCATAGTTGGCGAAGCCGCACAGCGGCTCGACGAGGCGCGCGGCGGTGTTCGGGTTGAACGCGTCGACGGCGAGGATCTGGTCGGCGAGGAAGCGGTAGCCAGATCCGCTGGGATCGTGGAAGCGGACCGGATTGAAGCCGGCGAAGGTGGCCACCAGGGCCCTCAGGCGATTGGGCGTCTTCATGTCGAAGGCCGGATGGGTGGTCAGGGCGAGGACGCGGCCCAGGGCGCCCTCGTCCGGATCGCGGGCCTGGATCGCGAACCACTTGTCGATCACCAGCGGCTCGTCCTTCCACTTCTCGTAGAAGGCCTCCAGGGCCGTCTCGAGGTCCGGCCCGCCCATCAGCAACAGGGCGTTGAGGCCGCCGATGGCGTCGGTCATGTTGCCGGCGCCCTGGAAATGGCCGCGGGCCCGCTCGCGATTGCGTCCGCTCGGCTCGGCGGCCAGCAGTTCGAGGGCGGCGTTGCGCAGGGCGCGGCGGCCGGCGGCCTCGGCGTCCGGGGAGTAGTCTCCGGGTTCCTGCAGGCCGCCGTGCAGGCGGCGCAGTTCCTCGGCCAGATGGGTCGCCATCCGCCAACGCAGGGCCTCGCGGGCCTCGTGGATCGCCGCCGGGTCGGCCGGCCTGGACGCCAGCGCCAGGTCCGATTCCGACGGCAGGGCGAGCAGCAGGGCCTTGAAGGCCGGCTCGGCCGACTGGTCGTCCAGCGAGCGGCCCATGGCCACCGCGTAGCGCTCCTCGCCCACCTCGTCCGGGCGCCCGGCGGCGCGGGCCAGGATCAGGTCGCGCGCCAGCAC
>DASXIE010000110.1:0-3156 GCA_036498165.1 Caulobacteraceae bacterium
CTTGTCGAGATAGTAGAAGGCGACCGTCACGGCGATGCCGAGGGCGAGCGGCAGGAGGGTCAGCGCCAGGCGCCAGGTGAGGGCCAGCTCGGCGGCCTCGGCGATGGTCTGGGAAACGCCCCAGGCGATCGGCGCGGCGACCAGGACCCAGGCGCCGGCGAGGAGCGCGCCCTGGCGCCAGGTCGTCGCCTCCGGGGCCGCCTTCGCCGGGACTTCGGCGGCCACAGGCGCGGGCAGCTTGATCAGCCAGTTGCAGACGAGGCCGACGAGGAGCAGGACGCCCATGATCTGCAGGGTCTGGGCCTGGGCGGCCGGACGGGCGAAGCCGGCGGCGATCTGGTGGTCGCGGAAGGCCCCCAGAGCCACCGAGCCCAGGACGCCGGCGGACCAAGCGGTCAGCAGCCGGCCGTGGATGCCGCCGACGAACCTGGGGCCGAAGCCGTCGGCGAGGTAGGCCGGAATGGTGGCGAAGCCGCCGCCGTAGAAGCTCACCATGAGGGCGTACTGGAGCACCAGGAGGGCGACGCTCACCTGGCCGCCGACGAGGGGGGCGGCGAGGTAGAGGACCGCGCCGCAGAGGAAGAGGAGGGCGTAGGTGACCGGCCGGCCGAGGTAATCGGACGCAGCGGCGAAGACGATCCGTCCGGCCATGTTGAAGAGGCTCAAGAGGCCCACGAAGCCGGCGATGGCGGCGGGGGTCGCCAGCGGCCCCAGCTTCTGGTGGAGGATCTCCGAGGCCTCGCCCAGGATGCCGACTCCGGCGACGACATTCACCGCCAGCATGACCCACAGGAGATAGAAGCGGGGGGTGCGGACGGCGGCCTGGACGGTCATCGACGCTTCCGGCGGCCCGGCCTCGGCCGGGGGCGTGCGGATGGCGAAGGCGGCGGCGGTCATGACCACGAAATAGATCGCCCCCAGGACCGTGAAGGTCTCGGCCACGCCCATGCTCGGGGTCCCGGCCAGGCGGGCGAGAAGGAGGGTCGAGAGGGGAGCGGCGATCATCGCCCCGCCGCCGAAGCCCATGATCGCCAGGCCGGTGGCGAGGCCCCGGCGGTCGGGGAAGAACTGGATCAGGGTGGCGATCGGACCGACGTAGCCGAGGCCGAGGCCCACGCCGCCCAGCACGCCGGAGCCGAGGTAGAGGAGGGCGAGCTCATGCAGCCTCACGCCCAGCGCCGAGACGGCGAACCCGCCGCCGAAGCAGCAGGCGGCGGCGAAGATGACCGCCCGCGGGCCGGCCTTGTCCAGCCAGCGGGCGGCGATGGCGGTGGTGAGGCCGAGGGTGACGATCGCCACCGTGAAGATCGAGGTCAGCTCACCTTGCGTCCACGGCGCGGACCCGGCCGGGCCGGCGAGGCGCGAGAGGGGGCCCCAGAAGACGCTGAGGGCGTAGACCTGGCCGATGCACAGGTGGACCGCCAGGGCGACCGGCGGGACGAGCCAGCGGTTGAAGCCGCTGGGAGCGAGGCTCCGCTCCCTGGCGAGCAGGGAGGTCATGGGGCGAGGGGTGGAAGCCACGGGCGATGGCCCGGCGACCCGGCCGCTTTCCTCGATGTCCATGGACCGACTCTCTAGCGCAAACCGCGCCCCGCCGCCCCGGTTTCGCGCCCCCTGCGCCAAAATGCGGCGCCGCCCTCTCTCCCGGTTAAGAAAACCTCTCCCGGAGGGAGAGGAAGGGGCCCGCGCCGAAGGCGTGGGAAGGAGAGGGGTTACGCTGCCCGCCAATGTCCGCGCCGGCGGCGAGGTCCATTTCACCACGAAGCGCACGAAGTCCACGAAGAGAACCACGAAGAGAAGGTGTGGCTTGACCTGGCAATTCGGCGGCTGAGTCTCCTCGTGCGCGCCTTCGTGAGCTTCGTGTCCTTCGTGGTGAATCTTACGGCCGGCGCCGTAACCCCTCTCCTTCCCATGGCTGCGCCATGGGCCCCTTCCTCTCCCTGTGGGAGAGGTTTTGCCGGGCGCCAAGCTTGAATCGGGGGCGGGATCGTGGGCACGCTGGGGAGGGGCGCGGGCGATGGACGAGCGGCGGTACTGGGCTTTCCTGAGCTACAGCCACGCCGACCGGGCCTGGGGCCGCTGGCTGCACCGCGCGCTGGAGACCTGGACCACGCCCGCCCGCCTGGTGGGGCGGCCGACCGCGGTCGGACCGGCGCCGCGGCGCTTTTCGCCGATCTTCCGCGACCGCGAGGAGCTGGCGGTCGACGTCGCCCTGGCCGACCGGATCCGCGAGGCCCTGGCCGGCTCGGCCTATCTGATCGTGCTGTGCTCGCCGGCGGCGGCCCGCTCGGCCTGGGTCGAGAAGGAGATCGTCGAGTTCAAGCGCCTGCACGGCGATGAGCGGGTGCTGGCGGTGATCGTCGGGGGTTCGGGGGACGAGGCCTATTTCCCCCCCGCCCTGCGGGCCGGCGCCGACCCCATCGCCGCCGACCTGCGACCCGGCCAGGACGGGCGGCGCCTGGCGCTGCTGAAACTCATGGCCCGGATGCTCGAGGTCGGCCTCGACGACCTGGTCCGCCGCGACCTGCAGAGGCGCCAGAGGCGGTGGGCGGCGGCGACGGCGGCCATGGCGGGCGTGGCCGCGACGACCACCGGCCTGGCGATCCTCGCCTTCACCCAGCGCGACGAGGCCCGCCATCAGCGGGCCCGGGCCGAGGGCCAGGTGGAGTTCATGCTGGGCGACCTGACGCGGCGGCTGAAGCCCACCGGGCGGCTGGACCTGCTGGACGCGGTCGGGTCCCAGGCCCTGGCCTACTATGCGGCCGAGGCGCCGCGCGGCCTGGACGCCGACGCGCTGGGCCGGCGGGCCCGGGTGCTGCACCTGCTGGGCGACCTGCGCGATCAGAGAGGCGATCTGGCCGGGGCTTCGAAGGACTTCGAGGCGGCGGCCCGGGCCACCGGAGCGCTCCTCGAGCAGAAGCCGGACGACGGCGGCCGGATCTTCAACCACGCCCAGAGCCTCTACTACCTGGGCGGCATCGCCCGCCGCCGCGGCCGGACGGACGAGGCGCAAAGGGCCTTCCTCGGCTACCGGGCCCTGGCCCTGACGCTGGTGAAGCTCGATCCCGGCCGGGACGACTGGCGCGCCGAGGTGGCCTACGCCGACGAGAACCTGGGAAGCCTGTGGCAGGACGACGGCCGGGACGGCCTGGCCGC
>DASXIE010000111.1:0-6193 GCA_036498165.1 Caulobacteraceae bacterium
CAGCCGCAGCGGCCCGGCGGTGATCTTGGCATGCGGCGTCGCCGGAAATACGCCGGTGAGCATCTGCTCGCCGAGATCCAGCACGGGTTCCAGGCGTGGATTGCCGCATACCCGGCATTGGTGGATGGCTTTGATCATGGCCGGGACGGCCCAGCCCGCTCGGGACTCAGGGCATCGAGATCGTGCGCGACCATCATCTCCACCAGTTCTGGAAACGTCACCCGCGGGCGCCAGTCCAGCTCCTTCGCCGCTTTCGAAGAATCGCCGGCGAGGGTCATCCGTTCTTCATCGCGGAACAAGGCCGGGTCCTCGCGCACGAACTCCCGATAGTCCAGGCCGACGAAACCGAAGGCGAGGGCGCACAGCTCGCCGACCGTGTGCGTCTCGCCGCTCGCCAGCACATAGTCGTCCGGCCGGTCGGCCTGCAGCATGTTCCAGGCGCCGCGCACATAGTCGCCGCTGAAGCCCCAGTCCCGTCTGGCGTGGAGATCGCCGAGCACCAGTTCCTGGGCCAGGCCCAGCTTGATGCGGGCGACGCCATCGCTGACCTTGCGGCTGACGAAGGCGTGGCCGCGCCGCGGGCTCTCGTGATTGAACAGGATGGCCGAGCAGGCGAACAGTCCGTGGCGGCGGCGGTAGATGTCGACCATCGCATGGCCATAGAGCTTGGCCGCGCCATAGGGGCTGATCGGCGTCAGCGGCGTCAGCTCGGTCTGCGGCGAGGAGGTCGGGGCGCCGAACATCTCGCTGCTGGAGGCCTGGAAGAAGCGTGTGGCCGGGTGGGACCGCCGGATCGCCTCGAGAATCCGCGTCACGGCCAGGCCGTTGATATCGCCTATGTCCACCGGCGCCTCGAACATTCCGGCCCCGGTGGAATAGGCGGCGAAATTATAGAGCTCCGAGGGCTCGAAGCTCTGAACGAGATCGGCGATGCCGCCGTCGTCCGTCAGATCCCATTCCGCCATCTCGACGCCGGCGGGGACGCTTTGGGCGGCGTCCTCCAGTCGTCGTGTCGTGCCGATCACGCGGTAGCCTTTGCTGAGCAGCAGTTCGGCGAGATAGGCGCCATCCTGACCGGTGACGCCGGTGATGATCGCGCGGCGGGCGATCATCGGCTGGCCGCGAGCTTTG
Organism: Caulobacteraceae bacterium; assembly: GCA_036498165.1. Taxonomy (GTDB): domain Bacteria; phylum Pseudomonadota; class Alphaproteobacteria; order Caulobacterales; family Caulobacteraceae; genus Acaudatibacter. Next base: position 1,132 of record DASXIE010000111.1, read on the forward strand.
GCGCGCCCTCCCTGCCCCGCCACAAGCCGGCGACGTATCGGCTTGCGGGGTTGGAGAACCGGCTCGACTCGACGAGATCGTAGCAGCCGTGGCGCCCACCCCTGCCCAGCGCGACCCAGGCGCATACGAGGGCGAAATTCATCAGGCGGCCTGGGCTGACCGCCGCGATCCACAGCACCGGGCGCCAGGCGCCGACCTTCCTTTGTCCGAACCATCGGACGTATTCGTCGCGCGAATAGGCTCCCATCGCCCTGTAGTGGAACATCCACTTCGCTCGCCGCCAGGGATCTCTGGGCGTGACGGCGCCCTTCGCTCCGTCGCCGTAGGCCTCGAAGCTCCAGATCAGTTCAGGCCACTTGAAGGTCCATATCTCGAAGGTCTTCGACTTCCACATCGCGTTGCCCGCCCGAATGATGACCAGCGGTTCGCCGATCACCTTCGCCCTGCCGACGAACGGCGACTGGAAGATCACCCCCACGTGCACGAACAGCGTGCCGTAGTACGTCCGCCGCTCGCGGGAGAGCCATAGGCTGCGGCGGATGATCGTGCCGCCGACAAAGGATAGGGCATCGCCGGCGTCCCTCAGAAAGGCGTCGCTTTCGGCCGGACCATAGACGCGTTCGCCGGTGAACTTCAGGCGTCGTGGTTCGGTCCTTCGCGCCAGCGAACGGTCTCTCACCTCGGCGTCGACGATCAGCAGATCGATGTCGCCTTCGAGCGCCTCCAGCACGCGGTCGACCGCGCCGGGCGCCAGAACGTCGTCGTCGGTCATCAGCCAGCAGTAGTCGCCCGCCGCATAGGCCACGGCCTTGTCGCAATCGGCGTCGTAACCCGAATTGGCGTCCTCGCGGAAATATCGGATCTCGGGATATCGCGCGGCGAACGCCGATACGACGCTCGCCGTATTGTCCCGCGACGCCCCGTCGACAATGACGATTTCCACGCCAGGTCGCAGTTGGCCCACGAGCGAGGTGAGCGTCTCGCCGATGAACGCGCCGCGATTGAATGTCGGGATGCAGAATGAGAGGCGGGTCATGCCGCCGGCCGTCCTCGGCGATGCGCCCGACAGGCGGCCGCGTAGAGTTCGGCGTGGGCCTGGGCGATCCGCGGCCACGCATCGCCATCGATCTCCGCGTCGAAGGGGCGGCGTCGTCCGGCCAGACGATCGAGCCCCGCCTTCATATCGGCGATGTGGTCCGGGGCGGCGAAATAGACATTGCGCCGCTCATCGAGCCCGCGCTCGGAGGCGGAGGTGGTGATCACCGGGACTCCTTGCAGGATGGCCGCCTGCATTGAACTGTTCCACACCCCGCCTCCATGGCGGAACGGCAGGACCACGGCGTCGGCGGCGGCCAGGAGATCGGCCGCGGCGGCGTTCGAAAGCGAGCCCAGCATGGTGACGCTTCCTCTCCAGGGCGGCTCGTTCGCGCGACGCCGGATGGAGCCGAGATAGGCGTCGTCCACGCTCGCCTCGCCGGCGATGACGATCTGGTCGGACGCCGGGTCGGCGATGTCGAAGAGCTGCTCGACACCTTTGAAGGGATAGAGAAAACCGAAAAACACCACCAGGCGCCGCCGGCCGTTCGCCAGGCGCCGTCTCAACGCCTCACGGCTATCATCGCTCGCGCGGCTGCGGCCGATGGATGGGGCGCTTGCGATGTAGCCACCGGCCCTCCTGGTGACGAGGGGGCGAAGGAACAGGGGCATTTCGGCGACGAACCCCGGTCGGACGACGACGAAAGGCCCCGGCGCCAGCGCCTCCAGCGCGAAACGCCACGCCGTCGGCCCCGGAATCTCGTGCCAGGTCCGAACCACCGGCAATCCAAGCCGCCACCCCAGCCAGGGCGTCAGAGTTGGCAAGAGCCCCCGCCCGTAACCCTGCGTCGGGTATTGGACATGCAGGAGGTCCGGCGACCATTGGCCGACAAGGCGTGTAAGGGTCTTCGCCTCCGAGAGATCCCAGCCCTTCATCACCGGAAAGACCTCCACCTCGCCGGCGTCGTCCAACGCCGCCCCATGGCTGGTCAGAACGGCTGGCCGCACGCCCGGCACGGCCGCCAGGGCCTGGGCGAGGCGCAGGGTGTAGTCGCCCACCCCGCAGGCCAGCGGGGGCGCCGATCCGCTTACCAGAAGCACCTTCATGGCTCAGAGCCGCTTCTCGAGCGCCAGCCACGCGAAGGTGTAGGCGTAGCCGCCGAAGCGGATCGTCCGTTCGGCCGCATCGTAGTCCATGGCGCCGACCGGGCGCAGCCCATGCCTGGCAGCCTCGTCGACCATGGCCTCCACGTCCGCCCGCGAGAAGATCAGCCAGTCCATTCCGAAGAACCGAGTTCCGCTCGTGTCGATCTTTTCCGGCCAGTAATCGAACGAGGCGACAAACACGCCGCCCGGCTGCAGCAGTCTGGACGCCTCGCCCATCAGCCGGGGACCATCGAAACCGTGCTCGATCACCGAGATGGAGGTGATCGCCGCGAAGCTCTGATCGGCGAACGGCGTCTGCATGAAATCGCCGGTCCGATAGTGGATGCGATCTTGCCGGGGCATCTCCTTCAGTCTCGGGTTCAGGTCGATTCCGCTCAGGTTGCCGTATCCGGCCTTATCGAGGGCGAGGAGGATCTCCGAGGCGTAGCAACCGAGGTCCAGTATCGGATCGGAAGTCTCCGACCGCTCCTGGAGAAACTCAATGGAAGTCAGGACGTCCCAGCTCTTAACGAAGTCACCAATGGTGAGCGGATCGCCAAGGTGCAATCGTCTTGCCAGACCTTTCACACCGCGGGCGAACGGCCCTTCCATGGCCGAAAGACCGCGGGCGGCAAGCGCGCGCCGCGCTTGGGCGATCTGTCGCCTGGATTGCAGAACACGCATCGCCATTTCAAGTGGTCCAGACGGCCTAGTTCCCCGGTGACAACAGGTATCGCGATCGAAGTCTCAGCGCGCCACGTCTGAGTTCGCCGCTCGATGCGACGCTCAGAAGGCAGGCGGCGCCCGCCAGAAGGGCTCCCAGCAGCAGCCGCCAGACCTCCGCCAGCGGCAGGAGTTGCACCAGATAACCGCCGCCGACGGTCACGACGGCGGCGATCGCGAACGGAGTCCCCACGTCGCGGGCCAGCCACCGCAACCCCTCGCCGGGCAACAGAGAGCGGTGGGTCATATAGGTCCCAAGGAACAAGTAAAGCGTGTTGAGTATGGCCCAGGCCGCGGCTGCTCCCACGGCGCCGTAACTCAGCGCCAGCACGATAACCAGCGGGGCGAACGCCACCACCAGGATGAGGCTGATCCACATCGCCAGGCTCGATTTCCCGCACGCCAGCTGAAGGGCGTAGGGCAGGTGCATGGCGCCGTTGAGGGCGGTGCCGAAGAGCAAAAGCCTGACCAGGGGCGTGACGGCGGCGGCAAGCCCGGCGTTCCCCGTCCACAGGGTCATGATGTCGGTGGCGAACAGACCGATGAAACCGGCGGCCGGGAAGATGATCGCCATCAACAGCCGCGTGCCGGATTTGTACAGGATCTTGACCTGGGCGTTGTCGCCCTCGGCGTGCAGGGCCGACAGCCGCGGGTAGATAGCGCTGAAGGCCGGGGTCATGAACAGGTAAAGGCTGCGCGCCGCGACGCCGGCCAGGGTATATTGGCCCAGCGCCGCCAGGCTCACGATCCGGCTCAGCACCAACTTGTCACTTTGCAGGAAGAAGGTCCCGAGGAGCGCCGTGACCGCCATGGCCCCGGCGAACCGCCAGATCCGGCGAAGCGCCGCGCCGTCGAAGCGCGGTCCGCGCACGGCTTCGGATCGGCCAAGGGTGCGCCAGGCGACGGCGCGGATCGTCACCACATAGATGACGGCGACAGAGGCCTGCCACACGAAGAAGGCCTGGATTGTCGGCGAGACCCAGGCCAGGACCACCACCGCCCCGATATTCGCGGCGGCGATCATCGTCACCTCGATGAGGCTGGCGGCGACCATGTGCTGCGCGCCCAGGAGCACGCCTCCATAAAGGCCGATCGGGAAGCGGACCGCGACGATCAGGGCCATCAGCATCACCGCCTGGGCGACCATGGCCGGCGGGAGGTCGCTGGCGTTCAGCCAATGGGCGCCGATGAACGGGGCCGCCCACACCATGGCGGCGGCGGTCACGGCGGCGAGGCCCCAGTAGATCAGGGCCACGGTGTGTAGCAGATCGCGGACCTCGCCCTGGTCCTTGGCGATGGAGCCGCGCGCCACCTCCCGGTTGATCGTCGGGGCAAGGCCCATGTCGAGCAGGCCGAACAGCGACTGCAGGAGGACGAAGAAGCCGATCAGGCCATAGGCTTCGATGCCGACGAATTTCAGATAGAGGGGCGTTACGGCCAGTACGATGACCGCCGAACTGATCGAATTGGCCAGCCCGGCGGCAAGGTTCCAGCCCAGTTTCAAGCCGCGCCGCCCGTTGTGGTTCGGAAAGTCATATCCCGCGCGGTCAAACTGCATCCCCACCGTCGTGCGATTGCCAGCCTAACCACGACTCGACGATCCGTCACCGCCGCTATCGCGCTCATGTGGCGCGCATGCCCAGTTCGTGCTTAAGCCTCGGCATGTCCAGGTTTGGCCTCGCCAAGTTCGTGATCGGCGCATGGGTTCTCAACGCCGCACTGGCGATCTTCCCCGGGCTGAGCCGTAAGGCGCCCCCACCGAAGATGATCAACATCTCTGGCTCGGGTGACGCCTACATTCAGAGCGGTGAAAGGCTCGCCGATCAACTTGCGCGCGCCGGCCTCGAGGAAGGCATGACTGTTGTCGAGATCGGCATGGGCATGGGTGGAAACGCACTGGCCTTGTGGAAGCGATTTGGTGATCGGATCGCTTACAAGGGTTTCGACATCGTGCGCTTTGCGATCACGTGGTCGCGGCAGCACTTCCGCCAGTTCGGGGGTCGGTACGAGTTCACCCATGCCGACGTGTTCAACTCGTTCTACAACCCGCTCGGCCGGGTTGAGCCAGCCGCCTACCGTTTTCCCTATGCGGACGGATCAACCGATTTGATCTTCGCCAATTCTGTCTTCACCCACATGCAAGAAGGGGAAGTCGAAC
>DASXIE010000112.1:0-2039 GCA_036498165.1 Caulobacteraceae bacterium
AACGTCAACAACAACTGCTCCACCGGCTCGTCGGCCCTGTTCCTCGCCCGCCAGGCGGTGGCCAGCGGGATGGTGGAGTGCGCCCTGGCGCTGGGCTTCGAGGAGATGCGGCCAGGAGCCCTGGGCGCGACCTTCGCCGACCGCCCCAACCCCATGTCGCGCCAGACCAAGGTCATGGCCGGCCTGCAGGAGATCGATCCGAAGGCCCCCTTCGCCGCCCAGTTCTTCGGCGGCGCCGGCAAGGAATATGCCGACAGATACGGCGCCCGCCGCGAAACCTTCGCCAAGATCGCGTCGAAGGCCCGCGACCATGCCCGCCACAACCCCTACGCCATCTTCCGCGACCCGCTGAACGTCGAGGAGGTCCTGGGCTCACCGCATATCTATGGCCCGCTCACCCGCTACCAGTGCTGCCCGCCGACCTGCGGGGCCGCCGCCGCCATCCTGTGCATCCCGGCCTTCGCCGCCCGCCATGGGCTCGCGGCCGAGGTCGCCATCAAGGCCCAGGCCATGACCACCGACGGTCCCAGCACCTTCGAGTCCGGCTCGATGATCAAGCTCATCGGCTACGACATGGCGAGGGAAGCGGCCAGGCAGGTCTACGAGGCGGCCGGCGTCGGCCCGGACGACATCGAGGTGGTCGAGCTGCACGACTGCTTCACCGCCAACGAGCTCCTCACCTACGAGGCCCTGGGTCTCACTCCCGAAGGCACGGCCGAGAAGTTCATCTGGGACGGCGACAACACCTACGGCGGCAAGGTCGTGACCAATCCTTCGGGAGGCCTGCTGTCCAAGGGCCATCCGCTCGGCGCCACGGGCCTTGCCCAATGCGCGGAGCTGGTCTGGCAGCTGCGCGGAGCGGCCGACAAGCGCCAGGTCGAGGGCGCGACCCACGGCCTGCAGCACAATCTCGGCCTCGGCGGCGCCTGCGTCGTCACCCTCTACGGCCGGGCGTGAGACTCCTGAACCGATGCATCTGACCCAGGGCCTGCATCGCTGCGTCCAGCTCAAGCCCGGCGCCGCCGCGACGGTTTTCGGCGATCGCCGGCGGACCTGGCGCGAGGTGCGGGACCGCGTCGCCCGCCTGGCGGCCGGCTTGGTATCCTTGGGCCTGCCGCGCGGCGGCATGGTCGCCCCCATCGCCCTCAACAGCGACCGCTATATCGAGCTCTACCTGGCCGTCTGGTGGGCGGGCGGGGTGATCGTGCCGGGCAACACCCGCTGGGCCCTGGCCGAGCATATCTACGCCCTGAACGACAGCGGCGCTTCCATCCTGCTGGTCGACAAGACCTTCGCCGGACTGGCGGGGCCGATCCGCGAAGCGTGCGGAATCGCGGCCACGCTGTGGCTCGACGATAGCCCGGCCCCGGACGGGATGGTCGCCGTCGAGGATCTCATCGCCTGTTCCGAGCCCATGGACGATGCTTGCGGTCACGGCGACGAACTCGCCGCCCTCTTCTACACCGGCGGCACCACCGGCCGGTCCAAGGGGGTGATGCTCTCCCATCGCAGCCTGACCAGCAGCGCCCTGTGCTCCACCGCGACCTGCCCGAACGGCCCCGACGCGGTCTTCCTGCATTCCCCGCCCATGTTTCATCTGGCCGACGCGGCGATGATCATCACCATGACCCTCGTCGGCGGGGTCCATGTCGTCGTGCCGGGCTTCAGTCCGCCCGTCGTCGCCGAGGCGATCGCCCGCGAAGGGGTCACCGACCTGGTCCTGGTGCCGACCATGTTCTCCATGCTGGGGGAATACGCCGACGGCCACGCCGTCGACTTCGCCTCCGTGCGCCAGGTCACCTACGGCGCCTCGCCCATCTCCGAGACCCTGCTGCGGCAGACCATGGAGATGTTCCCCAACGCGGAATTCCGCCAGGCCTACGGCCAGACCGAGCTGTCGCCGGTGGCGACCCTCCTCACCCCGGAATTCCACCAGCCGGCGGCGGACCGCAAATCCTATCTCCGCTCGGCCGGCCGGGCCCTCGTCGGGGTCGACGTGCGGATCGTCGACGAGGCGATGGTGACCCGTCCGCTCGGCG
>DASXIE010000113.1:0-2690 GCA_036498165.1 Caulobacteraceae bacterium
GCGGGGTGGCCAACACCAACATCGTCTGGCACGCCGGCAAGCTCATGGCCCTCGAGGAGGGCCACATGCCCACCGAGTTGGATCCTCTCACCCTGGAAACGCGGGGCTATGTCGAGGCCTACCGCGGCAACGTCACCGCCCACCCCAAGATCGATCCGAGCGGGGAGATGCCGTGGTTCGCCTATTCGGCCGGCGAGACGCCGCTCAACGCCACGGTCGCCTACGGGGTCACCGGCGCCACGGGCGAAGTGCTGCGGCGCGACAATTTCGAGGCCCCCTATTCGAGCATGGTCCATGACTTCATGGTCACGCGGCGCCACGTGCTCTTCCCCATCCTGCCGCTCACCGGCAGCCTGGAGCGGGCCATGCGCGGCGCGCCGCCCTATGCCTGGGAGCCGGAGAAGGGCGCCTATGTGGGGGTCATGGCCCGCGACGCCGGCGTCGAGACCCTCCGATGGTTCCAGACCGAGGCCTGCTACGTCTTCCACCCGATGAACGCCTGGGAGGAGGGCGGCAGGATCTTCGCCGACGTGATGGAATATCCCCGCGCCCCGCTCTTCCCCGACCCCGACGGCTCGCGCGGCCAGGATGCCTCGGCGCGCCTGGTCCGCTGGACCTTCGACCTGGACGGCGAGAGCGATGTCATCGGCCGCGCGCCGCTGGACGACATGGCCGGCGAGTTTCCCCGCTTCGACGAGCGCCGGACGGGCCTGGCCTATCGCCACGGCTGGTTCGCCGCCAACACCGAGCGGCCCGGCGAGATTCATTTCGACGCCATCGCCCACCTGGACCTGAAGAGCGGCAAGCGCACGCTCTACGAGCTTCCAGCCGGCGACGCGGTTGGCGAGCCCATCTTCGTGCCCGCCTCTCCAACGGCCGCCGAGGGCGAGGGCTGGCTGCTGGCCGTCGCCTATCGCGGGTCGGAGGACCTCAGCGACCTCTTGGTCTTCGATGCCCTGGACATCGCCGCCGGCCCCCTGGCGAGCGCCCGCGCCCCGCAGCGCGTTCCCTTCGGCTTCCACGGCAATTGGCGCGGCGCCTAAAGTTGTGTACGCCCCGGCGACAGCAGCAGGGGAGAGAAGGCCATGGCGCCGGTGGAACTGAAGGATCTCGAGAGCCTCATCGGCCAGGAAGTCGGCGTCTCGGACTGGCTGGAGATCACCCAGCAGCGGGTCAATGAGTTCGCCGACGCCACCGGCGATCACCAGTGGATCCATATCGACGTCGAGCGCGCCAATCGCGAGATCGGCGGGCCCATCGCCCACGGCTATCTCACCCTTTCCTTGATCCCCCATCTGGCCGCCGGCCTCCTGCCGGTGAAGGGGGTGACGCGGGGTATCAACTACGGCTCGGACAAGGTCCGCTTCGTGACCATGGTGCGGGTCGGCAAGCGCCTGCGCCTGCGCCAGACGCTGCTCGCCGTCGAACCCAAGGCCGGAGGGGTCCAGCTCAAGAGCCAGTGCACCATCGAGATCGAAGGCGAAGACCGCCCCGCCTGCGTCGCCGAAACCCTCTCCCTGCTCTACAGCTGAGCACCATTCTCTTCCCCGCCTCGGCCTAAGTGATGGCACACATTTCAGCGGCGGTTCGCGAGTTGAGCCGTCGTGGTCGTTCGCCCCTTGCGGGAAAAGGTGTCGGCGAAGCCGACGGACGAGGGGTCGGGTTAATCTTAAATTTCGTCATCCCGGACAAGGCCCGCGCAGCGGGCCGCAGAGCCGGGACCCAGGCGATCGAGCGCGGACCGTTCAATTGCGAAAGGCGGTTGCGAAATCGTGGATGCTGCCCTGGGTCCCGGCTCTCCGGGTCGCTGCGCTCCCCTGCGGCCGGGATGACGCAGTTGATAGGCCGAGCGTCCCCCATCCCCGGCTTCGCCGGTACTTCCCCCTTGTGAAGGGGGAAGAGAGGGGTCGCCCCCGCTATTTCTTCCCGGCCGCCGTGTCTTCGGCGAAGCTCACCGCCGCGGGGCGGGCCATGGGCTGGCGGGGGGCGTCGAGGAGGCTCAGGGTGTCGCGGATGAAGCGGGCCTGGGTGACGATGCCGATTTCCAGGTTCTGATCGCCCTTCTCCACCTGCTGGGTCAGCATGCCGGCGATGAACCGGCCCTTCTGGCCCTCGGCGCTGTCGAGCCACACCGGCCCCCCGGAATTGCCCGGGAAGACGCGGAAATCGAGCAGGAAGGTGGGATAGGCGGCCGAGGGGCCGAGCGGATAGGAGGCCACCCGCCCCGAGCGCAGGATCGGAAAGCCGGCCGGATTGGCCGACAGGCCCTGGGGAAAGCCCAGCACCATCATCTCATCGCCCGGCGCCAGCCGGTCCTTTGACAAGGTGTCGTCGCTGGCCAGCCAGGAAAGCGGGATCGCCGCCTTGGCGAAGGCCGGCGGGGCGGTGATGGTGATCGCGGCCACGTCGCGGGTCGGGTTGCGGGTCCAAAGCGGCTTGCCGGCGGAGCGGATGGTGATGTGCTGGGGGGCGTAGGTCCATGTCCCGTCCGGGCCCTGGACGCGGTAGCCGATCGTCGCCTGGTCGGCGGCCATGCCCTCGAAGACGTGATCGGCGGTGACCAGGACCACCCGCGGCTTGCCGCCGGGCGTGGGATCGGAGACCAGGAATCCGGTGGCCACCGTACGCGAGCCGTTGCCGAGGGGTTGTTCGAGCTGAACGGTGGCCGACATCAGATCGACGGTCATGTC
>DASXIE010000114.1:0-4255 GCA_036498165.1 Caulobacteraceae bacterium
GCCCTTTCCGACAGAAAGATCAGCGAGTCGAAACTGGACGCGGCCATCGAATTTGCGCTTGACGATGATGAATTCGAGACACCGCCGCTGGACCCAAGTCGTCTGCTTATAGCGGTTCGGTTTACCTGGCTACATTTCGAACATTTATCATCCTCGAATCCGTCAGAAGATTTGAGGAATGAAGAATCAATTATTATCATTAGTCTAGGGGGCGGGAAGTTATTTATACAGCCTGTGCTTATTTTCCCAGCCCCGTGGAAATCGAAAGATTTGCGGGATTTTCTTAGGCAAGTCGAGCCCGCATTACCGTTTCGTCTGCGAGATAATTATTTCCAGCGATGGCTTCCGTCTTCGACGGGTAAGAGCCGGCTCGGCCGGTTCTTAAATCTTCCGCCAGATTGGAGACGGTCCGCTTAGCGCGCCCGCTCGCTCACAGATCGGCGCGGCTGAGGACGAGGCAGCCGTTGGTGCCGCCGAAGCCGAAGCTGTTCGACATGACGGTTTCCAGCGGCTTGTCGACACGCTCGCGCAGGATGGGCAGGTCGGCGAATTCCGGATCGAGGGTGTCGATGTGGGCGCTCTTGGCGGCGAAGCCGGCCTTCATCATCAGGAGGCTGTAGATCGCCTCCTGGGCCCCGGCCGCGCCCAGGCTATGGCCGGTCAGGGCCTTGGTGGAGGAGATCGGCGGCGGGGCGGAGCCAAACACCGCGCGCACCGCCCCCATCTCCTTGACGTCGCCCACCGGCGTGCCGGTGCCGTGCGGGTTGAGGTAGTCGACGCGGCGGTTTCCCGCCCCGGCCAGGGCCATCTTCATGCACCGCGCCGCCCCCTCGCCGGAGGGAGCGACCATGTCGTAGCCGTCGGAGTTGGCGGCGTAGCCGACGATCTCGCCCCAGATTTTCGCTCCCCGGGCGCGGGCCCGCTCGAGATCCTCGAGGACCACGATCCCCGCCCCGCCGGCGATGACGAAGCCGTCGCGGTTCAGGTCGTAGGGCCGGCTGGCGACGGCCGGGGTGGCGTTGAAGCCGCTGGACATGGCCCCCATGGCGTCGAAGAGGGAGCTCAGCGTCCAGTCGAGCTCCTCGCAGCCGCCGGCGAAGACGATATCCTGCTTGCCCATGCCGATCAGCTCGGCGCCGTAGCCGATGCAGTGGGTGGAGGTGGCGCAGGCCGAGGAGATGGAGAGGTTGACGCCGCGGATCTTGAACCAGGTCGCGAGCGTCGCCGACGGGCCCGAGCTCATCCCCTTGGGGACCGCGAAGGGGCCGATCCGCTTGACGCCCTTGGCGCGGGCGGTGTCGGCCGCCTCGACGATGGTCTTTGTCGAGGGGCCACCCGAGCCGACCACCAGGCCGGTGCGCTCGTCGGTGATCTCGGCTTCGGTCAGGCCGGAGTCGGCCAGGGCCTGTTCCATGGCGATGTGGGCGTAGGCGGTGCCGGCGGCGAGGAAACGGGCGGCGCGGCGATCGATCAGGCTTTCCCAGTCGATGTCGGGCGCGGCGTGGACCTGGCAGCGGAAGCCGAGCTCGGGGTATTCCGGGGCCGCCACGACCCCCGAGCGCGCCTCGCGCAGGGACATCGTCACCGTCTCGGCGTCATTGCCGATCGGAGACACGATTCCGAGACCGGTGACGGCTATCCGCCGCATCTTCCTTTTCTTTCCTTCCCCAGCGGGGGTTGCTCAGGCGAGATCGGCGGCGCTGTACAGGCCGACCTTGAGGTCCCGCGCCTCATAGATAGGCTTGCCGTCGGCCTCCATCACCCCGTCCGCCACCCCCATCACCAGTTTTCTGATGATCACCTTCTTGAAATCAATGCGATAGACCACCCGCTCGATGGCCGGCGTCACCTGGCCGCCGAACTTCACCTCGCCCACCCCGACCGCCCGGCCGCGCCCGGGCGCGCCGCTCCAGGCCAGGAAGAAGCCGACCAGCTGCCACATGGCGTCCAGGCCCAGGCATCCGGGCATCACCGGATCGCCGATGAAATGGCAGTCGAAGAACCACAGGCCCGGGTGGATATCGAGCTCGGCGGTGATCTGGCCCTTGCCCGCCGCTCCGCCCTGGGCGGAGATGTGGGTGACGCGATCGAACATCAGCATCGGCGGGGCGGGGAGCTGGGCGTTGCCCGGCCCGAACATCTCGCCGCGGGCGCAGGCGAGCAGGTCCTCGTAGCCGAACTTGGTGGGGGCGGGCGCGTCCATGGGCCTGACTAGCACGCTCAGGCTTGGGCCCTCAACGGCGGGCGATCGCAGGTAGTGTCTCAGTTTGAATTTCGCTGATGCGCGGAATGGCGGAGCACGAGCCACAGGCCAGCCCCGGTCAGGATTGGCCCAATGGGGGCAAGCTCGACTCCGAGCGCTCCGAACTCAGTGACATCCAACGAATACGGAACGCGGGCCCAGAAGTGCAGAAATGCCTCGACGCTGGCGATGGTCCACGCGCAATAAATCGTCGTTCCAACGCCGAGTATAAGGATTGCCCATCCAATAATTCGCCGCATGAGCCTGCCCTTCGCGGGTATCCTAGGCTATCTGGCCCGCTTCTTGTAAGGCCCGCGCTTGCCGGGCTTGGCCGCGCGGCATCCCCCCTCTCGTCATCCCGGAAGCGACCCCGGACTTGATCCGGGGGAAGCTGTCCCGGACCCAGGAGGTTGGGACGCCGGCGAAGGCCGCCCCTGGATCCCGGGTCTCGCCTTCGGCTCGCCCGGGATGACGCAGGAACCGGAGATTCCTGCAAGGCGCCCTCAACGACATTGGGCCGGCTCGGCCAGGCCCCACACCTGGTCGGCGGCCAGCCAGCCGCTCACCCCGCCGGCCCTGACCTTGCACCAGCCGCCCCGGCAGGCGCCCAGCGAAGCCAGGGCGCGGGACTTCAGAAGGCCGACCTCGGCGGCGGCGGGGGCCGGCGAGCGGCGCATGGGGGCGGGGCTCGGCGCCAGGGACATGATGGTCCGCCGGCCGTCGATCTCGGCCCGGTTGACCCACGCCGCGCCGCCGTCGGGATCGCAGATCCGCCGCCACTCCTCGGTCTCGGCCACCACCTGCACCGGCAGGCCCTTGACCTTGTAGATCCACTGGGCCGGATAGTCCTTGCCCGGGCCCTTGCGGCCCATGACCTCGCCGTGCTTGAGGCTGACCCAGCGCGGCACGCAGAAACCGGAGACGGAGCGGGCCCGCTGGGCGGGCGGACAATCGCCGCCCTCGCTGGCGTGCTCGCCGCAGCCGGCCAGGATCGCCGCCAGGAATGCAAGGCCAAGCCAATTGCGTCGCAGTGGTCCCATCCCGCTTGATTTGCCGGGCAAAGCCGGTCTGTTAAGAGAGCGTCCCTTTGTCAGATGCTCCCATGGCCCCCCGCAAGCCCAAAGTGATCGTGACGCGAAAGCTCCCCGATGCGGTCGAGACCCGCATGCGCGAGCTGTTCGACACCGAGCTCAATCTCGATGACGCGCCGATGGACGCCGAGTCCCTGGCGGCGGCCATGAACCGGGCCGACGTCCTGGCCCCCACGATCACCGACCGCATCGACGGCGAGATCATCGCCAAGGCCGGGGCGAGGCTGAAGCTGATCGCCAATTTCGGGGTCGGCATCGACCACATCGACGTCGCCGCCGCCCACCAGCGCGGCATAGCGGTGACCAATACGCCCGGGGTGCTCACCGAGGACAGCGCCGACCTCACCATGGGCCTAATCCTCACGGCCGCCCGGCGGGTGGTGGAGGGGGCGAACATCGTCCAGGCCGGCGAGTTCCACGGCTGGACCCCGACCTGGATGCTCGGCCGCCGGCTGACCGGCAAGCGGCTGGGCATCGTCGGCATGGGCCGCATCGGCCAGGCCCTGGCGCGCCGGGCCCGCGCCTTCGGCTTCTCGATCCACTACCACAACCGCAAGCCCGTGCCGGCCCGCCTGGCCGAGGAACTGGAGGCCACCTACTGGGAGAGCCTCGACCAGATGCTGGCGCGGATGGACGTGGTCAGCGTCAACTGCCCGCATACCCCGGCGACCTATCACCTGTTGTCGGCGCGGCGGCTGAAGCTGCTCGCCCCGCACGCCATCATCGTCAACACCGCCCGCGGCGAGATCATCGACGAGGCGGCCCTGGCCGACATGCTCCAGAAGGGCGAGATCGCCGGGGCGGGCCTGGACGTCTTCGAGCACGAGCCGGCGGTGAACCCCAAGCTGCTCAAGCTGCCCAACGTCGTCCTCCTGCCGCACATGAGCTCGGCGACCATCGAGGGGCGGATGGACATGGGCGA
>DASXIE010000115.1:0-2940 GCA_036498165.1 Caulobacteraceae bacterium
CGCCAGGCCGATGGCGCTGGCATGGCCGTTGCCGGCCGGAATCTCCGCCGCCCGCCACGCCCGGTCGTTGGGAAGGGTGGGCTTCATGTCGGGGTTGGTGACCCCGGCCCGCGCCTCCGGCGGCATCGCCGCGAGGTCGAACGGTTGCTGAGCGGGCGAGGCGAGAAGCGGCGCGACGCGGGGCTCCTCCGCCTCGGGCAGGCCAATGAAAACGTCCGCCTTCAGCGGCCCCGCCAGCTCATTCGCCAGGAAGCGTCCGATGGTCTGGCCCGAGGCGCGGCGCACCAGCTCGCCGGCCAGGAAGCCGTAGGTCATGGCGTGGTAGGCGTTCTTCTCGCCTGGCGTCCACATCGGCGCCTGGCGGGCCAGCCGCGTGGTGACCGCCTCCCAATCGTAGAAATCGGTGATCGGCGTGGGTTCGGCGAAGCCCGGCAATCCCGCCTGGTGCGACAGCAACTGGGAAACGGTGGTCTCGCCCTTGCCGTTCTGGGCGTACTCCGGCCAGTAGCGGGTGACGGGCGCCGCATAGTCGATCAGATCGCGGTCGACGAGGACCGCCACGGCCAGGGCCGTGACGCCCTTGGTGGCCGACCATATGTTGACGAGGGTATCACGGGTCCACGGATCGGACCGGTCCGGGTAGCGCCGGCCCGCCCACAGATCGACCACGAGATCCTCGCCCCGGTAGGCGGCGAACGACGCCCCGACCTCGCGATAGGCGTCCTCGCGCGCGAAGTTCGCGGCGAAGCAGTCGGCGACCGGTTGGAAGCCGGGCGCCACGCGCCCCTCGATCCGCGCCGCCTGGTCCGTCACGCCATCCATGGCCGATCCCTCCTTGCTCGGTCCCGCCGGCTCACGACAGGACGTATTCGTTGAGGTCAGGCTCGACGATCATCGGATAGAACTCCTCGAGCGACCAGGGCATGCTGACGCCGGGACGACCCTGGGCGTTGATGTAGTAGCCGCCGGCGTCGCGGTTTTCCAACCACAGCTTCTTGGTCATCTTGGCGTCGAGGGCGCGGTTGTAGGCCTCGTAGGTCGACCGCTTGACCTCGAAGGACGCGGCGCCCGCCTCGATGGTGTCGGTGATCAGGCGGCAGATATAGCGCGTGTAAAGCTCGATCCAGGAATGGAAGCTGCCCGAGAGGATGCCGGCGTTCGGCCCGTACATGATGATAAAGTTCGGAAAGCCCGGCAGAGTCAGGGTGAGATGGGCGCGGGCGCCGTCGTTTTCCCACAGGTCCTTCAGACGCGCGCCCTCGCGACCGACGTAATCCACCGGCCACAGGTATTTGGCGACATCGAAGCCGGCCGCCAACACCACCAGGTCGAACTCCCGCTCCTCGCCGTCGGCGGAGACAATGCCGCGCTCAGTGAACCGGTCCACCGCGCCGCAGACCAGTTCGACATTGTCGCGAAGCAATGTGTCGTACCAGCCATTGTCGACGACGAGACGCCGCGCGAGCGGGGCGTATTGCGGCACCAGCTGCTCGAGCAAGGGCCCGTCGCCGACCTTGCGCTTGATGAATCGCTCCAGACTGGCGCGCAGCTGGTCGTTCTTTTCGTTGACCTTTCCGCCCTTGTCCTGCCAGTCGCGGTCGATGTCGTGGAAGGCGTCCATCTGCAGCGCCGCGACGTGAAGACCGTAGCAATACCAATTCACGTAGCCGGGCATGTTGTCGAGCAGCCAGCGCTTCTCGGGCGAGACCGCATGGCGATAGTTGCCGACCCGGGTCAGCCATTTGGGCGAGCGCTGATAGATGGTCAGGGATCGGGCCCGCTCCGCTACGCCCCTGGCGAGCTGGGAGCCAGTCGATCCATTGCCGATCACGGCGACGCGCTTGTCGGTGAAATCGTAGTCGTGGTTCCAGGCGGTGGTGTGGAAGATCTCACCCTGGAAGCGCTCGATCCCCGGGATGTCCGGCAGGCTCGGGGTCGAGAACAGCCCGGCCGCGCTGATGACGAACGCGCTTTCGACGATCTCGGTCTCGCCATCCGGCCCTTGGAACCTGAGATCCCAAGTCTTCGATGACTCGTCCCAGCGGGCCGAAGTGAGTTTGGTGTCGAGCGTGATGCGTCTTCTGAGATCGTATTTGTCGAGCAGGTGGTCGAAATACTCGCTCAACTCGGCCTGAGTCGCGTAGTAGCTCCTCCAGGGATAATCCTTCTCGAACTTGAACTGGTAGAGGAAGCTGGTCACGTCCACGCGCGCCTCGGGATAGTCGTTCAGGAACCAGGTGCCGCCGACGCCGGCCTGGCGCTCGATGATCCGGTAGTCGATGCCCAGCAAGTCGAGTTGGATGGCCGCAAGGAGGCCGGAGAAGCCGGCCCCGATGATGGTGACGGGAAAGCGCTTCAAGACTTCGGGCGCCGGTTTGGCCCGCCACTCCGCGGCGCGGGGAAATCCTTCGAAGGCGAGGTCTTCCCAGCCGTAGTCGAGATGAGCCCGGCTAAGCGGCTGGCCGGCGAACATCTCCATCATCGCCTCGGCCTCGGCGCGGGAAGGGCTCGCCGGCGCGGCGCCGGCGTGGGCGGAGAGGTAGGCGACCGCCTTGTCCTTGACCGTCCGCCGCTGTTCGTCCGGGATGATCAGAGTCCGGAAGGGGCTTCCCTCGCGCAGGTATTCCACCACCTCGACGTCGGCGAGTTCGGGGTCCCGCGTCTGCTGATAGAGCGCCAGCCGCAGGGCGTTCAGATCGGCGTGTTCGACCACGCCGCGCAGGAAGGCCTCGTCGACGCTATCCGTCTCGGCTTTGGGCCGAACAGCGCTTGCCGTTCGAGACATTGCGGCCTCCGCTTAATGGAACCGGTAAGAGAGGGTGACGCCATAGGTCCGCGGCATGCCGGTGTAGCGGACGGCCACGTCGTGATCGATGTAGGCGCCCTGCCAGTAGTAGGTGTTGCCGAGGTTGCGGACCCACGCCTGGGCCCGCCAGCGGC
>DASXIE010000116.1:0-3866 GCA_036498165.1 Caulobacteraceae bacterium
GACCGACTACGCCATGCCCAAGGTCAACGGCCTGCAGCTCGCCGAGACGATCGCCGAGCGGTATCCCGGCATGCCGGTGATCCTCGCCACCGGCTACGCCGAATTGCCGGCCGGAACCAACTCGACCTCCATTCGCCTCTCCAAACCCTACCTCCAGTCCGACCTGGCCGCCGCCATCGCCCTGGCCAAAACCCGCCGCAAATAGTGGAGAAACCTCTCCCATAGGGAGAGGAAGGGGCCCATGGCGAAGCCATGGGAAGGTGAGGGGTTACGCTTTCCGCGGCTTTATCACGGCATCACCACAGGAAAGATTCTGCACATGCCGTACCCCCTCTCCCTCCCACGCCCTTCGGGCGCGGGCCCCTCCCTCTCCCCATGGGAGAGGTTTCGCGGCTTAGATCCGCGACCCGGCCAATCCTCGACGTTACAAATTGCATTGACATTCGGGGATTTTGGGCGCATAATGTTGCGTAATGAAATTCCGGAGGTCGAGGTGAGCGACATAAACGAAATCGCCGAGGCGCCGGCCGAGCCCGCCGAGGATCCGAGGTGGGAAGCCAGGCGCAATGTGCGGGTCCTGCTGAGGGCCCTGGAACGGGCCTACGACGGCGCCATGACGGACGGCAAATTCGAAACCGCCTCCCGCATCGTCGCGCAGGCCGCCTCGCTCCAGCAGGAGCTACCGGAATTCGAGCGGCCCGAGGACGACCCCTGGTACGAGTTCCGCGACGACGACGACTAGCCGGATCGCGAACGCGCCAGACCCCCCTGTGTCTCCATCCCCATCGAGGAAACCCCATGACCGACGAAACCACCGCCCCGCCCGCCCGCCATGCCAGCGGTCGCTTCGGCCCCGGCAACCCCGGCCGCCCGCCCGGGTCCCGTAACCGCATGCCCAGCCACGCGGCGCGGGCCATTCTCGATCACTTCGAGGCCAACCGTGAACGCCTGCTCGATGAGCTCATCGCCCGCCCCGATCAGCGGGGGTTGTACATCCGGCTGGTGTCGCGCCTGCTCCCGCGCGAGGTCGAGGCGCCGGATGTCGAGCCGCCCGCGAGGACCGCTGGCGAAGTGGCCGCCGTCTATGCCGAGGCGCGCATGCTGCTCGACGGCGATGGCGATCGCCGCGTCGCCCTGGCCGAGCTTGAGGGCCTTCTCCTCGGTGCCGGGTCGGACGACATGACCGTCGACCGTTAAATACGGTGAATTTTTTTCCGGCCGGCGCCGGCGACCGTTAAATACGGTAAAATTTTTTTCCGCCCACCGTTTCTCTTCCCGCTCGGTGTCAGCTTGCCCTCGCCCTGGGCGCATGGGTGATGCGCAGGAGGTTGGCGGCGCCGGGAGCGCCCAGAGGCGGCCCGGCGATGATCAGGATGCGGGCGCCCGGCTCGGCCAGGCCGAGGTCGGCGGCCAGGTGAGCGGCCTCGTCGGTCATGGCGGCCACTCCGCGCGGCTGGGAGGCGACCCGCGGCTCCAGGCCCCAGACGAGGCCCAGGCGTCTCGCCACCGTCTCATCGGGGGCCAGGGCCAGGATCGGGTGGGCCGGTCGCTCGCGAGCCAGGCGCCGGGCGGTGGCCCCGGTGGTCGTATAGGCGACCAGGCAGGCGGTGGAGCGGGCCTCGGCGGCGCGGGTGGCCGCCGCGATCAGGGCGTCGACGTCCTCGTCGGCATCGTCGCCGTGCTCGGCACGCATCAGGCTGGGCCAGATCGGGTCGGCCTCCACGCGACGGATGATGGCGTCCATCATCGCCACCGATTCCCTCGGAAAGGCCCCGGCGGCGCTCTCGCCGGAGAGCATCAGGGCGTCGGCGCCTTCGTACACGCCATTGGCGACGTCGGAGGCTTCGGCCCGGGTCGGCGCCGGGTTGAAGGTCATGGAATCGAGCATCTGGGTGGCGATGATCACCGGCGCGCCGCGGCGGCGGGCGGCGCGGACGATGGTCTTCTGGGCCACCGGCACCTCCTCGGGGGCCAGTTCGACGCCGAGGTCGCCGCGGGCCACCATCAGGCCGTCGCTGGCGTCGAGGATGGCCTCGAGGTCGCTCAAGGCGGCCGGCTTCTCGATCTTGGCGAGGATGGCGGCGCGGCCGTTCACCAGCCGGCGCAGGTCGGCCATGTCGGCGGCGTTCTGGACGAAGGAGAGGGCCACCCAGTCGACGCCGTGGCGCAGGGCGAATTCGAGATCGCCGCGGTCCTTGGCGGTCATCGCCGGCACCGGGATCATCAGGCCCGGCGCGGCCACGCCCTTGCGGTCGGATAGGACCTCGCCGGCGACCACCTCGACCTTGGCGAAGTCGGGGCCGGCCTCCTTCACCGCCAGGCGCACCTTGCCGTCATCGAGGATGAGGACGGCGCCGGGTCTCAAGACCTTCAGGACCTCGGGGTGAGGGAAGGGAGCGCGGCGCTTGTCGCCGGGGGCGGGATCGAGGTCGAGGCGCAGCGTCTGGCCGGGCTTGATGGCGATCTTGCCGGCCGCGAAGGATCCCAGGCGGAATTTCGGGCCCTGGAGATCGGCCAGGGCCGCCAGGGGCCGGCCGACCTCGGCTTCGGCCGCGCGCACGGCGGCCACGGCGGCGGCGTGGTCGGCCCGCTCGCCATGGCTGAAGTTCAGGCGGAACACATCGACCCCGGCCCGGGCCAGGTCGACCACCATGGCCGGCTCACGGCTGGCCGGCCCCAGGGTGGCGACGATGCGGGTGCGGCGCTCGCGTATCATCGCCGCTCCTTAGCCTTTCCTCCCCCGCTGGGGGAGGGGCGTCGTCTCTCTCCCCCCTCCCGGGGGGAGTACGGCCGAAGGCCGGGAGGAGGGTGCTGGTGCAAGAACGCCGGCGCCTTCGCACGAACGCCCCCCTCCACCGCTTCGCGGTCCCCCTCCTCCAAAGCGGGAGGGGAAGCGCTACCCCTCCGCGGCGAGGCGGATTTCGAACTCGGCGCCTTCGCCGCCGCTCACCGCCATGTCGGCGCCGATCTGGGCGACCAGGGAATGGACCAGGCGCATGCCAAGGCCGCCTTCGCCGCGGGTCATTCCGTCAGGAAGGCCTGGCCCCAGGTCGCGGACACTGAGCTTCACCCGGCCATCCTCGCGGCCGAAGCCGACGTCGATGGTGCCGCTCTGGCCGGCCGGATAGGCGTATTTCACCGAGTTGGTCACCAGCTCGTTGACCACCATGCCCAGGGGGATGGCGACATCCACCGACAGGATCACCGACTCGGTCTCGACGGAGAGATGGATGCGCTCGTCGGTGATGAGGGTGCGGCGCAGGGTGGCGCACAGGTCCTGCAGATAGGCCCCGAAATCGACCGCGTCCCGGCTCGCCCCGCGACTGAGCGCGTCATGCACCTCGGCGATGCCCTGGACCCGGGCCGCCGCCTTGATCAGCTGTTCGCTGACCGCCTTGGCCGAGCCTCGGGCCTGGAGCTGCAGCAGGCTGGCGACCATGGCCAGGTTGTTCTTCACCCGATGGTTCAGCTCGTCGAAAAGTTCGGCCTGCTTGGCCTCGCCGGCCTTGCGCTCGGTAATGTCGAAGAAGAACTGCGCCATGCGGTCTTCGGTGAGGCGGCTCAGATGCACCTCGTGCCACTGCTTGCTCGCGCGGTTGTAGCGCTCGAAGCTGATCGGCTCGCCGGTGGTCAGCACCCGATTGCAGACGCTGAGCCAATTGGTCCAGTTTCCCGGGGTGTCGCTGAGGCGGGCGCCGATCGAGTCCGGGCCGACATTCAGCATCCTCTGGAGGGCGGGGTTTATCTCGACCACCGTGTAGTCGACGAGCTGGTCCGTTTCGTCGCGGATCGCCTCGCAGATGGCGAACCCCTCGCTCATCGTCCCGAACAGGGTGCGGTAGCTGATGTCCTGCTGGGCCAGGGCG
>DASXIE010000117.1:0-31044 GCA_036498165.1 Caulobacteraceae bacterium
CGATAGGTGGCGATGGTGAAGCCATGGTCGCGGGCGGCGGCCAGCTTGACTGGGCGGCCCAGGCGGCGCGCGGCGATGGCGATCCAGGCGGTGCGCGAGGTGATGGCCCCGCGCGAGCCGAAGGCCCCGCCGATGTACTTCGACAGCACACGGATCGATTTGGGATCGACGCCGATCTGCTTGGCGAGCGAGGCCCTCAGGCCGGTGACGTATTGGCTGGATTCGTGGACGATCAGGCGGTCCCCCTCCCAGGCGCAGGCGGTAGTGAAGAGCTCCATGGGATTGTGATGCTGGGTCGGAGTCGAGTAGCGGGCGTCGATTGTCACCGGCGCGGCGGCGAAGGCGACCTCGGCCATGCCCACGGCCGGATCCTCGTGGCCGGGCTGGGCCGACTTGACGGACTGAGTCACCGCTCCGGGAGAGTCGAAACCGCTGGCAGGGGGCTCGGGCGCATAGGCGACCTTGACCGCCAGGGCGCCTTCGCTCGCCGCCTCAAACGTCTCGGCGAGGACAATGGCGACGATCTGGCCGGCGAACCACACTTTGTCGCTCTCCAGGGTGGTGGTGGTCGCGCCCTGGCCGCTTGGCGACGGCGGCGTGTGGACAAGCTGGCCGACGTTTTCGTGGGTGAGGATGTCGATCACGCCGCGAACAGCCCCGGCGCGGGCGAGGTCGAATCCGGTGACCCTTCCGCGAGCGATCGTGCTGAGGACGAGGACGGCGTAGGCGCAGTCGGCGAAAGGGGCGTCGGAGGGAAAGATCGCCGCCCCGGTGACCTTGGCGGGGCCGTCGATGCGAAGCTCCGGCGCGCCGATCCGGGCTGGCCGCTCGGCCATCGTCAGACCTCGAGGCCGCGGGCCGACATAAGGGCCCGCGCCACGGCCCGGCGGCCGAGTTCGGGCGCGAAGTCGTTGCCGCCATGGGTCACCGCTCCCGCGAAGGCCGCGGTCGCCGCCGCCCGGGCCGCCGCCTCGTCCAGGAGGCGTCCGCGCAGAACCGCCTCGGCCCCGCGCGCCCGCCAGGGCCGATAGGCAAGGCCGCCGATGGCGATCCTGACCTCGCGAACAACGCCAGCGCTGTCCAGGTCAACGGCCACCGCCGCCGCGGCGCGGGCGAACTCGAAGGACTGACGGTCGCGGACCTTCAGATAGAGCGAGCGCCGGGTCCATGGCCCGGGGGGAATCGCGAAGCCGAGGATCAGTTCGCCGGGGCGCAGGCGTGTTTCGAGGTGCGGGCCGTCGCTGACCGGCCGGTGCAGGTCCTCGAACGGGAGGCGCCGCGGGCCGGCGAGGCCGGCGACCGTCACTGTCGCATCCAGGGCGATGAGGGCTTGCGCGAAATCGCCGGGATAGGCCGAAATGCAGGCCTGCGACACGCCCAGCACGGCATGGCCGCGGTTGACGCCGGCCAGGGCGGAGCAGCCGCTCCCTGGGACTCGCTTGTTGCAGGCGCCCCAGCTGATGTCGCGGAAGTAAGGACAGCGGCTCGCCTGCAGGACGTTGCCGCCGAGGCTGGCCATGTTGCGGATCTGGCCGCTGGCGGCGAGGTCGAGGGACTGGGCGATCACCGGATAGTCGCGGCGCACGGCCGGATCGGCGGCGACGTCCGCCATCCTGGCCAGGGCGCCGAGTTGAAGGCCCTCCGGTCCCGCCTTGATGGCCGCGTGATCGCGGGCGAGCGGATTGATGTCGATGAGCCGCGGCGGCCGGGCCACCTCCAGCTTCATCAGGTCGACGAGGGTGGTGCCTCCGGCGAGGAACGCGCCACCGGCGGCGCCAGCCCGCACCGCCTCGGCGGCGTCATCTGCCCGGCGGTAGGCGAAGGGGCGCATCAGCTCGGCGTCCGGGCGGCGGCGGCCTCAACGGCCTCGACGATATGGGGATAGGCGCCGCAGCGGCACAGGTTGCCGCTCATGTATTCGGCGATCTCCTCGCGGCTGGCGGCCCCGCCTTCCTCGACGCAGCTGACCGCGCTCATGATCTGGCCAGGGGTGCAGTAGCCGCACTGGAAGGCGTCGGCGTCGATGAAGGCCGCCTGCATGGGGTGGAGCGGGCCGACCGGTGGGCTGAGGCCCTCGATGGTGGTGATCCGCCGACCCTGCGCCGCTACCGCCAGGGTAAGGCAGGCAAGGGCGCGGCGGCCGTCGATATGGACCGTGCAGGCGCCGCACTGGCCGTGGTCGCAACCCTTCTTGGCGCCGGTAAGGTTTAGCCGCTCCCGCAGGGCGTCGAGAAGCGTGGTGCGGACGTCGGCGGTGAATCGGCGCTGGGCTCCGTTGACCTCGAGGGTCATGGCGAGCTCGCCGGTGGCCGCCTGTTCAGGGCTCGAAGGCCGGGCCGCCGCCGGCGGGGCAAGCAAGGCCGCTCCGACGCCCACGCCCAGGACGTGGCGGCGGCTGGGGCCCTCCGACGACGGTCGATTTGGCATCCTCCTATCAATGCCGTCGGAGCGACCCCTGTTCCGCGGCGCAAGCTGGCGCTGCACCTGGCGTTGCTCTACTTTCCTCGCTTCAAAGATCGCTCCTGGGAGGGCCGCCGCGATGAAAATCCAATCCTTGGGCCACGTTGTGCTGCGGGTGAGCAACGGGGCGCGCGCCGAGGCTTTTTACAATGGCGTCCTTGGCCTGCCGATCGCGGCCCGGCTCGACGACGCCGGCTTCAAGATGACCTTCTTCTCGCTCGGCAATCACCATGATTTCGCGGTGATGGAGGTGAGCGGCGAAGGCTCGAGTCAGAGCGAGAGTGCGGTGGGCCTGCACCATGTCGCGTTCAAGATCGGCGATAGCCTGGATGAGCTGCGGGAGGCCAAGACCAGGCTGGAAGCAGCCGGCGTCGCGGTCAGTCCGGTCGATCATGAGGTGACCAAGTCGCTCTATTTCGCCGACCCGGATGGCAATGGCATCGAGGTTTACGTCGACGCCTCGGACATCTGGCGCCGCGAACCCCAGCGGGTGGCGCAACTGGCTCCGCTGGAGCTCTAAAACGCCCGCGATCGATCCCCTACTGCGGCGGCGGGCTGGACGTGTCGGGCGGGGCGCTGGTCGCGGGCGGCGGCGGCGGAGCGCTGGCGCGGCGGGCGGCATCCTCGGCGCTGGTCGCGGCGCTCGTGGCGGCGCCGGCGGCGCGGTCGGCCTGAGCCTGGGCGGCGGTCTGGCTGGTCGTCGCCGCGCTGCCCTGAGCGGCCATGGCCGCGGTCTGGGCCTGCTGGGCCGCCGCGGTGGCAGCGCCCTGGTCCGTGGCCGCGGAGAGAGCCGCCTGGTCGTTGGTCGCCGCTGGCTGGCGGGTCATAAAATAGACCACCGCAATGACGGCGATTACAACCACTATGGCGACGACCCACAAGGCGCCGCCGGACGATCGGCTGGCGGTGCGCACCTGGGTGGTGGTCGAAGTCACCGGGTCATAGGTCGTCCGGGTCTCGGTGACGCCGGGTTCATCTGGTGGCAGGTCAGACATGGAACATCCCTTCAGCCGCGACTGGTCAGGCTGAAACGTCCTTGGCCGTAGGGCGGTTCCGGCCTGGGCGGGCGAGGAGGCTGTCGATATGAGCCTGGAGATCGGCCTGGTGGTAAGGCTTCGATAGACGCGGCAGGTCCATGGCCTGAGCGGCGGGGGGGTCGGCGAAGCCGGTGACCAGCAGGATCGGCAGGTCTGGGCGCTGGCCTCGGGCGGCGCTGGCCAGTTCCAGGCCGGTCATTCCCGGCATGGCGTAGTCGGTCATCATCAGGTCGACTCTCTGGCCCGCGCGCAGGAGCTCCAGCGCCTTCTGGCCGGACTCAGCGCGCACCACGGTGTGGCCGAGATCCTCAAGCATGTCGGCCGTACTGGCGCAGATCAGAGCGTCGTCGTCGACCAGCAGGACCTTGGCCCGCCGGCCTCGGCGTCCGGCTGCTGCCGGCGGGGCGGCGGGCAGGGACGGCCCGGCCCCGAGCGGGAACCACATTGTGGCGACGGCCCCCTTGCCGACTTCGCTGGCCAACTCGAGCACGCCGCCCAACTGGCGGGCGAGACCGTCGACCATGGACAGGCCAAGGCCGGTGCCCTTGCCGACTGGCTTGGTGGAGAAGAAGGGGTCGGCGGCCTTGCGCAGCGTCTCGGCGTCCATGCCGAAACCGGCGTCGGAAACCTGGACCTGGACGCCCGGGCGGGCCTTCGAATCTCCGACCCCCGCCAGGGCGCGCTCGCTGACGCCTATGTTGATCGGCCCGCCCTCCGGCATGGAGTCGCGGGCGTTGATCGCGAGGTTGAGGATGGCCAACTCGACCTGGTTGGGATCGACCTCGACGGCCGGCACGCTCGCCGGGACGTTCAGTGTCAGGACGATGCGCGGGCCGAGGCTGCGCTCGAGCAGCTCGCGCATGCCACCGACCAGGGCGGCCAAGTCGGTGGCGGCGGTTTTCAGCTCCTGCTGGCGGGCGAAGGCCAACATCCTCTGGGTCAACGCCGCGCCGCGTTCGGCGCCCTGGGTGGCGACCTCGATCAGGCGCTGGGCGCGCGGGTCGCCGGCCGTGTGCTTGGCCAGCAACTGGAGATTGCCCAAGACGACCATGAGGAGATTGTTGAAATCGTGGGCCACCCCGCCGGTGAGCTGGCCCAGGCTTTCCATCTTTTGGGACTGCAGGAGTTGGTCCTGGGCCCGTTCGCGGGCCGCGACCTCGCTGGCCAGTTCGGCGGTGCGCTCCTCGACCCGAAGCTCGAGGCTGCGGGTGAGATCGGAGAGCGCCTTGCGCTCGGCGGCCAGTTCCCGAACGAGGCTCTCGCGCTCGTGCTCGAAGCTCTTGCGGGCGGTGATTTCCGAGGAAACCCCGATCAGCTCGACGACCTGCCCGGTGCTGTTCTTGACCGTCCGGGCCCGGACGTCGACCCAGTGTACGCTGCCGTCCGGCCACACGACGCGGTATTCGATCACATAATCTTCGCCGCTGCGCATGGTCTGGCCAGCGGCGGCGTGCACCCGCTCGGCGTCGTCGGGGTGAACGGAGGCTTGCCATTCCTGATAGGAGAGGCTGGCGCCGGGCGGGCGACCGTACTGGGCGGCGCAAATGTCGGAGGCGGCGAGAACGAGGTCGGGCAGGTAGAGGGTCCACGGACCAAGCTGGCCGGCCCGGAGCGCCGTCTCGAGTTGGCGGGTGCTGGCAGCCAGGTCCTCGAGCATCTGGCGGGCATCATATTGCCGCCGCCGACCGCGGATCGCCGAGCGGACGAGGCTGGCAAGGGTGGCGGGGTGGAACGGCCGCTCCAGGAAGCTGACTTTGCCGAGGCCCTCGCCCAGGCGGACAGCGGCGGGATTGGGCTCGCGGCCGCCGCCGCGCTCGGTCATCAGGATGATCGGCAAGTCTGACCACGGCGGCTGGCGGCCTAGAAAGCCGATCAGGGGGCGCAGATCGGTGTCGCGGACGGCCTCTTCGGCGATGATCGCCACGCCGGCGCCGGCGTCGAGTTCGGCGACCAAGGCGGCGAGGTCGGGGCACACCTCGCCCTCGAACCCGGCCTGCCCGACGATCAGGCGGGCGATCTGGCCGTCCCGCCCGATCGGGGCAAGTATCAGGGCGCGTTCGGACGATGCCCCGCCGCCGCTCACCGCGGCTTCGCCTCGAAGTCCGAGAGGTTGCCCCCGGTGTAGGTCGGGACTCCGCGAAGCACGCCCTGGAAGGCATCCAGCGGTTCGCCGACGGTAAGGCCCGCGTTGCCGATTCGGAACTCGCGGATGGTGTCCTCGTGGGTTCCGGAACGCTTCTTGATCACCGAGACGGCCCGGCGGACCTTGCCCGCCGCCTCGAAATAGCGGAGCAGGATCACCGCGTCGGCGAGGTAGGTGACGTCTACCGGCGTCTGCATGTCGCCCACCAGGCCGTGCTGGGCGACGGTCATGAAGGTCGCTGCCCCGCGGCGGTTCAGATACTGCAGCAGTTCATGCATGTGGAGGATGAGGGACTTCTCTTCCGGCATGGCGGCTTGGTAGCCGTTGAGGCTGTCGATCACCACGGTGGCGCATTTGAGATCGTCGACCGCCTTGCGCACCCTATGGGTGAACTCGCCCGGTGAAAGCTCGGCGGCGTCGACTTGCTGGATCATCAGATGGCCCGCGTCGCGGGCGGCGGCCAGGTCCAGGCCGAGGGCCTTCATTCGATCGAAGAGCAGTCTCAACTCCTCGTCGAAAAGGAACAGGGCCGCCCGCTCGCCCCGTTCAACGGCGGCCATGGCGAAGGTCAGGGCGATGAGGGACTTGCCGGTGCCCGAGGGCCCGATGATGAGGGTATTGGAGCCGCGGTCGACGCCGCCGCCCAACAGCCTGTCCAGGCCCACGATGCCCGAGCGCTGCGTGGTCCGCTCGAAGGGGAGGTGATGTTCGGAGGCGACAAGGCGGGGGAAGACGCTGAGACCGCCGGTCTCGATGGTGAAATCGTGATAGCCACCGCGGTAGGCACGGCCGCGATATTTCAGAACCCGCAGGCGGCGGCGGCCGGCCCCGAAGTCGGGCGCCAGTTCCTCCAGGCGGATCACCCCGTGGGCGACGCTGTGGACCGTCTTGTCGGCTGCCTCGGAGGTGAGGTCGTCGAGCAGGAGGACGGTCGCACCCAGATTGGCGAAGTAATGCTTCAGGGCGAGGATCTGGCGGCGGTAGCGCAGGGAACTCTGGGCCAGCAGGCGGATCTCGGAAAGAGAGTCGATCACCACCCGTGCCGGGCGGACGCGCTCCATCGCCTCGATGATCAGCTTGGTGGTCTCGCCGAGCTCGAGTTCGGAGGCGTAAAGCAGGCTCTGCTGCTGCTGGGCGTCGAGCAAGGACTCCGCCGGCGCCAGTTCGAACACCTCGATGCGATCTTCCAACGTCCAGCCGTGCGAGGCGGCCCCACGGCGCAGCTCGTCGGCGGTTTCCGACAAGGTGACATAGAGAGAGCGCTCGCCGTCGTCCGCGCCGGACATAAGGAACTGCAGGGAGAGCGTCGTCTTGCCGGTCCCCGGCTCGCCCTCGAGAAGGAAGGAATGGCCGCGCGCCAGGCCTCCGGCGAGGATCTCGTCGAGCCCGTCAATTCCCACACTGGCGTTCGGCGGCGAGGTTTCCATGTGACCCACCCTAGACCCTGGTCCGACGCTCGCAAACGCGGCATGCATCGCTTGGTTGCGGAAGCGGCCGGGCGGTGGGCGAAAGCGGAAGGATCATAAGGGAATGAGCCTGGCGACGAGCGTGGGGTTCGCGGCATCGGCGTGCACGACGGTTTCGTTCGTGCCGCAGGTCGTGCGCGCGTGGCGGACACGGTCGACGGGCGACATTTCGCTCGGCATGTTCCTGGTCTTCTCGGTGGGGATCGCCCTGTGGCTCGCCTATGGTCTGATGGTCGCCGACGCCCCGCTGATCGTCGCCAACGCCGTGACCCTCGTCCTCGCCCTGACCATCCTAGCTTTGAAGATTCGCCACGGTTGAGGCGCGACTTTACAAACCGAAACATATCCCGCGCATGGCGGCAAAGGGGCATGGTTAAGGGTGGGGATCGAGCCGGCCGATCCTGGGCCGGCGCGAAACGAGCAAGAGGACCTGTAGAGAAAATGTCCACCCCTCCCCTCCGCCGACGGCTGATCCTCGCCGCGGCCTTGGCCGCCAGCTTCGTGGCCGGCGGCCTCGTTGTCACCAGCGTTGCGGCCCGCGCCGCAGACATGGCCGGCGCTCACGCCGGCATGGGCCACGGCGACATGCACGCCATGATGGGCGCCCACATCGAGGAGATGCTCGCCGCGGTCGACGCCACCCCCGACCAAAGGCAGCGCATCCACGCCATCCTCGGCGGCGCGATGCGGTCCATGGCCCCGCTGCACGAAGAGATGAAGGGCGCCCACGGCGAACTGCATCGCCTGCTGACCGCTCCGGTGATCGACCGCGCCGCCCTCGAGCGCCTGCGCGCGGCCCGCATCGCCGACGTCGACCAGGCCAGCCGAGCCCTGGTCAACGCCATGGCGGACGCCGCCGAGGTGCTGAGCCCGGAGCAGCGCGCCAAGCTGGGCGCAATGATGGTGCAGCGTCACCATCCGTGATCCAAAGGCGCCATGAACGGTCGGATCCTGATCATCGACGATGACGTCCGCCTGGCCGACATGGTGTGCGCCTATCTGACCGGGGCGGGCTTCACGGTCGAATCCCGCCACACCGGGGTGGCGGGAATCGCGGCGGCGGCCGACCGCCGGGCTCAACCAAGCGGCTACGACGCCATAGTGCTCGACATCATGCTGCCGGACCTCGACGGCCTGGAGGTCTGCCGCCGCCTGCGCGCCGCCACCGACGCGGCGATCCTGATGTTGTCGGCGCGCGGCGAGGATGCCGACCGGATCGTCGGCCTAGAGTTGGGGGCCGACGACTACCTGCCCAAGCCGTTCAATCCGCGTGAGCTGCAGGCCCGTCTCAAGGCGATCCTGCGTCGCCGCCAGGGACCGCCGGACGGGTCGGTAGTGCATTTCGGCCGCCTGGAGATCGATCCGGCTTCGCGGCGAGTGCGCGTCGACGGGGCCGAGGCGACGTTGACCTCGTATCAGTTCGACCTGCTCGCGGCGCTCGCCGCTCACGCCGGCAAGGTGCTCTCGCGGGAGCGGCTGATGGACCTCATCAAGGGAGAGGAGCTGGAGGCTTTCGACCGCTCGATCGACGTCCACGTCTCGCGAATCCGCGCCGCCATCGAGGACGATCCGGCTCATCCCCGGCGGATCATCACCGTGCGCGGCTCGGGCTACCTCTTCGCCAAGGCCCAGGACCAGGGCTGAGGGCGGTGTCGATCTTCAGCCGCGGCTTGTTCTGGCGGGTGTATCTCACGCTGCTGGCCAGCTTGGTGCTGGTGGCCATCCTCGGCGCGGTGCTGATGCACCAGATGGCCGATTCCCATTCTCTGGTGGCGAAGTTCGGCCCATGGCGGACACACCACGACGGGCAGCACCTGCTCATGCTCATGATCGTGGCCGGCGCGGTGGGCCTGGCGGCCATTCCGGTCGTTTCGCGCCTCACCCACCGGCTGGAGCGGCTCAAGGCCAGCCTCGACGCCTGGGGAGCGGGCCGGCTCGACGCCCGGGCGCGGGTCGAGGGGGCGGATGAGATCGCTGCCGTGGCGGCCAGCTTCAACGCCGCCGCCGACAAGGTCGAGGCCCTGCTCTCGGCCCACAAGACCCTCCTGGCCCACGCCAGCCACGAACTGCGCTCGCCGCTCGCCCGCCTGCGCCTGGCGGTGGAGATGTTCGCCGTCGCCCCCGATCCGGCCCTGCGCCCGGCCATCGAGGCCGACATCGCCGAGCTGGCCGCCCTCATCGACGAGATCCTGCTGGCGAGCCGGCTCGACCAGGCCGCCAATGGGCTTGCCAAAGAGCCCATCGATCTATTGGGCCTAGCCGCCGAGGAGGCGGCGCGGGCCGGGGCGGTCATGGCCGATCCAGTCGGCGGCGGTTTCGAGATCACCGGCTCGGCGCGGTTGATGCGGCGACTGATCCGCAACCTCATCGACAACGCCTCCCGCCATGGCGCCCCGCCCGTTGAGGTCGCCGTGGCCCGGGCGGGGGACGAAATCCGCCTGACCGTCAGCGATCATGGGCCCGGCATCCCGGCGGCTGAGCGCGAGCGGGTGTTCGAGCCCTTCTATCGGCCAAGCGGCCGCGCCGAGGCGGCGGGGAGTTGGGGCCTCGGCCTTTCCATCGTCCGCCAGATCGCCGCCCGCCACCGCGGCTCTGTCTCCTGCGAAGGCTCCGCCTTTGTAGTGACGTTGCCGGGGTAGGCGACCTGTTTCCTCGTCATCCCAGTTCCGCCAGCAACTCCGCGGCCGCGCGGGGGTCGGCAGCGGGATCGTCGGCGAACCAGGCGACGAGAGGGGCGAGGAGGTCGCGGCCGGGGCGTGCCTCGCCACTGTCCCGCATCAGACGAGCGAGGCTGGTGGCGGCGCGCAGTTCCCAGGTCTTTGCCCCCATCTCCACTGCCAGGACCATGGCCTCGCGCCAGTCGGCCTCGGCCAGGGCGTCATCGCCCAGATTACGCCGCAGTTCGCCGCGCCGCCACAGGATCTCCGGGTGGAAGACCCGCTCCTGGGGATTGGCGGTGAGGGCCTCCTCGAACGAGGCCATGGCGAGGTCGTTATCGCCGTGAAGGGCCTCGATTTCGGCCAGTAGCTTGAGACCGTAGGAGCCGCCGACTCGGGCCCCCGAACCGGCCAGGCTGGCGCGCGCCTCGTGGATCATCGCCAAGCCTTCCTCGACCGCCCCGGCGTGGCCAAGCGCCCAGCCCAGCGCGTTGCGGGCCAAGCTGACGGCATAGGAAAAGCCGTTGGCCTCGGCGACTTCGAGGAACTGGGTCCCGGCGGCTCTCGCCCGCTCCATGTCGCGCTGGCAGGAGGCGAGAAGACCGCTAAAATGGAGGACCATGGCCAAGTCGTAGGGATCCTTCGACGCTTCGGCGAAGGCGCCCGCCCGGTCCATCCGCTCGTGGGCGAGGCTCGCGTGGCCGAGCGCCCAGGCGGTGATCGCGGCGACGCCGATGGAGATGATGTTGTTGCCCGGCGCCTGGCGGGCGCCCTCGGCCTCGATCAGGGGGCTGAGGGCCGCGAAGTGGGCCTCCACCCCGGCCAGGTCGCCGGTGTAGAAGCGGCTCTGAACCTGGGCGTTGTGGGCGAAAAGCAGTCGCCCCGGATTGTGGCCCTGGGCGCCGGCGAGATCGAGGATGTGATCGGCCAGGGCGGCGGCGCCGGCATAGTCGCCGGCGGTGATCACCCCCCGCCAGATGCGAGCCTCCTCGCGGATCAGACGGGACAGATTGCCCGACTTCTCGGCAAGGGCGCGGGCCCTCCCCGCGGCCTCGACGGTTTCGGGGGCGGCGTAGCCCAGGGTCAGCTGCAGCACCCGGTTGAGGGCGCTGTAAAGCTCCAACTCCGTCTCGTCGCGCTCGGACGAAGGCTCGAGGCCGGCGAGGAGATCGAGGGCGCGGCGATAGGCGGTTTCGGCCTCTGTGAAGGCGCGGCGGGCATAGGCACCATCGCCGGCGCTTTTCCAGGCGGCGATGGCCGGCGCCCTCTCGCCCGCCTCGGTCCAGTGGCGGGCGAGCAGTTCCGGCTGAGCCTGCGCCAAAGCCGCGAAGCGCTCGGCTATCACCCGAGCCACGTCGCCATGGAGGGCGCGGCGGCGGCTCTTGAGCAGGGTCTCATAGGCGGCGTCGCGGGCCAGGGCATGCTTGAAACGGTAGCTGGCCTCCGGCGGCGAGCCGCGGGCGTAGATCAGCTCGGCCTCCGCGAGGACCCCGAGATCGGCCTGTAATTCGCTCTCGGGCAAGGGGGAGATCGCCGCCAGCAGCTCGTAGGTGAAGTCGCGGCCGATCACCGAGGCGAGTTGGGCGACCTCGCGGGCCCGGCCGAGGCGGTCGAGGCGGGCGGCGAGGGAATCGAGCAGGGTGGCGGGAATGTCGTGCTCGCCGGCGCCAGCGCGGACGGACTGCATCAGGCGGGTGAGTTCCTCAGCGAAGAGTGGCACCCCGTCGGTGCGCGCGATGACGCGGTCGATCACCGCCGGGTCGAGATCGGCGGCGACGCCGGCGACGAGCTCGCGGGTCTGGCGCTGGCTAAGGCGTCCAAGCGTGACGAGGGCGTGATGTCCGCGCACGCCCCACGGAGCGCGAAACATCGGCCGAGCGGTGAGGAGCAGCATCAACGGAGCCGTAGCCCCTTGTTCGACGAGCGTCTGAATGAGCTCCAGGGTCGAGGGGTCGAGCCAGTGAAGATCCTCGATGACGATGACCAGGGGTTGGGCTCGGGTGGCGCTGAACACCCAGGCGGCCAGGGCGGCGAGCAGGCGGCGGCGCTGCTGGTCGGGAGGCATGTCCAGGGGCGGATATCGGTCGGGGAGAGCCAGGCCGAGCATCCCGGCGATCAGGGGAACCGCCTCCTCCAGGCGCAGCCCGGCCGCCGCCAGGGACTCATCGAGGCGGGAAAGCCGCGCCGCGTCGCTCTCATCGCCCTCCCAGCCCAGCCCTTGCCTGAGCATCTGGATGACCGCGTGGAAGGGGGTGTTGGCGTTGAGCGGGGCGCCGGCGCATTCGATCCACAGATGGGGGTCGGCCTTGATCGTCTCGCGGAACTCATCGATCAGCCGCGACTTGCCGATCCCCGGCTCGCCCATGATGAGGGCCATCTGGCCCTCGCCTTCGCGCACCCGTTCCCAGCGCCCGGCCAAGAGACGGATCTCGTCGTCGCGGCCGACGAAAGGGGTCGCCTCGCGGGGGGCGAAGCCGCGCCCGCGGCCGCTGGCCAGGCCCGGGCGCACGGCGCGGAAAAGGCGCGCCGGATCGCCCGCCGCCTCGATCACCTGGAGGCCAAGATCCTCGACCACGAAAAGACCGGAGACCAGGTCATGCACCTGGTCGGTCATCACCACCGCCTCGCTCGGCGCGGCGGCGCGGACGGCGGCGGCCAGCCTGGGCGCATCGCCGAACGCATCCACCTGGTCGCCGCCGGTCTGGGCGATCACCACCGTGCCGGTGTGGATGCCGACGCTGAGGCTGAGCGACGGAGACGCTCCGACCGCGGCCTCGACGATCGCCAGGCCGGCGCGCACGGCCCGCTCCGCGGCGTCCTCGCGCGCCGCCGGATAGCCGAAGTAGACGACGAGGCCGTCGCCAAGGACGCGGGCGACGTGACCGTCCAGCCGCTCGGCGGCCGCGGCGGCCTGGCGCTGGAAGCCGCTGGCGATCTCGTGCCACTCCTCCGGGTCGAGGCCGGCGGCGATCTTCGCGCCGCCCACGAGGCGGGCGTCGAGCACGGTGAGATGGCGCCGCTCGCCTTCCGGACGGGGAGACGCGGCGGGTGGCGCCCGGGCTCCAGCCGCCTGCCTGCCGCCGGCCAGCGCGGCGACGCTGGCCGCCACCTTGCTCCAGGCCGGGTGGTCCGCAGCGCCCGTCCACCCGGCCAGGACGGCGCACTGGATCTGGTCGAAGGGCATGGGAAGCGGTGCGCCATCGACGCTGAGCTGAACGAGCTTATTTCCGGCCCGGGCCCGGTCGGCCTCGGAGCGCACCCAGTGCGACTTCACCGCCTCCGCCGACCAGATCACCACCACCGCGCGGGCGGCGGCGAGTTGCTCCTCGATGACCTCGGCATAGAGGCGGTGGGTCGGGAGGTCCTCGTCGAGCCAGACACTGTAGCCCAGCCGCCGCAGAGCGTCGGCCGCCGACTTGGCCTGGGCCTCGCTCGAGCGGGCGTAGGAAATGAAGACGTCGGACATTGCTCTTGGCGCGGGCCCCCTCGTCCGCGGGACGACCCTAGAATAAACCCCGGCATTTTGAAAACCCCTGGAGGGAGGTGGGGTGCTCCTCAGCGCTTGCCCTGGGCCAGCAGGTAGAGTTCGGCGCTCTCGGCGCGGCTGGCCTTGGGCTTGACGTGCCGGACGGTGGCGAAGCGGGTCTTGAGACGGGTGACGACCTCGGCCGTCTCGCCGCCCTGGAAGGCCTTGGCGAGGAAAGCGCCGCCGGGCTGCAGGGACTCGATCGCGAAATCCGCCGCCGCCTCGATCAAGGCCATGATGCGCAGATGGTCCGTACGGCGATGACCGGTGGTGTTGGGGGCCATGTCGGAGAGAATGAGGTCGGGCGCCCCGCCGAGCGCCGCGACCAGGTTCGCCCCGCAGCCCGGCTCGGTGAAATCCCCCTGAAGGATCACCGCTCCGGCCAGGGGTTCGAGGGGATGGAGATCGATGCCCACGAGGGCCCGGGCGCCGCGCTCGCTGGCCACCTGCAGCCAGCCGCCGGGCGCGCAGCCGAGGTCGACGATCCGGGCGCGCGGCGAGATGAGGTGGAATCGCTCGTCGATCTCCGCAAGCTTGAAGGCGGCGCGCGACCGGTAGCCCATGGCCCGGGCTTTGGCGGCGAAGGGATCGGCCAGTTGCCGCGCGAGCCAGGCGCGGGAGGAGGCGGTGCGCTCCTTGGTCGATTCCAGGCGTGCGGGGGCGGCCCGGCCGGGGCCTTCGCCGCCGGTCGGCGGGCGGACCATGCGTTTGCGCGGCGGATCGCTCATGGCGCGGGGCGGCGGCGATGCTCCGCCATCAGTGACAGCAACAGGCCCTCGCGCAGGCCGCGGTCGGCCACCCGCACCCGCTCGCACGGCCAGACCTCCTGCACGGCCTGGAGGATCGCCGCCCCGGCGAGGACGAGGTCGGCGCGGTCGGGCCCGATGCATGCCTGGGCGCCGCGCTCGGTCACGGTCAGGGCGAGGAGGCGCCGGGCCACCGCCTGGCACTCGGCCTGGCTCATCCACAGTCCGTCGACGCGGCTGCGGTCGTAGCGCGGCAGGCGCAGGTGGAGGCCAGCGAGGCTTGTTATGGCCCCGGAGGTGCCGACCAGATGGGCCGCCCCGGCGGCGAAGGCGCCGCGCAGGGCGTCGGCGCGGTGAAAGGAGGCGATTTCGCCTTTGAAGGCATCGACCATGGCCCGGAAACCGGCCACGTCGCCAGCCTCGCCGGACGGGAAACGCTCGGCCAGTGTGACGACTCCGATGGGCACGCTCAGCCACGCCTTGATCGGCAGCCAGCGAGGACCCGGGCGGCGCGGAACGGCCTCGA
Source organism: Caulobacteraceae bacterium (assembly GCA_036498165.1). Taxonomy (GTDB): domain Bacteria; phylum Pseudomonadota; class Alphaproteobacteria; order Caulobacterales; family Caulobacteraceae; genus Acaudatibacter. Next base: position 14,562 of record DASXIE010000117.1, read on the forward strand.
CCGACGCGGCCCTAAGGTCCAGCCACGAAAGTTCGGTCGAGCCGCCGCCAACATCGAGGACCAGGGCCGCCTCGACGCCAAGGTCGATCAGGTTGAGGCAGCCGGCGACCGCCAGGCGCGCCTCCTGGCGCGGGCTGATGATGGATAGGCGAAGGCCGGTGCGGGCCTCGACCTCGGCGATGAACGCCGGCCCGTTGGTGGCGGTGCGGCACGCCTGGGTGGCGACGGCGCGAACCTTTGTGGCCCCGCGGCGGCGGATCTTGTCGGCGCAGACGCCAAGCGCCCCGATCGCCCGCTCCATGGCCCCCAGCGCCAGAGCCCCATTCTGGCTCAGGCCCTCGCCCAGGCGGACGATGCGGGAAAAGGAATCGACGACCCGGAAACCGCGCGCCGTGGGGGTGGCCAGAAGCAGGCGGCAGTTGTTGGTCCCCAGATCGAGGGCGGCGAAGACTTCGCGCTCGATTGGGCGCCTCATTTCGTCGCAGAGCCTAGAGCAAAGCCGGCCACGATGGAAACGCCGCCCGCGCGACGAATTGCCGTGAAATCAAGGCGGCGGCGGGCGCGGCGGCGGCTTGCGGCCCCCGCGTCGGCAAGATCGCATGTTCTGCCGACGGATGAGAATGCTTTGCCAATAAAGGCGGAATCGGTAAGGATTCAGTGTCCGTTCAGGATTTGGGGCGCACTCTCTTGGGCATGAACATGCGAATCGCCAAGTTCGCCATTGGGCAGGTCGTTCGCCATCGCGTCTTTTCTTTCCGCGGCGTGATCTATGACGTCGACCCGGTTTTCGCCAACACCGACGAGTGGTGGGAGGCAATCCCGGCCGAGGTGCGTCCCTCCAAGGACCAGCCCTTCTACCACCTGCTGGCCGAGAACGATCAGTCGAGCTACGTGGCCTATGTCTCCGAGCAGAACCTGCTGCCTGACGACACCGGCCAGCCGGTCGGGCATCCGCACACCTCGCTGATCTTCGAGAACTTCAAGCCCGGCCGCTACCAGCTCCGCCCCCGCATCACCCACTAGCGTTCGCTCAATAGCTCTTGCGCCAGCGGATGGCGATCTGGGAGTCGCCCTGGCTGCCGAGCTTGCCGACCAGAGAGAGGCGCTTTCGCACCCGCCACTCGAGCTGGGCCCCCTCGCCTTCGCGACCGCCGCCGGTGAGCTCCAGGTAGAGCTTGTCGGTGATGTACTTGCCGCCATAGACGGTGGTGCCGGTGACCGCCGAATCGCCCACCGCCAGGCGGTCGAGGTGGGCGAGGCTGCGCAGGCCGCCGATGAGGTCGAAGCCGCCGCCCCCGGCCAGACCCGCCACTGCCGAAGCGAGTTGGGCCGCCTCGATGCCCGAAAGTTGCGAGGCCGAGGCTCCGAACAGAACCTGGGAGAGGATCTCGTCCTGCGGCAGCGATGGACTTGAACTCAAGGTGATGGTCGGCCGCGCGGCGGTGCCGGCGATCTTGATCACCGCTGTGAGGCTGGGGTCCTCGCGAGTGGCGGTGAGGTCGAGGCGGATGGCCTGGGCGGTCGAGCCCAGGGTGATCGAGCCCCGGTCGTCGATCTGGAACCTCTGGCCGGCGAAATTATAGTCGCCGCGCACCACCCGCGCCCTGCCGGTCAAGAGCGGGGCGGCCGCCGTTCCGCCGACGTGGGCGTCGAGGGCCAGTTCGAGATTGAGCCCCCGCCCCTTGAGGAACACTCCACCCGGCGCGCGAATCGAGACGTCCATGCCAATGGGCGCTTCGCGCTCGCTGGGTCCGGCGACCTGGCCGGGACGGTCGTCCATCTCGTCCGGACGATGGATCTCCACCACCTCCATGGGCGTGACTCCGTTCGCCTGGGGCGGGTTGGGGGAGATCTGGGCCCTGTCGATCGTAAGGACCCCGGTGAGCTGGACCTTGCCGTTGGCGGCGCGGTTGACGCTGACGTGGCCGGAGGCGGTGGCCTTGGTGATGTCAGTGTCGATGAGGCGAAAGCCGGTGAGGTCGGCGCGGAAGCTGGAGACCCCGTCGCGCTGCAGGCTGGCCCGGCCCGATCCGGTGATCTGGCCCTTGGCCCCATCGACGGCGGTGAAGCGGCTGACGTCGATGGCGTTGTCGGCGAGGTTGGCCCGCAGGGTGACGTTGACCAGCCTCAGGCCGGTGTCCTCGTCCTGGAAGCGGCCGTTGTCGAGCGCGACCTGACCCACGGCGCGGGGGTCGGCCAGGGTCCCGGCCAGGGTCCCGGAGGCGGCGACCTTGCCCGACAGGCTCTCGGCCCCACCCACCGTCAGGTCCCAAAGGGGCTTCACTTCGCCGTCGATGGAGAACCGGCCGCTCAGCGGGCGATGGTTGACCAGGGCGATGCGGAACGGCTGGGCCGAGGCCTCGACCGGCAGGACCACGTCTCCCTGGGCCTTGAGCCCTGACGCGTTTCCGAGGTGGAAATCGACGTTCATCGTCCCGCCGGAGAGACGGGCGATGACCTCGCCGTTGACTGGCGGCTCGCCCCGGAGGTCGCGGCCTCCGGCGCCGGAGAGATGGGCGTCAAGCGCGCCGGCCAGATGCTCGCCGCGACCGGCGAGGTTGAGCTGGCCGCTCAGCTTGCCGACGTAGTCCTCGTTGAGCAGCGACATGTCGACGTCGGTGAGGGTCGCCTTGACCGAGGCGGCCCCGGACAGGTTGGCGACGATGAGCTGGGCGCGGCCAGAACCGGCAGCGAGATCGGCGCGGATCGCCACGCCGGCCGGCGAGAGGCGCAGCTCGGCCGGGGATAGGGTGCGCAAATCGGCCCGTCGCATTCGCCCGGACCCGGTGAAGCTCGCCACCCGATCGGGTCCCTGCTCGACTAGGACGCCCTCGCCCTTGATCCGCCACGGCCCACCCGCCGAGGGACCGTTGGCCGCGATGCGGTACGGCAGGCGTTTCAGCGGCCCGGCGGCGGTGAAATCGAAGCTCTTGAAGGCGAGGCCATTGCTTCTCAGGCGCGCCTCGCCGGCGGTGAGAGAAAGGGTCGCGGTCGGGCCGCCGGCGGCGTCGACGATGCGCGCCCGTCCCTGGGCGTGGCCCTCGCTCAAGAGGGCGCCCGGACCGGCGGCGAGGATCAGATCGGCGCTCGATGGCTCGCCCTTGCGCAGGGCCAGCGCCCCCGAGGCGGTCACCCCACCGGCGTTCATCTTGAGATTGGTGAGATCGAGGCCGTCGCCGGCGAAGCGGAAGGCGCTGGCCCCGCTCGCCGGGCCGTAGTCGCTGGCCGCCGTCAGGGCGAAGCGGCCATCGCCGCCGGTGGGCGCATGCTGGAAGGTCAGCACCAGGTGGGCGCCGCGCAGCCGCATGCCGGGGACGTCGAGGCTGGCGAAGTCGGCCAGGAGATCGGCGCGCGGCGAATCCAGGGTTCCGGCGATGTCGCCCGAACCCTTTGCTGCGCCGTCGATCTCCACCGGCCCGACCACGAAAGGCCCCTTGGCGGACCAGGCGAGCTTGAGGCCGATCGCGCCGTCATCGCCGAGCATGCCCTGGCCGGTGGCCTGGCCGGCGGCGCCGGTCAAAGTCGCGCTCGAGACGCCGATGGCCTTGCCGTCATAGCTGGCCACGGCGAGGAGATGGGGCGCGCGGCCAAGCAGGCGGTCAGCTTCGGCGAGGCCGGCGGCGAAGTTCGCTCCATGGGCGTCGAGAGTGAAGGCCCACGGATTATGGCCGGCCTGGCGGGCGGTCCAGGCCATGTTGACAAGGCCGCTCGCCCCTGCGTGGGCCATGGCCAGGTTGGAAAAGCTCGCTTGGCCGGTGAAGGAAAGATCGCCCAGAAGACCGCGGTCGCCGGTGGCGGTCGCCTTGAGGCCGACACCCTGAAGGGCCAGGCTGCGCATCAGGAGGCGCCCGTCAGCGAAGCGAGTGAGCTCGGCCGTCCCGCTCGGCCGGGCGCCCAGGAGAGCGGCGAGCAGGCCCCGCCCGGCCCCGCCCACTCCGGCCGGCGCGGCCCTGATCAAAAGATCGCGGCCGGCGTTTTCCAGCCGCACCGGCCCGGCGACGCGGGCCAGCATGTAGGGTCCTTCGGCCACGTGATCGATCGCCGCCCCGCCGGCGAAGATCCAATGGCGGCGATCACCGGTCAGGCGCCCGATGAGGGCGCCCGCCCCCATCCTGGGGAATCCCATCAGGCGATTGACGTTGGCGAACCTGGCGTCGATGGCCACGCCCCCCGGCCCAGCCACGCCCGTCCCGATATTGGCCTGACCGCGGGCCGTGAAATGGAGATTCTCCGCGGCGACGAGGAGGGTCATGTCGTTGAAGCCGCCGGCGACCTGATGGCCGGCGATGTCGAAGTTCGCCGTCGGCCCGAACATCTTGCGATAGCCGGCCAGCATGCTGGTGGCGGCCAGATCCAGCCTGCCGGTCGCCCGCCCGCCGGCTCTGTTCCATTGGGCCTGGACGGCCAGGGGCGTGGCGTTTCCGACCCGAGTGGCGACGAACACCTGGCCGGTATTGACCGAGCCGGCGGCTCGGGCGGTCAGGGAAAAGGGCTGGTCGGCGGCCAGGCCGAGGGACCCGGCGATCGCGCCGCCCTGGGCCTCGAGGGCGTCGGCCTGGACGCGGAAGGTCTTGGAGGGCTCGATATCGACCTTGGCATTCAGATGATCGCCGGCGTGCAGGCGGCTGAGCGCCACGGCGGAGCCGCGCACCGCCCCTGAGCGCTCCAGATCGAGGGCGCCGGTGAGGTCGTAGTCGCCGCGGCGCAGGGCGAAGGCGGGGGTCATCTCGATCCGGGCCCGGGCGTGATCGATCTGAACCGAGATGGCCGGATGGCCGCCCTTGCCGCGGCCGATCGTCGGCTGGTGAAGCAGGGTGAGGCTGTCGGCGCCGGCGGTCTCGACGTGCAGGCGACGACCGAATAGCTCGAGGGGTCGCCAGGCGAGGGCCACGCCGCGGGCGTCCAGCCACACCCCGTGGGCGTCGGTGATGGTGAGGCGCGCCGCGCGCGGGTCGCGCCAGGGATCGCCGGAAAGGCCGTCCAGGCGAACGACGCCGAGCGTCCCGAGCGAGAGGCCGTTGACCTCGCGCTCTATGAAGGCGCGGCCGAAACTGGTTCCCGGCCCGTAGCGCAGCACGCCGACGAGGACGACGAGGATGAGGGCGGCGGCCAGCAGCCACAGGGCGGGGCGGCTGTCGATCCTCGGCGTTGGCGCGGCGGCGGCCATGTCCCCTAAAAGCTCTGACCGATGCTGACGTAAACCTGAACGGGCGAGTCGCCATGGCGCGGATTGAGTGGCGTGGCGAGATCCAGGCGCAAGGGACCGAAGCCGAGGTCATAGCGCACTCCAACCCCGACGCCGGTGCTCACGTGGCTGAAGTCGGGGGCCGGCGAGGTCCCCACCGAGCCGGCGTCGAAGAAGGCCACCGCCCCCCAGCGATCGGTGAGCTTGTGGCGGAGTTCGACGGAGGCCTCGGTGAGGGAAAGGCCGCCCTCGGGCGTGTTGTCGGACAGCCGCGGGCCGACCGCCTGGTAGGCGAACCCGCGCACCGACCCGCCGCCGCCGGCGTAGAAGCGGCGGTCAGCAGGCACGTCGGGGATATTGCCGCCAAGGATGGACCCGAGGGCCAAGCGGCCGGCCAGAACCGTTCCATCGCCCTTGCCGAACGGCAGGTAGCCGCTGGCCTGGGCCCAACTCTTCACATAGGCCACCGAGCGCGTGCCGGTGACCCAGGTCGGCTCCAGGCGGACCTGGAAGCGCCAGCCGCGGGTCGGGTCGAGGATGTCGTTCGACTTGTCCAGCGCGAAGGCGGCGAGTCCGGTGGGGATAAGCAGTTTGAGGTGCTCGCCGACCGGCGTCCCCTCGGGATTGATGGCGTCCTTCTCGGCCAGTGAGACGTAGTCGAAGTAGCCGCCGAGGGTCAGGAAGGTGGTTTTGGTCCAGTGGCGCTCGACGGCCATCCGGACGCCCCCGCCGGTGTCGTTGTAGGCCGGCGTGCGCTCGTTCAAGGCGTCGACGCCGGCCTTGAGGGTCTGGTCGGGACGGCGCCAGTCGGGCAGGTCGAGTTCGAGATCGAGGACCTGCTGGATGTCATAGAGTCGGGCGGTCAGGGTTGTAGTGTCGGCCACGCCCAGCAGGTTGTAGTGAATCCACTTGGCGTCGACCCCTGAGCCCTCGATGGTCGAATAAGCCCCAAAGCTCGAGCCGCCCATGGCCGCCGAGGCGTTGAAGCCGGCGCCGGCGGTGGTCGAATAGGCGGCGCCCAGTTCGATGGTCCTGGGCGGGCGGTCGACCAGGGTGACGATGACCGGGCGGCGGCCGTTCTCGATCTCGGCGGCCGGGGCGAGGCTGGCCGACGCCGATTCATAGACCCCAGTCTCGGTAAGGCGGCGCTCCAGCCGGGTAAGCTTGTCGGGGTCATAGACTTCGCCGGGCCGCCAGGGGGCCAGTGTGCGCAGCCAGGCGAGCTTCGTGCGGCCCTTGGACTTCAACGTCAGGCCGCCCATGCGGACGAGGTCGCCCGAGGCCAGCCGAAAGGTCGGGGCCACGGTGTGGTCGGCATGGTCGACGATCACCTGGCGGCGCTCGGCCTGGGCGTCGGCGTAGCCCTGCTTGGTGAGGGAGGCCACCGCCCGCGCCTCGGCCGCCACGATGTCCGCCGCCCGCCCGGGCGCGCCGGGAGCCAGGGTAAGGGCGGCGCGGGCCTTGGCGGCAGCGGCCGCATCCGGTGCGGCGCCCACCCACTCGATAGCCGGGACGGCAAGGACGAAGCGGGGCCCGGGCGTGACGGTGACGAAGGCGCGCGGCGGATCGGCGTCGGTGACGTCGGCGCTGACCTGCGCCTCATAGTAGCCTTCCGAGCGAAGCAGGGCGGTGGCGTTGGCGGCCGAATCGCGGGCCCGGCGGCGGGCCTCCACGGGACTCTGCGGCGGCGCCTTCACTTCGCCGATGGCCCGGGCGATGTCGCCGCGCAGGCTCTTGTCAAGATCGCCGTTGAGGGCGGCGGTGGGCTCGGCGGCGCGGGCGGCGGCGGAAAGGCAGGTCAGGGCGATGACCAGGGCCAGATCGGTTCGTTGCAACTAATCGATTCCCGCGGCGCCCCACCCCTCTTAAGCGGACCCGCCCTTGCTGTCACCCGCGAGGGCGTCGCCCCGGCTTGCGGTTTGCGGCGGGGCGTGGACAAGTAGGCCCCAGCATCAAGGAGGTTCGCTCACGGCCAGCCCGGTCAGCCATAAGGCCTCGCCGCCGGCCTCGGAGACGGCCTATAGGCCCGGCGCGGCCTATGACGAGATGTTCGCGCCCGACGGGGTGACGCGGGCCAACTACCGCCTGCTCGACCAGGACATCCAGGCTCTGGGGGCCCAGGCCCTCTCCGATCGACAGAAGACCCTGGAGCGCTCGTTCCTGCTGCAGGGAATCACCTTCACGGTCTACGGAGCGGGCAGCCCCACCGAGCGGATCATCCCCACCGACCTCTTCCCGCGGATCATTCCAGCCGGCGAGTGGACGGTGATCGAGACCGGCCTCATCCAGCGCCTCAAGGCCCTGAACTTGTTCCTGGCCGACATCTACGGCGAACAGAAGATCCTCGCCGACGGGATCATTCCGCGCGACCTCATCCTCGGATCGCCGGCCTATCGGCGAGCGATGCAGCACCTGTTCGTGCCCCACAACGCCTATGTGAACGTCTGCGGCAGCGACCTCGTCCGCGGCCAGGACGGCGCCTTCTTCGTGCTCGAGGACAACCTCCGAGTTCCCTCGGGCGTGTCCTATATGCTGGCCAACCGGGATGCCTCGCGGCGGACCTTCCCACACACCTTCCGCGAAGCGGGCGTGCGGCCGGTGGAGCGCTATCCCGATCTCCTGCTCGCCACGCTCAAGAGCATGGCCGACCGGCCCAACCCCCAGATCGTGGTCCTCACGCCGGGGGTCTACAACGCGGCCTACTACGAGCACGCCTACCTCGCTCGCCTGATGGGGGTGCCGCTGGTCGAAGGCCGCGACCTCACCGCCCACGACAACCGGGTCTACATGCGCACGACCGACGGCCTGCGGCCGGTGGACGTCATCTATCGCCGGGTGGACGATGATTTCATCGACCCCCTGGCCTTCCGCCACGAGTCCTCCCTGGGCGTCGCCGGCCTCTTCAACGCCTACCGGGCCGGCCAGGTGATGATCTGCAATGCGCCCGGCACCGGGGTGGCCGACGACAAGGCGGTGTACGCCTACGTGCCCTCGATCATCCGCTACTACCTCAGCGAAGACCCCATCCTGCCCAATGTGAAGACCTTCCTGTGCCGCGAGGAGGCCCAGCTCTCCCATGTGCTGGCCAACCTCGACAAGCTGGTGGTCAAGGCGGTGGGAGCGTCGGGCGGCTACGGCATGCTGGTGGGCCCGCATGCCTCGAAGGCCGAGCGCGAGGCCTTCGCCGAAGCGCTCACGGCCGATCCGGAGAACTACGTCGCCCAGCCGACCGTCCAGATATCCACGGCGCCGTGCCTGGTCGACGGCCGCATCGAGCCCCGCCACGTCGACCTGCGCCCCTTCATTCTCTCTGGCGAAAAGGTGGTGGTTACGCCAGGCGCCCTCACCCGGGTGGCCCTCAAGCGTGGCTCCCTGGTGGTCAATTCCAGCCAGGGTGGCGGCTCGAAGGACACCTGGGTCCTGGCCCCGGCGGCGGCGAAGCTCGAAGCGCCATGATGCTCGCCCGGGTCGCCGACAGCCTCTACTGGCTCGGCCGCTACGCCGAGCGCGCCGAGCACATGGCCCGCCTGGCGGTGGTGATGCTCAACGCGACCCTCGACAGAACCGACGCGGCCGACCAGGCGGCAAGTATCGCCCTGGCGGCCGTGGCCGCCAGCGCCGCCCCCGACTTCACCGATGCCCAGGCGGCGGCCCGCGTTCTGGCCCTCGACCGCCAGAGCCCGGCTTCGGTGGTCGCTTCCCTGGCCAGCGCCCGCGAGAACGCCCGCCAGGTCCGCGACCAGATCACCACCGAATCCTGGGAGCGCCTGAACCTGCTTTACCTGCGGGCCACCGGCATCGCCGCCGAGGCCGCCTTCGCCGCCGACGCCCCCGACTTCCTGCAGCGGATCATCGCCGACCTCCACCAGTTCAAGGGCGCCGCCGAGGCGACCATGAGCCACGGCGAGGGCTGGCGATTCATGCTCACCGGGGCCTACATCGAACGCGCCCAGCTCATGGCCCAGTTGCTCAGGGTGTGCTTCGGCGGCGGCCGCGGCGGCCAGATTGACGACCACGTGGCGCAGGTCAGCCTGCTGCGCATGGCCTGCGCGCTGGAACCGTACCTCAGGGTCTACACCGCCGACATCAACGCCCGGTTCATCCTCGAATTCCTGATGTTCGACGAGGACTTCCCGCGCTCGATCCGCTTCGCCACCGAGCGCATCCAGGAGTATCTCGCCTATTTGTCGGCCGGCCGCGCACTGGGCCGCCACGACCCCCTGCGCCTGGCCGGGCGGCTCAACGCCCGCCTGACCTACGCCGACATCGACGAGGTTGAAGCCGGCGGGGCCGGCGCCCTGCTAGGGGCGGTGCTCGAGGAGTGCGCCGCCGTCCACAAGGCGATCCACGAAACCTTCGTCGCCTATCCCCTCGAGATGCGGCTGCCGGCCTGATGCTGTTCGAGATCCGCCACATCACCCAGTACCACTATGACGAGCCGGTGCGCGAAAGCGTCATCGAGGTGCGTATGCAGCCGCGTAAGTCGGGCGGCCAGGGCCTGGTCGGCTTCGACCTGGAGATCGAGCCGGCCGCCCAGGTGCTCTCCTATGCCGACTGCTGGGGCAACGCCGTCCACCACTTCGATATCCCGCACCAGCATCAGCGCCTGGAGATCATCGCCAGCTCGGTGGTCGAGACCTACAGCCGCCCGTCCCTGCCCGACGCCGTGGCCATGGAGGAGTGGGAGGCGCTGCAGAGCGAGACGGTGCGCGCCGACTGCTGGGACTTCCTTTCCTTCGGCGGACTCATCGAAAGGACCGAACCCCTGGCGGCATTCATCGAGCAGCGCAATATCGCGCAACTGAAGGGCGGCGATCCCCTCACCGCCCTGCGCCAGCTCAACTCCACGCTCTATGAGGCTTTCGACTACGAGGCGGGGATCACCACCGCCGACAGCCCGATCGACCATGCCCTCACCGAGGGACGCGGGGTGTGCCAGGACTTCGCCCACATCATGATCGCCCTGGCCCGAGGTTGGGGCGTGCCGGCCCGTTATGTCAGCGGCTACCTGTTCACCGATTCCCACGACCGCTCGACCTCAGGGGCGACCCACGCCTGGGTGGAGGTCTTCCTGCCCTCGCTGGGGTGGATTGGCCTGGATCCCACCAACGACGCCATGGCCGGCGAGCGCCATCTGGCGGTGGCCATAGGGCGCGACTATTCCGACGCCCCGACCTCGCACGGGGTGTTCAAGGGCGAGGCCGAGAGCCGGCTCAGCGTCGGGGTGTCGGTGCGCAAGACCTCCGAGCGAACCGGCCAGCCGGAACACTTGCGGATGGGCGCCCCGGCCCTGGCCGCCGCCCGCCGCCGCGCCTCCAATGCCGAGAGGATGGAGCGGCAGGGCCAGCAATGAGCGAACCCACCGCCGAGATCGCCGCCGCCATGGCCTGCCTGGACGAGTTCATGGCCGCGTTCAACTCCCGCGACCTCGCCGCCTTCGAGGCGACCTTCAACTTTCCGAGCGTCCGCTTGGCCTCCAACAGCCTGGCGATCATCGAGGCGGGATATCACCGGCCGGAGATGTTCCAGCGCGGGGCCTTGAGCGACTGGGATAGGTCGGCCTGGGAGCGCCGCGAGGTGATCCATGCCGGCCCCGACAAGGTCCACTTCGATACGAGGTTCACCCGCTACCGCGCCGACGGCTCGGTCATTGGCGGTTTCGACTCGATCTATGTGGTGACTCGCGAGAACGGCCACTGGGGCGTGAAGGCGCGATCGAGCTTCGCGCCCTGAGGGCGCCGTCGAATCCTCACACCGACAGCAACCGGCCGAAGAAAGAGCGATAGCGCTGCAGGGCGACGCGGAGATCCTCGGTCGACACCTCGTCGCCGCGGTCCCAGGCGCCCTCGAGGCGCGAGCGTTCGGCGGCGAAGATTTCCGCCAGCCGGCTCATGGCCGAGGCGACGAGGCTGTCGGCCTCCTCGACCGCCTTGCGCGGTTCGTCGACGAAGCCGGCCTGGACATCGTCCCAGCTGGCGCGAAGCTTGCCCGCCTCGTCGGCGGCAAACAAGGGCGCGGCGCCGTCCTTCTCTTGTGGCATCGGCCTGGCGTCACCCTTGTCGGCGGGAGGCTGGTCAGGCTCGGGTTTCACCTGGGCAAGGTCGGCGGTCGCCAACTCGCCGTGGGTTTCGCTCTGGTTCGCCGGCGGCGGCATCGGGATCGGGCGATCGTCGGACGGCCGGTTCAGGTCATCATTCATGGGCTTCAGCCTTCTCTGTCGCTTCGGGTTGGGGGTCGGTTCTGGGCGCCTCGCCGACCAGCTCGTCGAAGAGGCGCCGATAGCAGAGCATGGCGCGGCGACGATCCTCGGTGCCGACATCGCCGGCCCCCTCGCGGACCGCGATCTCATGGCCCTCGCGATAGCTTTGCACCACCACCGGGTGATGGACGGAAATGTCGTCGGCGCGCTGCTCGAAATCCTCCATCGGATAGCCGCGCGCGGCCATCGCCTCGCCGAGCAGGGCGTCGGCCTCAGTCAAGGCCGCCGAGGGATCGTCGACGAACCGGGCCTGGAGCTGGCGCCAGCGGGTGGTGAAGCCTTCCCGCTCCTCCGCCGACAGGGTCTTCAGCTCATATTTTTCGACCCGCTTCTGGCGGTCGTGAAGCTGGGCCTCGGCCTTGTCCTTCGCCCCGATCTCGTCGACGATCCGGTCGTATTCGGGCCCGAACCGCGAGCGCAGCCGCTCCGAGTTGCGCCGTCTGATCAGGAAGAAAGCCGCGACGAGCGCGGCCAGGATGACTACGGCTATGATGATAATCGTGGTGGTGTTCATGGGTCTCGCCTGCCGCGAAAGGCCCCACCGATGTTGGTGACATGAACGGCCGGGGCCGTCCTTCGTTGCCAAGCGGGGCCGTGGGCCAGGGGGGCCGATGACTGCAAGCCGTGGTGGGCCGGGTGGGGATCGAACCCACGACCACTCGATTAAAAGTCGGGTGCTCTACCTCTGAGCTACCGGCCCCAGGGCGGCGCGGACCATAGTCGCTGGCCGCTTGGGGGGGCAATCCCTGTGGCGAGATGGCGCCTTGCCGCCGCCACAGAGCCGTCGTTAATGATTGCGTCATGATTACGCCCATCGCCCATCGCGCCCTGGCCGCCTCCCTTCTGGCCGCGATCGCCGCTCCCTGCGCGGCCCAGTACTATGCCCCGCAATGGTCGCCGCCCTATCAGCAGGACCAGTACGCCCCGCCGCCGCGACCCTATGGCTATCCGCCGCCGGACTACCGCTACCAGCGGCCCTATCGCTACTACGGCTATGACTACCCGCAGGGCTACCGCCCGGCCCCGGCCTACCGCCGCGAGCAGCCGTATGGGTATGGATCGTCGTCGGCCTACGGCTACCAGCGCCCTGCGCCCCAGCCCCAGTATCAGCCTCGGGACGAATACCAGCCAGCCCCGCAATACCAGGCCCAACCGGCGTACCAACAACAGCCGGCCTATCAGCCGCAGCCGGCCTATCAGCCGGCGCCCCGGCCCGCGCCAGCCTATGAATCGCAACCGGCGTACCAGCCCCAGCCGGCCTATCAGCCGGCCCCGAGCGACCACGTCCTGCTGACGCCCAGCGATGAGGGATCGAAGAACATCATCACCGCCGCCGCCGCGCCGCTGCACGATCTCAACATCACCCGCCAGACCATCCCGCCGGTGCTGATGGCCGCCATGGCCGATCCCTATGCCGCTCCGCCGGCGACCGACTGCGCCACCCTCGCCGCCTCGGTGGACGAGCTGACCGCGTCGCTCGGCCCCGACTACGACAACCAGCCGCCGCCCAGGACGAAGGGCGTGACCGAAAGCGGCGGCCTCGGCCTCACCCTCGTGCACGGCGCGGCCGCCAGCCTGCTGCCCTATGGCGGCACTCTGCGGACCCTGACCGGGGCCTCCAAGCACGATCAACTGGTCATCCGCGCCCTGGCCGCCGGCGGCGCTCGGCGGGCCTATCTCAAGGGCCTGGGCGAAGACCGCCATTGCGCCTACGGAGCCGCGCCGCGTCATCAGCTCGCCCCGGCCGCCGCCGCCGACGACAGCCGCTGGCGTCCGAAGTATCCGAGCTGGTGGGATCGGGCGGGATAGCGAGCGGGATTTCCTCCCTCCCCTCAGGGGGAGGGTGGCGCGCACGAAGTGCGTGACGTGTGGGGGATGCGGCCCCACCCCATCCGTCCCTTCGGGACACCTTCCCCATCAAGGGGAAGGAGGATCAACATTTGAGTGGAAATCGCGGCGGAAGGCGGTGAGGCGGCCTTCGCGGATCGCGGCCCGCAGGTCCGCCATCAGGGACTGGAAATAGGCCAGGTTGTGCCAGGAGAGCAGGACCTGGCCGAGAATCTCGCCGGCCTTGAAGAGGTGATGCAGGTAGGCGCGCGAGTAGTCGCGGCTGGCCGGGCAATCGACGTCCGCGTCCAGCGGCCCCTCGTCGTCGGCGAAGCGGGCGTTGGTGAGGTTGAACACGCCCTCCGAGGTCCAGGCCTGGCCGTGGCGTCCCGAGCGGGTGGGAAGGACGCAGTCGAACATGTCGACCCCGCGGGCGACCGCCTCGATGAGATCGGCCGGCTTGCCGACCCCCATCAGGTAGCGCGGACGCTCGGCCGGCAGCAGGCCGGGCGCATAGTCGAGCACCTCGCACATGGCGCCGTGCCCCTCCCCCACCGCCAGGCCGCCGATGGCGTAGCCGTCGAAGCCGGTCTCGATCAGGCGCTCGGCGGACTCCCGGCGCAAGGCCTCGAAGGTCGAACCCTGCTGGATGCCGAAGAGCGCCTGGGCCTCGCGGGTCCCGAACGCCGCCTTGCACCGCGCCCCCCAGCGGGCCGAAAGGCGGACCGCTTCGCCGGCCCGCTCCGCCTCCGCCGGGAAGGCGACGCATTCATCGAGCTGCATGACGATGTCGGCCCCCAGCAGGTCGGCCTGGATTTCGATCGAGCGCTCCGGAGAAAGGACGTGGCGCGTCCCGTCGATGTGGCTCTGGAAAGCGACCGCCTCCTCGCTCACCTTGGCGATCTTGCTGAGCGACATGACCTGGAAGCCGCCGGAATCGGTGAGGATCGGCCCCTCCCAGCGCATGAAGCGGTGAAGGCCGCCCAGGCGCGCGACCCGCTCGGCGCCAGGCCGCAGCATCAGGTGATAGGTGTTGCCGAGCAGGATCTGGGTCCCGGCCTGGCGGACCTGATCCGGGGTGAGGGCCTTGACCGTCCCGGCCGTTCCGACCGGCATGAAGGCCGGGGTGTCGACCGCGCCGCGCGGGGTGACGAGCCGCCCGGTCCGCGCCGCCCCGTCGCTCGCCTCGATGATGAAGGGGAAGGCGCCCATCAGTGCCGCCAGATCAGCGAAGCGTCGCCGTAGGAATAGAACCGGTAGCCGGTCTCGATGGCGTGGGCGTAGGCGAGGGCCATGACGGGGGTCCCCGCGAAGGCGCATACCAGGATGTAGAGGGTCGAGCGGGGCAGATGGAAGTTGGTCATCAGGGCGTCGGCGGCGCGGAAGGGGTAGCCCGGGGTGATGAAGAGGCGCGTCTCGCCGGCGAAGGGGCCGATGGCGCCGTCCTGGCCCACAGCGCTTTCCAGCAGGCGCAAGCTGGTGGTGCCGACGGTGACGATCCGCCCGCCGGCGGCGCGGGCGGCTTCGAGCGCGGCGGCGGTGGCGGCGGAGACCTCGCCATATTCAGGATGCATGCGGTGCTCGGCCAGGGTCTCGGTCTTGACCGGCAGGAAGGTCCCCGCGCCCACGTGCAGGGTGACGAAATGGGTCCCTATGCCGGCGGCGGAGAGCCGCTCGATGAGGCCCGGGGTGAAATGGAGGCCGGCCGTGGGGGCGGCGACCGAACCGGAGAGGCGGGCGAAGACGGTCTGGTAGTCGGTCAGGTCGCGCTCGTCCTCCGGCCGGCGGCCGGCGATATAGGGCGGCAGGGGCATCGCCCCGCGCTCGGCGATGGCGTCGTCGAGGTCGGGGCCGGAAAGATCGAAGGCGAGGATCGCCTCGCCCCCCTCCCCGCGCTCGGCGACGGTGGCGTTCAGCTCACCCAGCAGGCAGGCCCGATCGCCGGTCTCGCCAAAGGCGATGCGGTCCCCGGCCGCGAGGCGCTTGGCCGG
This sequence comes from Caulobacteraceae bacterium, assembly GCA_036498165.1. Lineage (GTDB taxonomy): Bacteria > Pseudomonadota > Alphaproteobacteria > Caulobacterales > Caulobacteraceae > Acaudatibacter. Next base: position 29,824 of record DASXIE010000117.1, read on the forward strand.
CTTGACGAAGGCCGCCCACCGCGAGGGGGAGAGGCGCTTGTGCAGAGTGGCCTCGATGCGCGCCACGCTCGCCTCGCGGACGCGCACGCCGCGCAGGCGGGCGGGAATCACCTTGGTGTCGTTGAACACCACCGCGTCGCCGGGGCGCAGGAGGCTGGGGAGATCGGCGACGGTTCGGTCGGCCAGCGCCCCGCCCGGGCTCACCTCCAGCAGGCGGGCGGCGTCGCGCGGCGCGGCCGGGCGCAGGGCGATGCGGTCGGGGGGCAGCTCGAAGTCGAAATCGGCAAGCCGCATGGACGGCGTCCTTAAGGCCTTGGCTCAGGCCTCGGCCACCTTCATCGAGACGATCTTGCCCGGGTCGCGCGGCGGCTCGCCCTTGGGAAGGGCGTCGACATGCTCCATGCCCGACGTCACCTCGCCCCATACCGTGTACTGATTATCGAGGAACCGCGAGTCGGCCAGGCAGATGAAGAACTGGCTGTTGGCCGAATGGGGATTGGAGGTGCGGGCCATGGAACACACGCCGCGCTTGTGCGGGGCGCTGGAAAACTCCGATTGCAGATTGGGCTTTTGCGAGCCGCCGCCGCCGGTGCCGGTAGGATCGCCGCCCTGGGCCATGAAGCCGGCGATGACGCGGTGGAAGACCACTCCGTCGTAGAAGCCTTCCTGGGCCAGCTCCTTGATCCGGGCGACGTGGCCGGGGGCCAGGTCAGGGCGCAGGCGGATGGTCACCTCGCCGGCGGGCAGGGTCATGATCAGGTTTTCGCTCATGGTATCTCTTATCTTGGCTGGCTGACTTGGCTGGGAAGGTCGAGATCGCACGGGCCGAGGCCGACGACCTTCTCCGTCCCGACGCGGCGGACCTGCGCCTGGAACCACGGCCCGCGCGGATCGATCACCCGCACGATCGGGCGCTGGGCCGGCGGCAGGTCGGCGAGGACGCGGACGGTGACCATCTTGTCCTGCGGCGGAGCGACCGGCTCGCCGGTCTTGATCGCCTTCACCACGTCCATGCCGGCGATCACCCGCCCGGGCGCCGAATATTTCTGGTCGAGGTTGTTGTTCGTGCCCCGCATGAGGAAGAACTGGCTGTTGCCGCTGTTGGGATCCTGGGCCCGGGCCATGCCGACGACCCCGGCGCAATAGGTCACATAGGCGCCCACCCTGTGGTCGGCGGTCATGGCGCCAAGCGCGACGGGCTGGCTGATCACCGGCATGGGG
>DASXIE010000118.1:0-2028 GCA_036498165.1 Caulobacteraceae bacterium
CGTCACGCGCCGCCGATAAGAGAACCTCTCCCATAGGGAGAGGAAGGGGCCCGTCCGCCGCAGCCCGCAGGGCGAAGACGGATGGGAAGGAGAGGGGTTACGCCGCCGGCAGTCTGAGCTCGGCCAGAATCGTGTCGACCACGCCCCCCAGGTTGTCCATGACATCTGTGTTCCAGAACCGCACGACCCGCCAACCGCAGGCTTCGAGCACGGCGGTTCGCTGCGCGTCTTCCTGCGTTCGGTCGGCATGCTGGCCGCCATCGAGTTCGATGATCAACCTGGCCTGGAAACAGGCGAAGTCGGCGACGTAGCGGTCGATGGGGACCTGGCGGCGGAATTTCGGGCCGCCCTGGCGGCGGGCGCGCAGCGCCGACCACAGCTTGCGTTCGGCGTCGGTGGACTCGGCCCGCAAGCGACGGGCCCGCGCGGTGCGTGGGTTGAGAGGAGCATGCTCCATCGGCGCAGCTTACTCAGGCGCGCCAACGGCGGGAAGGAGCGCGATGTAGTTGGCGGGCGCCGTAACCCCTCTCCTTCCCACGCCTTCGGCATGGGCCCCTTCCTCTCCCTCTGGGAGAGGGTTTCTTAAGCCTCGAGATGATACTTCGCCGAGCCGGCGCGGACCGCGGCCCTGACCAGGCCCTGCGGAAGATAGCGCAGCAGGGCCGCGGCGATGACATTGTGCCAGCCGGGTATGACCACCACCTGGCCGCGGGCGTTGGCGCGGATGGCGGCGGCGACAACCTGCTCGGCGGTCTGGAAAAAGAGACGCGGCGAAGAGTCCATGATCGCCTGGGTGCCGTTGGCGGCCGCGAATTCGGTGCGGGTGAAGCCGGGGCACACGGCGGTCACCCGGATGCCGGCCGCGCGGTATTCGGCGTCGAGGGCCTCGGAGAACTTGATCGCCAGGCTCTTGGCGCCTGGATAGAGCGTGTGGCCCACCGCCCCGGGCGCGAAGCCGGCCAGGGAAGCGACGTTGATGATCGCCCCGCCGCCGCGCGCGATCATGGGCCCCAGCACGCCATGGGCGAGGCCGCAGGCGCTGACCACAAGCGTCATCAGGAAATCCCGCTGAGCCTCCCAGGGGACGGCGGCGAAGCTCTGGGGAATGGAGAAGCCGGCATTGTTGACCAGGACATCCACGTTGCGGCCGCGTTCCGCCACCGCCCCCAGGACCTTTTCCTCGATGCCGAACTCCGACAGATCCGCGCCGATGGCGAAGGCCTCGATCCCGTGGGCGGCGGCGAGCTCCGCCGCCAGGGCCTCCAGGCGATCCCGCCGGCGGGCGACGAGGGCCAGATCATGCCCGCGCGCGGCATAGGCTCGGGCGAAGGCCTCGCCCAGGCCCGAGGAGGCGCCGGTGACCAGGGCGAGGCCGCCAGCTTGGCCTATCGCCATGAAATCGGTCCGGAAGGTGCGGCAATGTGAGGCATCCAGCGCAGCTTGTGCGCCCCGGCGCCTCCGGTCAAATGGATGTCAAAGTGAGTCGCGTGCGTAACGAGGGGGCATTTGCATGGCCATCGACATGACCGTCGATCTGATGTCGGCCACCGTTCAGCTCGAACAACCCCTCGGCAACGGCTCGCGTACGGTGGCCACCGGATTCCTGGTCTCCGATCCCACGCCCGGCGGCAAGCCTCGGGTGGTCCTGGTCACCGCCGATCACGTCTTCGAAGGCATGGCCGCCGATCAGGCGACGATCGGCTACCGCGTCCAGGGCCCGGACGGGACATGGACCTACGCCCCCCAGCACATCACCATCCGCTCCGCCGGCAAGCCCTTGTGGACCCGCAACCCGACCCGCGACGTGGCCGCGATCACCATCACCGCCCCCCCGGCCTTCGCCAAGGCGGCGATCCCGCTTTCCTGGCTGGCGAGCGACGACACCTTGTCAAAGGACCAGCTGGCGCCGGGCGATGAGATGATGGTGCTGGGCTTTCCCCAGGGCCTGTCGGCCAATCCGGCCGGCTTTCCGATCCTGCGCTCGGGGCGGGTGGCCTCCTATCCGCTCGGCCCCTCGGCCGCCTATCC
>DASXIE010000119.1:0-4631 GCA_036498165.1 Caulobacteraceae bacterium
CTCTTCGACGACGAGGCCGGGGTGGTCCGCCAGCATGCGGGCGTCCACGTCGGCATCGCCACCCAGACCCCGGCTGGGCTCGTCGTGCCGGTGCTGAGCCATGCCGAGGCGCGCGATCTTTGGGACTGCGCCGCCGAGGTCAATCGCCTTGCCGGGCGGGCCCGCGACGGCTCGGCCAGCCGCGAGGAACTGACCGGCTCGACGATCACCATCACCTCACTGGGGCCCCTTGGGGCCATCGCCACCACGCCGGTGATCAACCACCCGGAGGTCGCCATCGTCGGGGTCAACAAGATCGCCATCCGGCCGATGTGGGACGGGACCGCCTTCGTCCCCCGCAAGATGATGAACCTGTCGTGCAGCTTCGATCACCGGGTCATCGACGGCTGGGACGCGGCGGTCTTCGTCCAGCGCCTCAAGGAGCTCCTCGAGACCCCGGCGATGATCTTCATCGATGACTGAGCCGATGACCGAGATCGCCTGCAAGCTGCTCGTCGTCGGGGCCGGGCCGGGCGGCTATGTGTGCGCCATCCGGGCCGGACAGTTGGGCGTCGATACGGTGATCGTCGAGGCCGGCAAGCTGGGCGGCAGCTGCCTCAACGTCGGCTGCATCCCCTCCAAGGCCCTGATCCACGTGGCCGAGGAGTTCGAGAAGCTCAACCTGGCCGCGGCCGGCAAGACGCCGTTCGGACTTTCCGCCAGCGCGCCCAGCCTGGACCTTCCCAAGGCCGTGGCCTGGAAGGACGATATCGTCGGCCGTCTCAATCACGGGGTCGGGGCGCTCCTGCGCAAGGCCAAGGTCAAGATCGTCCATGGCCGCGCCGCCTTTCGCGACGGCAAGACGGTGGTGGTCGAGACCGAGACCGGGCCGAAGGTGATCCGGGCCGAGGCGGTGGTCATCGCCACCGGTTCGGGAGCCATCGCCCTGCCGTTCCTGCCCTTCGGCGGCGATGTGATCTCCTCGACCGAAGCCCTGTCGCTGCCCAAGGTTCCCGGCCGGCTGATCGTCATCGGCGGCGGCTATATCGGGCTGGAGCTCGGCACGGCCTACGCCAAGCTGGGCTCGAAGGTGACGGTGGTGGAAGCCCAGCCACGCATCCTGCCCCTCTATGACGCCGAACTCACCGCCCCGGTCGCCAAGCGGCTGGCCGCCCTCGGGGTCGAGGTGCTGGTGGGCGCGCAGGCCAAGGCCTCGGGCCCCAAGGGCCTCACCGTCCGCACCGCCGACGGCCACCAGAAAACCCTCGCCGCCGACAAGATCCTCGTCACCGTCGGCCGCGGGCCGGCCGTGGGCGGCCTTGGCCTGGAGGCCCTGGTGCTCGACATGGAGGGCCGCTTCATCAAGATCGGCGAGCGGTGCGAGACCTCGATGCGCGGGGTCTATGCGATCGGCGACGCCACGGGCGAGCCCATGCTGGCGCACCGGGCCATGGCCCAGGGCGAGATGGTCGCCGAGATCGTCGCCGGCCTCCCCAGGGCGTGGGACAAGCGCTGCATCCCGGCGATCTGCTTCACCGACCCGGAGATCGTCTCGGCCGGCTTTTCGCCGAACGAGGCGAAGGCGGCGGGCCATGAGGTCAAGGTCGGCCAGTTCCCCTTCTCGGCCAACGGCCGGGCCATGACCCGCCACGGCGAGACCGGCTTCATCCGCATCGTCGCCCATGCCCAGCGCCACGAGATCCTCGGTATCCAGGCGGTGGGGGAGGGGATTTCCGAGCTGTCGACGGCCTTCGGCCTGGCCATCGAGATGGGCGCGACCCTGGAGGACGTCGCCGGGACGATCCACGCCCACCCGACCCTCGGCGAGGCCTTCCAGGAAGCGGCCTTGCGGGCCCTCGGCCACGCCCTGCACATCTGAGGCCGGCGAGGGTTGAAGGGCCAAGGGGGCGCTTCTATAAGCGCGGCTCCCGCGCGCAGCGGCTGGGTAGCTCAGTTGGTTAGAGCGGTGGATTCATAACCCACAGGTCGGCGGTTCGAGCCCGCCCCCAGCTACCAGCGGCGCCGCGCGACCGATTTACTCTCGGTCCAGGACCAGGATCTGGAACGTCCCCGGCTTGGTCGTCGGCCGCTTGCCGGGGACCAGCGCATTGTATTGCGCGGTCGGCAGATAAACGCGGCCGGTGCGCGGATCGACGGCGCCCAGGCGCGCGCCAAGCTGTGTGGGGATGGTCGCGATGACCTTGTTGTCTGTCTTCCCGGACAGCGAGATCACCGTTAGCTTTCCGTCGAGCGCGGTCGGGATCATCGCCAACCGCCGCACCGGATCATAGATCACTGCATCCGGAAAACCGCCGGTCTTGAAGCTGGCGATCTCCTTGCCCGTGGTGGCGTCGAGGACTTTTGCCCCGCCGGCGCCGCAGGCTGCGACCAGTCGGGCGCCGGCGACGTAGGCGATGCCCGTCGGATATTTGCAGCCGGCCATCGCGTAGCGGCCGATCGCCTTGCGGTGGACGAGGTCGACGACAGCCACCTCGCCGGTGCTCACGACGTCGACGTAGGCCCGGCCCTTGCCGTCGACCGCGAGGAACTCGAGCTTGTCCCCGACTTTGATCGTGCCGACCACCTTACGGCGCGCCACGTCGACAAGCGTCAGCACGCCCGGATCGCCATTGACCACCACCACGAGCTTGGTCATCGGATCATAGACCGCGCCGTCCGCGTCGGCGTCGACCGGCAGCGAAGACACCAGCGAGCCATCGGAGGCCTTGATGATCCGGACGCTGGAATCGCCGCTGTTGGTCGTCACCAGCTCGCCGGAGGCGGGGATCGGCACGATCGCATGCAGGCCGTCGCCGACCGCGAACTTGGGGTCAAGCCTGTCGGTCGCGACGTCCAGGGCCAGCACGACGTTGCCGTGGGAGATGTAGACCCGCCGTCGGGCTGCGTCGAAGCTGGCGTAGTCCCAGCCTCCGTCGGGGCCGTCGATCCGCTTGACGATCTTCAGCGCGCCCGCGGCGGGTGATGCCGGCGAACCCGCGGCGGACAGACACCCGAGCGCGACGGTCGCCGCGAAGAAGATGATGGGGAGGCGTCTCATGAAGGCTCCATGCGAATCTGGTCGAATCTGGTGACGTGAATCCCTGTCCCCAGCGAATCCCGGCTGCCACCCAACGCGGAAGTGGATAGCCGCCGGCCCTTCACCACCAGCCCTTGATCTTGAACCACACCAGCGGGATCACGGTGGTGAGGACGATCAGCCCCAGACCCCACTGATAGCCGTAGCGCCAGGCGTATTCGGGCATGTTGTGGAAGTTCATGCCGTAGATGCCGGCCACCAGGGTCGGCGGGATGCCGGCGATGGAGACGATGGTCAGGATCTTGAAGACGTCGTTCTGGGCGATGCCGATAAGGCCGACCACGGCGTCGAGCAGGAACTGGACCTTGCTGAACATCTGGGCGTCGTAGTCGTTCAGCGAGGCGATGTCCTGGGTCACGCTGGCCAGCCGCTCCTTGATCGAGGGCTCGGCCCACGACTGGGTGTTGTGGGCCGCGAAGGCCACCACGCGGCCAAGGCCCGTGAGGGTGTCGCGGAACTCCGACAGCCGATCGCCGAGGCGGCCCAGGCTGCGCAGTTGAACGCGCAGGATTCTGTTGGAACGCACCGCCCGCCGCCCCTCGACGTCGTCGACATGGAAGGCGGCGTCCGACAGCGGCGCCAGTTGCTCGGCTAGGTGCTCCAGGCCATCGGCGATGCGGTCGACCGTCTCTTCGGCCAGCGCCACGAAGACCTCCAGGCCGGACGCCGGGGCCGGCTCAGGCTCGGCGAACCGCCCGGCCACGGCGTCGAAACCCTTGAAGGGCATGTAGCGGACAGTGACCAGCCGGTCGCATGACAGCACGAAACCGATCGGCGAACCCGCCCGCCCACCGCCCGCGGGCAGGGACGCGGACGGCATGCTCATGGTGAGGACGCCGTCGCGGGCGCGAAGGCGGCTGGAGGACTCGATCTCGCTGAGCGCGTCGCGCCCGGGCAGGGCGGCGCCGAACAGGGCCTCCGCCTGCGCCCGTTCGGCGTCGCTGGGGTCCGTCAGATCGAGCCAGATCGCCGCCTCGGGGGCGGCCGACGGGGGATAGGTCTTCAGCATCGGTCGCGCCGCCTCGCAGGTGGCCGCTATTAGGGGCGGCCCGCCGCCGCTGGCAACCTTAAGCCCTACCGCCCGCTCGGAATGTCCTTGAAGGCGACCTCCTTGTCGAGGCGGACGTCCTGGGGCAGGCCGAGGATCCGCTCGGCGATGATGTTGCGCAGGATCTCGTCGGTGCCGCCGGCGATCCTCAGGCCCGGGGCGGCCATCAGAGAGGTCTGGAAGGCGGCGGCCAATGGCGCCAGTTCCGGATCGTTGATGATCCCGTACTGATCCTCGAGCTCCAAAGCTGCGTTGGCCATGTCCTGCATCAGCGTCGCGGTGACCACCTTGCCGATCGAGCTCTCCGGGCCCGGCGTCTGGCCGCGGCTGAGGGCGGTCATGGTCCGGTAGGTGGTGTATTTCAGGCCCTCGGCCTGGACGAACCAGTCGGCGATCTTCTCGCGCAGGGCGCCGTCCTTGGCGGCCGGACCGGTGAGGGTGGCGATGTCGCTGGCCAGCTTGAAGATGCGGCTGTGGCCCGATCCGCTTCCCCCGCCGCCCACCGAC
>DASXIE010000120.1:0-10793 GCA_036498165.1 Caulobacteraceae bacterium
AGGGAGACAGGACCCTGCCCGGCGGCGGTCGGCTCGACGCGGTGGTCATCATCCGGCCGGCAGGGGATACCGTGGCGATCGACTTCTGGAGCCGCAACGTAGCGGCCGGCAACCTCGAGCATGTGATCAGCGACGCGGTGACCAGCGAAGCCCGGCGGGCCCGGCTGCAAACGATGGGCCTCGATCCCGGCGCGCTCGACCGCGTCGAGGCGCTCAATCCGGTGGTTTCGGATTTCTCGCCAAAGGCGGCGGCCGGCAAGGTGGCGTTCAAGGATCGCCTGCCCGGCCTCGCCGGCCTCGGCATGGGAATGCTTCTGTGGATGGTGGTCCTGACCGGCGCCGGCATGCTGCTCAACAGCGTGATGGAGGAAAAGACCAGCCGGATCCTTGAGGTGCTGCTGTCGTCGGCCTCGGTGCCGCAGATCATGGGTGGCAAGATCCTCGGCGTCGCCGCCGTGACCGGCACCATCCTCGCCTTCTGGATGACGATCGCCACTCTGCTCATCGCCTTCACCTCGCCCGGCGTCGTAGGCGATCTCGTCGGAGTGTTCGCCAGCCACGGGCGATGGGCCTATTTCGCGCTCTATTTCGCCGGCGGCTACCTGATGTTCGCCACGCTCTACGTCACCATGGGAGCGTTCTGCGAGACCTCGCGCGAGGCCCAGACCCTAATGGGGCCGATGATGATCGTGATGTCGGTCCCGCTTCTGTTCATGAGCCAGGCGTTGCAGCATCCCGACGCGCCCCTGCTGCGCACCCTGACCTGGGTGCCGCTTTTCACCCCGTTCATGATGGCGGCGCGGGCCGCCAGCGACCCGCCATTGTGGGAAATTCTCGCGACCGGGGCGATGATGTTCGCCATCACCGGGTTTGAGTTGTGGGTCGCCGTGCCGGCCTTCAAGTCGGGGGCCCTCGCCACCGGCCGCTTCGATCCGAGGTTGTTTTTCGCCAGTCTCGCCCGACGACGAACCCCCTAAAGCCATCAGGCTCTAGTCGGGCGGGCTTTCCGAATCGGGGGGAGTGTCCGGCGGGGGCGCAGCTTCGGGCGGTGGGGCCGGGCGCTCGACCGGCCCCTCGCTATCGGCGGGCGCCTCGGCGTCGCGGATGCCGAGCCCGGCCAGGGCCTGATCGATCGCGTCCACGGCGGGTTGCGGCGCGAGGTTACCGCCCGGGATCCCCTGGGCGTGGAGTCTGGGAAGCGCCGCGACCATGAAGTTGCGCCAGATCTCGGCCGGGGCCCCGCCGCCGGTGACTCGGCGCATCGGGGTGCTGTCGTCGCGGCCGACCCAAACGGCGGCAGTGAAGCCGCCGGTGAAACCGATGAACCAGGCGTCCTTGTAGTCGCTGGTCGTGCCGGTCTTGCCGGCCAGGTCATAGCCGGGAATCCGCGCGCCCGTCCCGGTGCCGCCGGCGATCACCTGGCGCATCATCTGCAACATGTAGGACAGCGCCGGCTGGCCGATGACCGCAGCGCGCTGAGACCCCGCGGCTCCGTGATCATAGAGCACGCGACCCTGGGCGGTGCGGATCCGCTCGACGCCATAGGCCGCGACGCGGTAGCCGCCGTTGGAGAAGGTGTCATAAGCCTCGGCCATCTCCAGTGGGCTGACCTCCACCGCCCCCAGGGCCATCGACGGATTGGTCTGAATCTGAGTGCTGATGCCCAGACGATGGGCCGTGTCGGCGACCCGGGCGGTGCCGACTTCGTTGGCCAGGCGCGCGGCGACGGTGTTGATCGATTGGGCGAGGGCCGTCTGGAGGGTGATCGTGCCCAGATAGCGGCCGGTGTAGTTGTGCGGTGTCCAGTTGCCTATTGTGATCGGCTCGTCGACCACTGTCTCGGCGGGTGTGTGGCCGGCCTCCATGGCGGTGAGATAGACGAAGGGCTTGAACGCCGAGCCGGCCTGGCGGCGGGCCTGTGTCGCCCGGTCGAACTGGCTCTTCATGTAGTCCGTACCGCCGACATAGGCGCGAACCCGGCCGGCCCCGTCGACCGCCACCAGGGCGCCCTGGGCGATGCCCTGACTTCCGTGGGTCGCGACGCCGGCGCGCACCGCCTGTTCGGCGGCAGCCTGGATCGGCAGGTCGAGGGTGGTCTCCACCACAAGGTCTTCGGTCGGCTCGCCGACTTGCGAACGCACCTGGGCGTCCAGCCAGTCGACGAAATACTGGCCACGCTGGTCAGCGAGAATGGCCGAAACACGCACGGGCTGGGCGAAGGCCTGATCGCGCTGCTCCGGAGTGATCGCTCCGATGCGGACCATCTGCTCGAGCACCACCGTGGCGCGCTTGGCCGCCCGATCGCTATTGGCGGCCGGATTGTAGCGTGAGGGCCCCTTCATGGTCGCCGCCAGCAGGGCGGCCTCGCCGAGAGTGAGACGGGCCGCCGGCTTGTTAAAATAGCGCTGAGAGGCGGCCTCGATCCCGTAAGCCCCGCCGCCGAAGTTCACCCGGTTCAGGTAGAGCGCGAGGATCTGTTTCTTGGAGAAATGCATCTCCAGCCAGACCGCCAGGATCAGCTCCTGGATCTTGCGTCGATAGGTCTGGGCCGGAGTCAGAAACAGGTTCCGCGCGAGCTGTTGGGTAATGGTCGAGCCGCCTCGCAAGGCGGAATGCGGATGGGTCAGATTGAACACTTCGGAGCGGAACATGCCCCAGGGGTTGAAGCCCAGGTGGTGATAGAATTGACGGTCCTCGATGGCCACGAAAGCGGCCGGCACATAGGCTGGGAGGATGTCGAGGTCGGCGGGGGGCGAATACTGGCTGCCGCGCACGGCGACCACCGAGCCGGAGCGGTCGAGGTAGGTGATCGAAGGCTGGCGGTGGACGTCGTAAAGCTTGGACGTGTCCGGCAGATCGCGGGCGAAGACGATCAGGAAGCCGGCCAGAAAGATCAGGCACCAAACGCCGATCACAAGCGACCAATAGGCGGTCGCGCCCAGCGGCCCCCGGCGGGGCCTAGGTTGCGCCGGACCCGGACCGCCGCCTTGTGGGTTCGCCATGCATCTTTCCTTGCGCCCCGGGCGCGGGTTCTAGCTGAAGCCGCCAAGGCGCGCGAGATTAGTTGATGAACGCTTAAGCGCGCCTTCCGCCCCAAGGGGGGTCCTGCCATAAGGTCGCGTGACCCCCGATTTGGATGAAGCTCGCGAGACCCTGCGGCGCGTGTTCGGCCACGCCGAATTCCGCGGCCTTCAGGGTGAGGTGATCGGCGAAATCCTCGCCGGGCGCGACGCCCTGGCGGTCTTGCCCACCGGCGGCGGCAAGAGCCTCTGCTATCAGATCCCCGCGCTTCTCCGCGAGGGAGTGGGTCTGGTGGTCTCGCCGCTCATCGCCCTGATGAGCGATCAGGTCGAGGCGCTTCGCCAGTTGGGGGTGCGGGCCGCGCGGATGGACAGCGGCCTTTCGCCCGACGAGCGCGGGCGGACGTGGCGGGCCCTGGGCGAGGGCCGGCTCGACCTCATCTACCTCTCGCCCGAGGGCCTGATGCAGGACCATGTCCTGGAGCGGCTGCACACCGCGCCCATCGCCGTGATCGCCGTCGATGAAGCCCACTGCGTCAGCCAGTGGGGACACGACTTCAGGCCCGAATACCGCACCCTGGGGCGACTCGCCGCTCTGTTTCCCGGCGCCCCTCGACTGGCGGTCACCGCCACCGCCGACGAGCGCACCCGCGCCGACATCCGCTCCGAGCTGCGTCTGGAAGGCGCGGCCGAGTTCGTCGCCAGCTTCGCGCGGCCGGAACTCATCCTGGCCGCCGAACGCAAGCGCGAGGGGGCGCATCGCCGGGTGGCCGAGCTCGTCGGAGCGCGCAAGGGCAAGTCGGGCGTGATCTATTGCGGCTCGCGCGATGGCGCCGAGCGTCTGGCCGAACGCCTCGCCGATGCCGGCCAGCCGGCCCGCGCCTATCACGCCGGGCTCGACAAGTCGCTGCGCCAGGACCGGTCGAACTGGTTTCGCGGCGAGGACGAGGCGGTGATGGTGGCGACCATCGCGTTTGGCATGGGCATCGACAAGCCGGACGTCCGGTTCGTCATCCATGCCGATCCGCCGGGCTCGATCGAGGCCTATTGGCAGGAAGTGGGACGGGCCGGGCGCGATGGGGCGGCGGCCGAGGGAATCACCCTCTACAGCGCCTCGGACATGTCCTGGGCCCTGGAGCGGGTTTCCCGTCGTGACCTGCCCGAAGCGGTGGCCCAGGTTCAGCTTCGCAAGGCCCGCCAGCTTTACGCCATGCTCGATGGCATGACCTGCCGCGCCCAAGCCGTGCGGCGCTATTTCGGGGAAACCGAGGCGGCGCGGTGCGGCCAATGCGACCGCTGCGTCTCGCCGCCGAGTGGCATAGATGTCTCCGAGGCGGCGCGCAAAGCCCTCTCGGCCGTCCATCGCCTAGGCGGCCGCTTTGGCCGCGGCCGGCTGGTCGACCATCTGCTCGGCCGAACCAAGGGTGTCAGCGAGAGCGAGGCGGCGATGTCCACCTTCGGCGTTGGCGCGGACCTTGCCGCCGGAAGCTGGCGCGATCTGATCGAGCAACTGCTTTTCGAGGGACTGCTCGCCGAGGCGCACAACGACGGACGTCCGCTGATCACCCTGGCCGACCGCGAAGGCGTCCAGGCGGTCTATCGTGGAACGCGCACCCTCACCGCCCTGGAAATCCCGAGCCGGCCCCGTCGGGACCGGTCCGTCCGGACGCGCTCGGCGGCCGCCGCCATGGCGCCCGGCCGGGACGCCCTCTTTGACGCCCTGCGGGCCTGGCGCCTCGGCGAAGCCCGCGCCCAGGGCGTGCCGCCCTATGTGATCTTTCATGACCAGACCCTGGCGGAGATCGCCCGGCTCAAGCCGGCCAATCGCCCCGCCCTGCTGGCGGTGGGCGGCGTCGGCCAAGCCAAGCTGGATCGCTATGGCGAACAGGTGCTGGGGGTCGTGGCGGCCGCCGCGGTGAGCGCCGCCGCCTGAGCGTTTTTCCTAGACGTCCACCGCCGCATCCAAGGCGTTTTCCTGGATGAATTCGCGCCGCGGCTCAACGAGGTCGCCCATCAGGCGGGTGAACATGTCGTCGGCATCATCGGCGTGGTCGACCTTCACTTGCAGCAAGGTTCGGGCGTTGTGGTCCAGGGTCGTCTCCCAGAGCTGGTCGGGATTCATCTCGCCAAGACCCTTGTAGCGCTGCACGGTGAGGCCGCGACGCCCGGAGTCGTAGATCACCGAGACCAGATCCAGCGGTCCGCGGACCTGGTGGCTGCGATCGCGCCGGCGGAACACGGCCGGGGCCGAAAACGTCTCCGCGAGCTTGCTGGCCCGTTCGGCGAGGCGGCGGGCGTCGGCTGAGTGAAGCATCAAAGAATCCAGGACGATGTGTTCCGAGACCCCGCGTTTGACTCTCTGGAAGAGGTAGCCGCCCCCCTGGGCGGTCTCGCCCGTCCACGGCCCGGCGCCTTCCTCCGCATACAGATCGAGCCGGCGGGCCGCTTCGACCAGATCGTTGGAATTGCCGAGCAGCCCGGAGAGGGCCGCCTGCTCGACGGCGAAAGCCGGGGCGCGGGCCGACAGCCGCTCGATGTTGGCCTTGGCCTGACGCGCCGTCTGAGCGAGTTGGGCGAGATCGCGGCCGGTGATCCTCTCGCCCGACGCCAGATCCAGCTCGGCCCCATCGAGACCCTCCTCGACCAGGAAGACTTCCATCTCCGCGTCGTCCTTGAGATAGCGAGAGGACTTGCCCTTGCTGGCCTTATAGAGCGGCGGCTGGGCGATATAGAGATAGCCTCGCTCGATCACCTCGGGCATCTGGCGATAGAAGAAGGTGAGCAGCAAGGTGCGAATATGGGCGCCGTCGACATCGGCGTCGGTCATCACCACGATCCGGTGGTAGCGAATCTTCTCGATGTCGAAATCCTCGCGGCCGATTCCGGCGCCAAGCGCGGTGATCAGGGCGCCGATCTGTTCGGACCCCAGCATCTTGTCGAAACGGGCCCGTTCGACGTTGAGGATCTTGCCGCGCAGGGGGAGCACCGCCTGGTTCTCGCGATTGCGGGCCTGCTTGGCCGAGCCGCCAGCGGAATCCCCCTCGACCAGGAAGATTTCGGACTTGGCCGGATCGCGCTCCTGACAGTCGGCGAGTTTGCCGGGCAGGGACGAGATGTCCAGCGCCGACTTGCGGCGGGTAAGCTCGCGGGCCTTGCGGGCCGCTTCGCGCGCGGCGGCGGCCTCGGAGATCTTCTGGACGATGAGCCTGGCTTCGGCGGGATGCTCCTCGAACCATTCGGCGAGGCCCTCGCCAACCAGGCCCTCCACCGCCGGGCGCACCTCGGAGGAGACCAGCTTGTCCTTGGTCTGGGATGAGAACTTCGGATCGGGAACCTTGATCGACAGCACGCAGGTGAGGCCTTCGCGAGCGTCCTCGCCGCTGACCTGGACCTTCTCGCGGCGGGCGGCCCCGGAACTTTCGGCATAGGCGGTGATCACCCGGGTGAGGGCGGCGCGGAAAGCCGAAAGGTGCGTGCCCCCGTCCCGCTGGGGGATGTTGTTGGTGAAGCACAGCATGGTCTCGTGGTAGCCGTCGTTCCACCACAGGGAGAGATCGATCTCCACCTTCTCTCGTTGGCCGCGGATCACCAGGGGCGTCTTGAGCAGGGGCGTCTTGGCCTTGTCGAGGTGGCGCACGAAGGCCTCGACGCCGCCCTCATAGTGAAGCACCTCCTCGAACGGCTCCGCGTCTCGCAGATCGCGGAAATAGATCACCACGCCGGAGTTGAGGAAGGCGAGTTCGCGCAGCCGATGTTCGAGGGTTTTACGGTCGAAATCGATGTGCGCGAAGGTGTTCAGCGAGGGGAAGAATGTGACCACGGTGCCGGTGAGATATTCGCCGTTGTCGCGCTTTGGAGCCGGGCCGGTGACGCGCAGCGCGGAGACGGTGTCACCGCCCTCGAAGCGCATCTCGTGGGTCTCGCCGTCGCGGTAGATCTTCAGCTGCAGCCAGTCCGACAGGGCGTTGACAACCGAAACGCCGACCCCGTGCAGGCCGCCGGACACCTTGTAGGAGTTCTGGTCGAACTTCCCGCCGGCGTGGAGCTGGGTCATGATGACCTCGGCCGCCGAAACCCCTTCCCCTTCATGGATATCGGTGGGGATGCCGCGGCCGTCGTCGGTGACGGTGCAGGAACCATCGGCGTTGAGAATGACCTCGACGCGCTGGGCATAGCCCGCCAGAGCCTCGTCGATGGCGTTGTCGACGACCTCATAGACCATGTGGTGAAGGCCAGAACCGTCATCGGTGTCGCCGATGTACATGCCCGGGCGTTTGCGCACCGCGTCGAGGCCTTTGAGGACCTTGATCGAGTCAGCCCCGTAGTCATTGTCGCGGGAGGAGTCTTCCGAGGTCTCGTCAGTCATTCATGGATCCAAGACAGTCAGATTAGAGGCGTCGACGCGGACGCGAAGGGCGCGTCCCTTGAGTGTTTCGAACAGGGCTTCGTCCGTGCCCGTAAGAAAGGCCTGAAGCGACAGAGCCTCGATCTCGTCGAACAAAGCCGCCCGCCTCGCCTGATCGAGGTGTGCGGCCACTTCATCCAGTAATAATATAGGATTCGGCGCCGAATTTGCACGGGAAAGTCGACCCGCCTGGGCCAAAATCAAATTGAGGATCAAGGCTTTCTGTTCGCCGGTCGAACATTGGGCGGCGGGGCGGCCCTGCTGGCGATGCATGACAGTGAGATCGGTGCGGTGAGGACCTCTGAGGGCGCGACCGGCGGCGGCGTCTCGGCTGCGAGACTGGGCCAGGGCGGCCGAGAGGCGGGACCCGATTTCATCGATAGCCATCCCGTCCCCGGCGAGTTGTTCCCATTCGCCAGTGAGTCGAATGATGGCGGCCGGGAAGGCGCCTTCGTCGCGGGCCCCGATTTCGCCGGCCAGCGCCGCGACGGCCTGCGCTCGCGCCGCGGCCACGCGAGCGCCGGCCCTCGCCGCTTGCGCTTCCAGGGCGTCGAGCCAGGCCGGATCGCTCGGCCCGGCGGTGAGCAGGCGCATGCGCTCCCGCTGGGCGCGCTCATAGGAGGCGACGTCTGAGGCGTGGCCAGGAGCGGCGGTGAACACCAGGCGGTCCAGGAATCGGCGGCGCTCGCTCGCCCCATCGAGGAACAGCCGATCGTGGGCCGGCGTCAGCCAGATTGGGCGCAGGTGCTGGGCGAAGGCCGCCACCGCAGCGGGTTCGCCGGCGACGCGCGCGACCCGTCGAGCCGCCTCGGCGCTCTCGACGCCGGTCCCGATCCGGATGGAGGCATCGCCGGCCGCCACGTCCGCCGAAACCGCCCAGGCGGCCCCTTCGCTTTCACCAGGAAGGCGGCGGCCGACCTCGGCGAGGGCCGCGCCGCGCAAACCTCGCCCAGGGGAGAAGAAGCTTACCGCCTCGAGGAAATTTGTCTTGCCCGCGCCGTTGGGACCGAAGAGGAAGGCGCTGGCGCCATCCAGTTCGAGTTCGACCCGATCGTAGGAACGGAAATCGGCGAGCGAGATCCGCGTAAGGCGCGATCGCATGGGGCTCGCGGAAGGGTCCTTCAGGCGCGCAGCGGCATCAGCACGTACTGCACGCCCACGTCGGTGGGATCGAGCACCAGCACTGGGTCGAGCAGGGTCGCGGCCGCGGCGCGATCAACGAAACGGAACTCGGTGGTCTCGCCGGCGATCTGGGCGGTGACATCCATGAGGTAGCGGGCGTTGAAGCCGATCTCGAACGGGTCGCCGTCGTAATCGACCTCCAGTTCCTCGACAGCCTGACCGGTCTCCATATTGCGCACAGTCAGGACCACCCGGCCGGACTCCACCGACAGTTTCACAGAGCGGCTCTTTTCCGAGGAAATCGTGGCGACGCGGTCCACCGCGGCGGCGAAGAGGGCGTTATCGACGGTCATGATCCGGTGGTTCTCGCGCGGAATCACCCGAGTGTAGTCGGGGAAGGATCCGTCGATCACTTTGGAAATGAGGGCGGCGCCGCCGAAGTCGAAACGTATTTTCTGGGCGCTGAGCCGCAAGTCGATGCTGTCTCCAGCATCCTCGAGCAGGCGGCGGGCTTCCTGCACGGTCTTGCGCGGCACGATGACGCCGGCGGAGCCGGCCGCCCCTTCCGGGGCCGGCATCTCGGCCAGGGCCAGGCGGTGACCGTCGGTGGCCACGGCGCGCAGCAATGTGCGGCCGTCCTGCACCACGGTGTGGAGATAGATGCCGGTCAGATAGTAGCGCGTCTCTTCGGTGGAAATCGCGAAGCGGGTCTTGTCGATGAGTCGTATGAGATCGGTGGTTTCGATGCTGACTGAACCCGACAGGCCCTCGGACGGCATCACTGGGAAGTCGCCGGCAGGCAGCACGGGCAGATTCACCTTGTATCGACCGGCCTGAACCGCCAGGCGAGGATCGGCGCCTGAAAAGCTCAGCGAAACTTCCGCGCCCTCGGGCAGCTTGCGGACAATCTCGTAGAGGGTGTGGGCCGGGGCCGTGATCTGGCCGGCGGTCTCGATCTGGGCCGGGGCCGCATCGGCGATTTCCATGTCCAGATCCGTGGCCGAGAAAGCCAGGCCGTTGTCGCCGGCCGATAGAAGGACATTGCCGAGAATCGGAATCGTGTTGCGCCGCTCCACGACACTCTGGACGTGAGCAAGGGCTTTCAGCAGCGCAGCCCGTTCGATCGTCAGCTTCATTTTTGCGTCCACAACTGGCGCCTCGCCGCGGAATCGTCCCCCGGGCGCGGCGGTTGAAAAATGGAGTGCGACACTAGCGGATTTGTCGCCGCGAGGAAGAGGTGGCTACGTCAGGCTGGCGCCCCCGCCGCCGCGCTCTGGGGAGACGGCCCGGTGGAATCGCGGGCGGCGACCACCACCATGGCCGGCCGCACGATGCGACCGAACAATTCGTATCCATCCTGCAGCACTTCGATAACCGTTCCGGGCGGCACGTCGGCCGAGGTCTGCTCGGTCATGGCCTGATGGCGGTGCGGATCAAACCTCTCCCCCGCTGCCGGCGAGAGGCGCTTGAGGCCATTGCGCTCGAACGCCGAGAGCAATTCCTTCTGGGTCATCTCCAGGCCGACGGCGAGACTGCGGGCCGGCGTCTCCTCGCCTTCCTTGGGCGCATGGGCCAGGGCGCGAGAAAGGTTGTCCGCCACGCCCAGGAGGTCACGGGCGAATTTCTGGATGGCGTAGGCGCGTGCGTCGTTGATCTCGCGCTCGGCCCGCCGACGGGTGTTCTCCGCCTCGGCGGCGAATCGCAGAGCCTGGTCCTTCAGGCCGGCCAATTCGGCGCGGAGCCCGTCGATGTCACCCGCGTCGGCGGTGACTTCATCTTCGCCGTCCTGGCGAGTGTCTTGCAGGTCCTCGTCCTTCATCCGTCCTCTTTCAGCCATCCATGACGCGCCCAAGCGCGCGGGCGGTATAGTCCACCAAAGGAATCACCCGGGCATAATTCAACCGCGCCGGACCGATCACCCCGATCGCGCCGAGCACCTTCTGCCTGCCGGACATATAGGGGGCGGCGATCAGGGCGGAACCCGACAGCGAGAAGAGGCGCGTCTCCGCCCCGATGAAAATCCGCACGCCCTGGGCGCCGCGGACGCCGTCCAGGAGGTCGATCAGCTGTTCCTTGCGTTCGAGATCGTCGAACAGCATGCGCACCCGTTCCAGGTCGGCGGCGGTCTCCGGATCGGTCAACAGATTGGCGCGGCCGCGAACAATCAGGGCCCGCTCGGCCCCTTCTCCGCCCCAGGCGGCCAAGCCGTCCTCTATGAGTCGTGTGGCGGCGGCGTCGAGTTCTCG